>JBEKXX010000076.1:0-15234 GCA_049511595.1 Occallatibacter sp. | reverse complement strand
GCCTCGTAGAATGGAAGCATGGGATTCGAGAGCGTAAAGCGGATCGCCGAAGCGGACTTTCCCACGCGCTGGGGACCTTTCCGCATTCTGGGCTTCGAAGGCATTCGGACCGAAGGCCAACCCGGCTGCGAACCGGCCCGAACCATCGAGGGCCTGGTCGCGCTGGTGATGGGCGACGTGCACTCCGCTCCGCCGCTGGTTCGCATTCACTCGCAGTGCCTCACGGGCGACGTCTTCGGATCGCTGCGCTGCGATTGCCGTCTGCAACTGGAGCTGGCATTGGCGAAGATCGCCGAAGAAGGCGCGGGCATTCTGCTCTATGAGCAGCAGGAGGGCCGCGGAATCGGCTTGATGGCCAAGCTGAAGGCTTACGAATTGCAGGATCAGGGGCTCGATACGGTGCAGGCAAACGAGGAGTTGGGCTTCGCCGCGGATTGCCGCGCGTACGAGCTGGCCGCCGAGGCGCTCAAGCTGTTGGGCATCTCGCGGGTGCGGCTGATGACGAACAACCCCGAGAAGGTGGCCGCGCTGGAGTCGGCGGGAATCACCGTGACGGAGCGCGTGTCGGCCGAGGTCGAATCGCAGGAGACCTTCGAACGATATCTGCGGACGAAGCAGGAAAAGATGGGCCATATCTTCGATCGCTCGAGCGCTGCCAATCGTTGAACGGCTTCGTGCGGCGTTTCATCCGGTCGCAGGAGGGTCCCAAGCCGCCCGTTTGAGTGCAGCCCCAGGAAGATTCAGCACACTTCTGCACAGCATCCAGTCTGCCGGCGCGCGAGCGCACCTGGAACGAAACAAACGGGTATCGTACCCGGCTCGGCCCTCCTCAGGCGGCCTTGCAAGTGACTGTTCTGGTATCACCCTTTCGAGGAATACCAATCCCAGGCAGCTTTCCGTGTATTCTAGTGGCAATTGCCGTGGAGTTTGCCACACGGGAGCGGCTGTATTTGCGCCGACCGCTCGTCGATGAAGGGAAGGAGACCCGTATGATTCGCCGCTGCAGTCTTCTCCTGGCCTTAATGCTGGCCGCCGTTGCTGTTCCCTTGCGCGCGCAGACCGGATGCGAAGATTCGCCGGAAGACCCGACCATCGTACTGGCGCTTGTGGGCGGCCTAGGCGCGCTGGCAGCGAGTGTACGGGCGGCGCGCAGCCGCAAGAGGTAGCTTTCGAGATGCGAGCCGATCCTGCCCGTTCTTAGAATGGTGAATGCGGCCGTGAAGCTTCCGCGTATTCTTCTCTTGTTTTCGGTTCCATTCTCTTTGGCTGCCCTGGGCGGTTGCGGCGGCGGCATTTCTCCCCCTGGCTCGCCGGGCGGGAGTTGCAGCGCCAGTTCCAGCTCCAGCACGCCGGTATCGTGTCCGGCAAGAACTCCCGTGGCGGGAGTATCCTTCAACGGAAAAGTCCTTGCCGCTTCGCAGACTGTGAGCCAGGCGTCCGTGCGACTGTATGCTGCGGGGAACAGCGGCAACGGCTCCGCGCCGACGCCGCTGCTGCCGGCCGCTGTGCTCACTGGCGCCGATGGAAGCTTTACGGTTCCCGCCGGATACGCCTGTCCCTCGGCGCAGACGCCTGTCTATCTGATCTCTAAAGGCGGCCAGCCAGGCGCAGCCTCAGCGGCCAATTCCTCTCTCTGGCTCATGGCCGCACTTGGCCCCTGCGGCAGCGTCAATGCCGGCGGCTCCTTCGTCCTGAACGAAGTCACAACCGCGGCCTCCGTTTGGGCGCTGGCTCCGTTTATGTCGAGCGGCGGCAATGTGGGCGCCAGTTGCACCAACACAACGGGGCTGGATAACGCCTTCCTCACGGCCAATAGCCTGGCGAATGCAGCTACTGGCGCTTCGCCGGGATCGGGCATTCCCTCCACGCTTACCGTGCCCACCGGCAAGCTGAACACGCTGGCCAATGCGCTGGCCTCCTGCACCGGATCTTCCGGCGGCGACTCCTGCGCTTCGCTCTTTAACGCCGCAACTGCGGGCAGCGTTGTTCCCTCCAACACGCTGGATGCCGCGCTCAATATTGCGCACTCTCCCGGCAACAACGCTGCGGCCATATACGCCCTGGCCGCGAGCAGCGCCGTGTTCTCTCCGGCCCTCACTGCGGCGCCTCCCGACTGGATGCTCTATAACACGGTCTCGGGTGGAGGCATGGACCTGCCCACCACAGTCGGCATAGCCGCGTCCGGAGATGTCTGGGTCTCAAGCTACTTCAACGCCGTGTCGGAGTTTTCTCCCCTCGGCGCTGCCATCTTCCCTGACGGGATCACCGGTTCCGGCATCAACCAGTCCTACGGCATGGCCTTGGATAGCGCGGGCGATGTCTGGATCGCCAACGAGCAAACCACCGCGAACAACGGGCTCGGCAATGTGACCGAGCTGAGCCCTTCAGGACAAGCGATTGCGTCCGGACTCACCGGCGGCGGTATCGACTTTCCCATCGCGGTCGCCGCTGACATGCGCGGCAATATCTGGTTTGCCGACTATGGCGACTCAAAGGTCACGCTGTTGGACAGCTCCGGCCTACCGGTTTCGAGCTCCAGCGGCTGGGGTGGCGCGTCCCTTGCATTCCCCGTCGCGCTGGCAATCGATGCCAATCAAAACGCCTGGGTGGCCAACCAGGCCGGCGAAGTCCCCATCACCAAAATCTCAGCGGATGGCTCACAGGTGACCAACTACGACTGCAATTGCAACGGAGCGTCCGGCATTGCCACGGACCGGAACGGCAACGTCTGGGTCGCGAATTTCTACGGCAACAGCATCAGCGAAGTGAATACATGCGGAACCTTGGAACTGGATGCCGCCAAGGGCGGAGGGGTGGATCGCCCTCAAGGAATCGCGATCGACGGCGCCGGGACGGTCTGGGTCGCCAACTACCGGGGCAGCTCCCTTTCTGAGATTGACGGCGCCTCCAGCTCCGCGTCAGGAACCTTCCTCTCGCCGTCGAGCGGGTTTGGCGCCGACGCTTCCCTGCTCGAACCCTATAGTCTTGCCATCGATGCCAGCGGAAGCATCTGGGTGTCGAACTCCGGCAAGAATACGCTCACGCAGTTTATCGGGATCGCAGCGCCCGTAAAAACTCCAATGGCTGGTCCGCCGCAAACGCCGTAGAGCGGCGAGATGCGATGATATCCAGCAAAGGATTGGCAGCACTCATGGCGGAAAATCTGGAGATCGAGTCACCGGCTCCTGTCGAGTCAGAGCTGGAACCAGAATTGGAATCCAGCAGGCCAACCGCGCCGCTCCTTGCGCTGTGGTGCTGCATCGCCATTCTCGCGGCGGCCGGCTGCCTGGGAATTTATCGCGAGATCGCATTGCTTTGGAGTTGCTGGACGACCGATCCCCTGCGCTCGATCGGAATGCTGATTCCTCCCGTGAGCATTGCGCTCACCCTCCGCGTCTGGCGGCAAAACGGCTGGCAGATGCGCGGAACATGGTGGGGCTTGCTGGCGATCGGGCTCTCATTCATCCTCAGCTTGATTCGCGAGAGCGCCTTGTTCTTCGTCGTCGGCGGAGGAGCGTTGGTTTCTCTCATTCCGCTGTCGCTGCCTGTTTATGTCTATGGCAGTGGCGTTGTCCTGCTGTTTGCCGGCGCGCGCGTGTGGCGCAAGGCATGGTTTCCGCTGGGGCTGCTGCTGCTTTCCCAGCCGGTGCCCATTCTTTCCAGCAGCATGGTCGATATCCCGCTGCAAAACATCTCGGCCCGCGTCGCGCGTTCCTTTGCTACGCTGATCCATTTTGCGCCGGCAACTCCGCAACTGCGCCTCATGTTCTCGCCGGACTTCGGCATGTTTATCGCGCCCGGCTGCGATGGCATTCGCGGCGCGGTTGCCCTGGGATACATGGCGCTGGTGCTCGGCTATCTCAAGCGTGTTTCCTTTCGCAGGTGGGCCGCGTATGTGATCGGCGGAGTCCTGCTGGGCTATCTCTTCAACTTCATCCGGCTCTGCGTTCTCGTCGTTTATTACCGGATCGCCCTTGGTCATCCCGCTCTCGAGGGCGCGGCCAAACAGGCGGACTATGCGATTGGATCCTGTCTGTTCCTGGTGGCGATCCTGCTTTTTCTGCGGCTCGCGCGCCAGAAGCAACAGAACCCGGCTGCGGCGAATCTCGCGCCTGCCGGCGAAGCGCCTCTGCCGCGCGTTCGAAATCTCTTCCTGAAGTGCGCGGCATTCGCAGTCGCGCTGCTGGCGGTTCTTGCCTTGCCCTCCTCGGCGCTTCGATCGCGGCAACCGGCGCTGGCCTCAAATCTATCGTCGGCCGCATCCCTCGCCCGCTTCCCGAAGCAGATAGGCGGCTTTGCGCTTACCCGCGCCTGGTACGAGCAAGTCGCCGGCAAAACGCTTGTGCAAAGCGGAGCGTATTCCGCGCCCGGATCGGACGAGACGATCCTTGCCGTTTGGGTTGCGCCGGCTGCCTACTTTCACGATCCGAATTCGTGCTGGCTGGCGCGCGGCCTGCAACCCGAACTTCTTACGACCCTGCCATTCGTCACCGCGCAGGGAAAATCCGTCGTGCTCAGCACCGGGTTTTACAGCGATGGAGTTACCGACAGCATTGTGGTGAACGTTGTCTGCACTCCGGGGTCTTGTTCTCAGTCGCAGCAGCTAACCTCGCGTAGCCGGTTCAGCTTCATCGTTCTCAAGCCGCGGATCAGCGAGCTTGCCGCGTCGGGCGCGCATCCGGTTCCCATCATGGTTCGCATCGATCGGTTGCATTCGGATGCGCCGAAGGCCGCGGTCCAAAGCGCCCTTACCGCTGAGGCGCAGAGATTCCTTTCGGGCTTCGATCCCATGGCCCTGAGCCAAGCATTTCAGTAGCCCTGCCCGTTCGATGGCATCCATCGACGGCGAAGCGATGAAGATTGCATCGATGGAAGAATGGAACGCTTTGGGAACCGCCATCAACCGTGGAACCAACTGATTGATGGCGGGGACGACGAGACTCGAACTCGCGACCTCTGCCGTGACAGGGCAGCGCTCTAACCAAACTGAGCTACGTCCCCAAGGAAAATCCGTGTAGCGGTAATGCGGCCCTGGGAGTCTCGCATTTCCGCGCCCCGGAGGGCTGTCCGCTGCGCGCATGGCCGGTTTTTCAACGCGACTGAAGCGGCGCATCCACGCGGCGGCAACATTCATGAGTGTATCAGAAATGCGTGCGCTCAGGGATGCGCGGAGAACCGGGGAAATCTGTAGTGGCGGCCCGGATCAGGCGCTCGCGACGGCCCTTGCGCCGCGCCCGGAGGGCATGTACCCCATATCCATTGAAATGCCGCGCACGCACTGCAGCAAATGGTTGGCGATGGAGGGCAACTTCGCCGCCGTCACGCGGAACGACGGCCCCGACACGCTCACCGCCGCTACCGGCAGCCGCTGCGCATCCAGCACCGGAACGGCAATGCAGCGCAGCCCTTCCTCCAATTCCTCGTCGTCCACGGCATAGCCCCGGCGGCGGGTTTTTTCAAGCTCCGCGCGCAAGGCTTCGAGTGTAGAAATTGTGCGGTGCGTCATCCGCTCGAAGCGGATGCGGCGGAGAACCTCCGCGGCGCGCTCCGGAGGCAGAAATGCCAGGATCGCCTTGCCCACTGAAGTGCAATGCACGGGATTGCTGGCTCCGATGCGCGTAATCATGCGTACCGCGCGCGTGGGCTCGATCTTGTCGATGTAAATGACGCGCGCCGCTTCCAGCAGAGCCAGGTGCGCCGTCTCTTCGGTTTCGGCCACCAGCCGCCGCAGGTGCGGCTGGGCCCGGTCGCGCAGGTCGTACTGTTCAATGGCGCGGTTGCCAAGGTCGAAGAGCCGGAGGCCGAGGCGGAATTTTCCGTTGGTGGTGCGCTCGACCATGCGGTGCCGCTCCAGAACCATCAAAAAGCGGTGCGCCGTGCTCTTGTGCAACTGCAGTGAGGCGGCCACCTGCGCCAGGCCGAGCGGCGTTTCGCTTTCACCGAGCAGATCCAGTACGGCAAATGCCCGATCCAGTGCCTGAACTTTGTAGGTGCCTTGGGGAGTTGTGTCTCGCATGTTGATTTTCTGTTTCGTTCTATGGGTCCATCTTTAGCTTCTCAAATGATGGGACGCTCGTCAACTGGTGAAACGCATGGGCCTCGGCGGGCTGAACGGTCGCCGGCCTGCTCTGGGGCTCTCGTACTTCTCCTTGCGGCGGCGGCAAACGCGCTTGTCGGAGACGGGCTTTTCATCGGCGATTCGGATACTTTCAAAGGTTGCACGTTACGCTGAGAGCAGCGAAAATAGGTGCGAGAACTGGAGCCGGCCATGAAAAAGCCCATCCCGGTTGAATCTGCCTCTGCATGCATCGACGCGAGGATCAACGAGCTTGGGGACTGGCGCGGGAAGACGCTCGCGAAGGTGCGCGCAATCGTTCACGAAGCAGACCCTGAGATCGTGGAAGAGTGGAAGTGGGCCAAGGGAACGTCGCCGGGCACGCCCGTCTGGTCCCATGGCGGCATCGTCTGCACGGGCGAGACCTACAAGAACGTCGTGAAGATGACCTTCGCCAGGGGAGCCGCGTTGAAAGACCCGGCAGGTTTATTCAACTCCAGTCTTGACGGGAATGTAAGGCGCGCCATCGACATCCACGAGGGCGACAAGGTCGACGAGGCGGCCCTGAAGGATCTCATACGCGCCGCGGTGGCGCTGAACCTTAAGACCAGGCCGAAGACCCGGCGGCTGCCTGCCTAGCTATACTTCTCCGTCTTCGACCTCTTCGATCTCATCGCCCTCGCCCGGCGCCAGAAACAGATTGGCTTCCAGGCCGTGCTGGCGGGTGTAGAGGTCGTAATAGCGGCCGCCGAGCGCAAACAGCGCGGCGTGATTGCCGCGCTCGACCACGCGGCCCTGCTCCACAACCAGAATCTGGTCGGCGCGCCGGATGGTCGACAGCCGGTGGGCGATGACGAAGGTCGTGCGCCCCTGCATCAGCTTCGCGAGACCGCTCTGGATCATCGCCTCTGACTCGGAATCGAGTGAGCTGGTTGCCTCGTCGAGAATGAGAATGCGCGGCTCGGCCAGCAGCGCGCGCGCGATGGACAACCGCTGGCGCTGCCCGCCGCTCAGCTTCACCCCGCGCTCGCCCACGATGGTCTCGTAACCCTCCGGAAAGCGCTCGGCGAACTCGTCGACGCACGCCGTACGGCAGGCGAACTGGAACTGCCCCTCGCTGGCATCCGGCCGCGAAAACAGAATGTTCTCGCGGATCGTGCCGTCGAAGAGAAACGACTCCTGCAGCACCACGCCCAGTTGCGAGCGGTACGTGTTCAGGTCTACCGTTGCCAGATCCACATCGTCGACCAGCACCAGGCCTTCGACAGGCGTATGGAAGGCGCAGAGCAGGCTGATAATCGTCGACTTGCCCGAACCCGACGAACCCACCAGCGCCGTCACCGTTCCCGGCTCGGCCGTGAAACTGATTCCATGCAGCACCGGTTTCTCCGGCGAGTAGGCAAACTCCACATTCTCAAAGCGCACCGTGCCTTCAATGGACAGCATTTTTACCGTGCGCCCCGGTGTCTGGTTCTCTTCGAGCTCGGCCATGATCTCGCGCGTGCGGTCCAACCCGGCAAAGGCCTCGGTCAACTGCGTGCCGATATTCACGATCTGAAAGACCGGCGCGATCATAAAAGCCAGAAACATGTTGTACTGGAAGTACGTTCCCACGGTCCAGGTATGGCTCAGCACATCGTGCCCGCCCAGCCACATCACGCACCCCGACACAATTCCTAGAACCGACGTCGACGCCGACGAGAGAATACTGGTCATAGTCAGCGACTTCATCACGTTCTCCAGCAGCCGCTCCACGCCGCCGGAAAAGACCCTGGCCTCGCGCTCTTCGGCGTGATAGCCCTTGATCACGCGCACCCCGCCCAGCGATTCCGTCAGCCGGCCCGTCACCTCCGCGTTTATCCTGCCGCGCTCGCGGAAGATGGGGCGAATGGTCTTGAATCCGTACCGCAGAAAGAAGACGAAAACGCCCAGCATGGAGAACACGGTGAGTGTGACCTTGGTGCTCAGAACCATCAAGTAAATGAAAGTGAGCACCGCGGTAAGCGAACTGCCCAAGAACTCAACCAAGCCGGTACCCACCAGGTTGCGCACGCCTTCCACGTCGGTCATGATGCGCGCCACGAGCGTTCCGGTGCGGTTCTCGTCGTAATAGGCCACCGGCAGCAGGCCTACATGCCGTTGCACCCGGCAGCGCATTTCGGCAATCAAACGCTGGCCTGCCTTGGAGAGCAGTTGCGTGAGTGAATAGGACGTGAGCGCCTGCGCCGCCATGGCCGTCAGCACCGCGGCGATGATGCGGGGCAGCATCTCGGGATGCGGATGCAGCGGAGACAGCACTTTGTCTAGCAGCGGCTTGGAGACGAACGGCAGCACCAGGCCGGCCACGCGATTGATGGCCATCAGCACAAGCCCGGCGAGAATGAGGCCCTTGCGCGGCGATACCAGAGCCCAAATCTCAGGCCAAATCCTCTTCAGATCCGGCTTGCGCTTTGGCAGATCGGATTGAGCCGCGCGCCCTCCGCGGCCATGCGGCGAGCGCTCGGCGCGCATGCCCATCCCTATTCCGCCGCGCATTGTCCCCATGCATTATTCCTTACGCGATCTGCGTGCTTGGATGAATGAGCGCACGCAAAGATTCACGTAGATCAGCAGCAGGCACGCCATCGTGAGCTTGGCCGCAAGCGCGATATGATCCGGCTCCAGACCCGCCGCCCTCGCGCTGGCATAGCCGCGCAAGGCTTCCGCTGCAGAGCCGATGAGGCCCAGCAGCCCAACGGTCACATTGATGTGCATGAATAGCTTGCGCCGGCTTTCGCTGGGGCTGATGGCGAGAAAGCCGCCCACGCCGAGCGCCAGGCCGAACCACGCGGGAATGAGCGCCGTGGGATGCGCGCTGCCCGTGCCAAAGAAACCCACCAGCCCGAGAGCAACCAGCAGAACTCCAAAAACAATAGTGACTTTCGCCATGCCTGGCCTCCAAGCCTTCGCATGGCAAGAATATCAGTTCGCAGTTGTCAGTGATCAGTGGTCAGTGATCAGTTGGCGGTGTGCGAATCGAATGGCCGGCAGCCATTCAAATTTGGCGATTGCACGCCTCTGCATTGCGAACTGATCACTGATCACTGACCACTGATCACTGTCCTCACCGTTGAATTCGCGCCGATCCGCCTTTCGCGAACGCGCGCACCTGCTCCACGGTAGACATCGTCGTATCGCCGATGAACGTGGTCAGCAGCGCGCCGTGCGCCCAGCCCAGCTTCAGCGCGTCCTCGGGTTTCTCGCCAGTGAGCAGCCCGTAGATGAACCCCGCCGCAAAGCCGTCTCCGCCTCCCACGCGATCCACCACGTCAAGTTCCGCTGTCGGCGCGACATAGGTCTTGCCGTCGATCCACGCCACTGCGCTCCAGCTATGCCGGTTCGTGGAGTGCACCTCGCGCAGCGTCGTCGCCACGATCTTTACGTGAGGATGTTTCTTTACCACATTGTCAATCATTGCAAAGAAGACGCTGGGATCGAGTTTTGACTTTGCGTGGACATCCGGACCGGGAATGCCCAGGCCCTTCTGCAAATCCTCTTCGTTGCCGATCAGCACGTCGACGTTCTTCACGATTGTCGCGATCGTCTCTACGGCCTTGTCCGCGCCGCCCGAAATCTTCCACAGCTTTTCGCGAAAGTTCAGGTCGAACGAAGTTACCGCGCCCGCTTCCTTGGCGGCCTTCATCATCTCCGCCACCAGCGGAGCCGTGGTGGACGACAGCGCGGCGAAGATTCCACCCGAGTGCACCCACCGCACACCGCCGGCGAAGATCGCTTTCCAGTCGAAGTCGCCCGGTTTCAGCATTGCGCCGGCTTCATTGGCGCGGTTATAGAACACCACCGGCGGCCGAACTCCCGCGCCGCGATCGCTGTAAACCGTTGCCATGTTCGGGCCCGTTGCGCCATTGTGCTCAAAGTGCTTGTAAATCGGCGTGGGCCCCATGGCGCGCACGCGCTCCGCAATCAGGTCGCCGATGGGATAATCCACCATCGCCGACACGATGGCCGTCTTCATCCGGAAACAATCGGAGAGGTTGGCGGCCACATTGAACTCGCCTCCGCTCACGTGAATCTTGCACTCAGTCGCCTTGCGAAAGGGAATGATCCCCGGATCGAGCCGGTGCACCAACGCCCCCAATGCCAGAAAATCCAACTCTCCATCCTTGCGAATATTCAATCCGTACTCCATCGTGCACCTCTTGCTTTCCATTCAGATGTTCAACGTTTCAATAACTTGCTTTACCGCCCGCCCCTCCGTGTAGGATCAGTATTTCGCAGCCGCGCGAAAAGGCTAGGAGCTAAAAGCTAGGAGCTAGAAGCTGCCTTCTTCACATCCGCCATCACCTGTTCCGGCGTCCACTCGTTGCCCGGATAAAATTGCGCCACCTTGCCGCGCGCGTCGATCAATGTGGTCGAAAGCGTGTGCGTAATCGTGTCGTCGGCGCCGTACGTGATGCCTACATCGAAAAACTTCGCCATTTCCAAAAGCTCCGGCTTCGTCGGCACGGCAAAATCCCAATGCGCAAACGCGTTCTTTGCCTCGCTGCCGATGTACTCTGCGCCGTAGGCGCGCAGCCGCGCCGGTGTGTCGTGCTCCGGATCGAAGCTCACGCAAAGCAGGTGCGTTTTGGCATAAAGCGCCGGACTTGCGGCTAACTGGCGATCGATCGCGGCAAAGTAGTGCGTAATGAGCGGGCAGAAATTGGGCGACGGGCAGCGTGTGTAAATGAAGGTCACCAGCAGCGCCTTGCCCCGAAATTGCTCCAGATGAATCGCGCGCCCATCCTGGTTGCGCAGCTTGAAATCCGGCGCCACGTCGCCCGGCGCAGGCACGTGATAGAACACCGCTGGTTTGTAATCCGGCTTGGCCTGCGCAATCACAACAATGTGGTCCAGCACCACCGTTTCCTCAGCGCTCTTCGACACCAGCACATCCGCCGTAATCGTGTCGCCCGGGTGCAGGTCGCTGGCGATGCTGGGGTCCTTGAGCTGGTAGGGCATGGTCATCGCATCCATGAACCCCGGAATGGCCTCGTGGTCCACGACCACGATTCCGTGTGCGACATCGGTGGAAACGATCTTCCCGCGAAGGTGATACACCGCGAACGATGAACTCGCCGGGGCTTGAGATCCTGAAGTTGAGCTGGAATGGCATCCGGCCAGAGCGGCAATGGCAAGAAGACAGCTTGCGAGGGAGATGCGCATCACAAACTTAGTGTACAACCGGTGGACTGACCACATGAGGACGCGGATTTTTCTTTCATTTCTCTTGGTTTTTAGAGAATCGTTCTCTGTTCGCAGCGATCGGCGAGCGGTGAGCCCCACCAGAGGTATCCTTAGGCGTAAGGCTGCGAACTACGAACTGTGAACCGTGAACTTTCATCCGCGATCGATGCGTGGCTGCGCGGCGGCGGACTCGTGGTCACGGCCAGCGAGCGTGCCGCTCGATCCATTACGGCGGCCTTTCATCGCGCCCGGCGCGCCGAGGGGCTCACCGCCTGGCCCGCTCCCAACGTTCAAGACTGGCAATGCTTTGTCCGCACAGCCTGGAACGAGCGCAGCCTCGACGGCCGCATCGTCCTGAACCCACTGCAAGAGCAATCGCTCTGGGCAGGGATTGCCGCCGCCAGCGCGCAGGAAACCGCGTGGCTCGCGGGCGCCTGCGATCGCCTGGCCAGCCTGGCCATGGAGGCGCACAACCTGCTTTGCGCCTACTGTCCAACGCTGCTGAACGAGAAGGCGCGCATCGGCTGGGACCGGGACGCCGCGGCCTTCAGCGCGTGGCTCGCGGCCTTCGATGAAATCTGCCGCACCGGCAATCTGATCGCCTCCGCGCGCCTCCCGCTCGAATTGATCCCTATGCTCGAAGCGGACGCCTCCGCGCGCCCGCCGCTCCTGCTCGCCGGTTTCGATCGCATGGTTCCCACGCAGCAGGCGCTCTTTACAGCCTGGGGAGACTGGAGCGAAGCGCCTCTCGGCGAAACCGCAGCGCAAATTGAATTTCACCAGGCCGCCGATCCGTCCTCAGAACTTGCCGCCTGCGCCCTGTGGTGCAAGCGCCGGCTCGCCGCCAATCCCCATGCGCGGCTGCTCGTCGTCACGCAGGATGTGCCCAAGCGCCGCGGCGAAATCGAGCGCGCCTTTCTCCGCTTTGCGCAACCCGAAGGCAGCGCGGCCGCTTCCTCCGCGCTCTTCGAGTTTTCGCTTGGCGTGCCGCTCGCCCAAATCGCCTTGGCGCGCAGCGCGGGTCTGCTGCTCCACTGGCTCGATGGTCCGATCGGCGAGCACGAACTCGACTGGCTGCTATCCACGGGTAAGGCCGCCGCGTCAGCTGACGAATCTCGCACGCTCATTGCCTTCGTGAAGGCCCTTCGCCACCGCAATTTGCAGCGAACGCGCTGGCTGCTCGCGGAGTTCCTTCGCCAGAAACCGGGAGCCGAACTGTCTGCCTCATGGGTCGCGCGCATCACGCAGGCCCAGAGCCGGTTGCAGGAGTCCGCGCGCCGCCTGCAAACTCCACTAGCGTGGGCTGAGCTCACGCCCCAGTTACTTCAACTTGCCGGCTGGCCCGGAGCGAGTCCGCTCACAAGCGCCGAATTTCAGGCCCATCGCCGCTGGCGGCAGACTGTGGACGACTGCGCTTCGCTGGGCTTCGACGGACGCCGCGTTGATTGGAAAGAATTCCTTGCCGCGTTCGACCAGGCCGTCAGCGAATCGCTCTTCGCGCCCGAGTCGCGGGACGCGCCCATTTTGATCGCCGGACCCGCCGAGTCCGCGGGCCTCAACGCTGACGCCATCTGGTTCCTCGGCGCCGACGAAGACTCGTGGCCGTCTCGCGGCGTCACGCATCCCCTGCTTCCTCTCGCCGTTCAGCGTCAGGCCGGAATGCCTCACGCCTCGCCGCAGCTCGATTGGGACCTTGCTGCCGCCACCACGCGCCGCCTGCTCGCCTCCGCGCCCGAAGTTTACTTCAGCGTCCCGCACCAGCGCGATGGCGTCGACACGCGCCCGTCGCGGCTTGTCGCGCAAATTGCCGGTGCGCCGCAGCCGTTGCCTTCGGAGCTCGTCATTCCAACCGCCCCTCTACCGCTCACCGTCTGCTTCCAGGACTCGAGCAAACTTCCCTTCCCTGCCGGCGGCGCGCCGGGCGGGTCCAGCGTTCTCACCGCGCAGTCCCAGTGCCCTTTCAAGGCCTTCGCCACCGCTCGTCTCGGCGCGCAATCGTGGGATCCAGCCGAAGCTGGCCTCACCGCCCTCGAACGCGGCTCGCTTCTTCATGAGGTTCTGCACTCCATCTGGGCTGGCCCGCCTGCTGGCATTCGCTCCCATCGGGAACTCCTCGCGTTGACAGACCTTCCTGCCTTCGTCGAGAGCCATGTGCGCCGCGTCTCCCAAACAAGCATGCCCTCGCGCGCGCGCGAGTGCATGCCCCCAAGATATCTGGAGCTCGAAGAAACGCGCCTCGTCGATCTCGTCACCGAATGGCTCCGCTTCGAATCCACGCGTCTGCCCTTCACCGTCGCTGAAACAGAGAAGAAGACCGCCGCGTCCATCGCAGGCCTCATGCTTCACTTGCGCCTCGACCGCATCGACCGCTTCAACGACGGCTCGCTCCTCGTCATCGATTACAAATCCGGCAATGTTTCGCCGAAAGATTGGGAACTCCCTCGGCCCGACGATGTGCAATTGCCGCTCTACGCCTGCTTCGCTCTCGATGGGCCGCCCGAACAACTCGGCGGCCTCGTCTTTGCCAAAGTCCGTACGGGAGAGACGGAATTTGCCGGGCGAGTTCGCGATGCAAAAGCAACTCTGCGCGGCAAAATCAGCGGAAACTCCAATTTAGTAAGAAAGCCGCTCACAACGGAACAGGTTACCGCCTGGCGCGCCTGCATTGAACAGCTCGCAGTCGAGTTCCTCTCCGGCCGTGCCGTCGCGGATCCGCGCGACTATCCGAACACCTGCGAGCATTGCCGACTGTACGCGCTCTGCCGCATTCAGGAGCATCCGCCGCAACCCGGCGAGAACGGCGAGGAGGCCGCCGATGCCTAGCCCACAGCCGCGCACCCCGCCGCCCGACCAGGTAGAGCGCGACAAGGCGCTCGATCCGCGATGCTCGATCCTCGTGCGCGCACCCGCCGGCTCGGGAAAAACCACGCTGCTTACACAGCGATTTCTTCGTTTGCTCGCCGAGGTGGACGAGTCCGGCCAGGTGGTCGCAATCACATTCACCACCGCCGCTGCCGCAGAGATGCGCAATCGCATTCTCGACGAACTCCGAAAGGACGAACCCGACCCGATCGCCCGGCATGCGCTTGAGCACTCGCAGAAACTGAGATGGAACCTCCTCGATCTTCCCGCGCAGCTCCGCATCCAGACCATCGACTCGTTCTGCCGCGACCTCGCATTGCAGCAGCCGCTCCTTTCCAGTCTCGGCGGCGGCCTAGACATCGCCGCACAGCCCGACGAGCTCTACCGCCGCGCCGCGCGGCGCACCCTCGAGCAGATCGGAAACGAAAACACACCTCTGAGCGAGGCCATCGCGACTCTTTTGCTTTGGCGCGACAACAACTGGCAGGAAACCGAGAACCAGCTCGTCGCTATGCTCAAGGACCGCGATCGCTGGATGCACGACTTTGTCCTCGACAGCGATTCCGATTGGCCGGCCCTCCGCGAGCGTCTTGAGCGTCCGCTCGCGCGCGCCAATCCCGGCGATCCCGCCCTGGCCCATTACACCGGCGAGGAGTGGTCCATCGTCCGCGCCTGCTTCACGCTGCTCCGCCGCGCCGCCGCCGAGCTGAAAGTGGTCTTCGCGGAGTCGGCTTCCGCCGATTACACCGAGGTCGCTCAGATCGCGCTCAATGTGCTCAAAGGCGAAGATGGACTCCCTACCGAGGCGGCGCTCGCCGTCGCCGACGGCATCCGTCACCTTCTGGTCGACGAATTCCAGGACACCAGCCGCCGCCAGCACGATTTGCTCCGGCGCCTCATCGCCGCCTGGCCCGAACGCGAAGGGCGCACCTGCTTCGTGGTCGGCGACCCCATGCAGTCCATCTACTTTTTCCGCGACGCCGACGCCGAGCTCTTCCCCCGCGTCGAACAGCTCGGCCTAGAAATCCCCGGCGATCTGCCGTTGCGATTCGATCCCGTCCGGCTCAAAGCCAATTTCCGCTCCGCTCCGCCTC
>JBEKXX010000075.1:0-15285 GCA_049511595.1 Occallatibacter sp. | reverse complement strand
TCGTAGCCGGAATCCTCGATGGTGCCGGAGGTGGTTGGCACTGTGCTCACAAACGAGGAAAACATATAGGAGAAGCTGCTGATTGTGGGGTTGGCGCTCGGCGACCAATTGCTGAACAGGATATCCGTGTCGGGGTACGATTGCACGCCCGCATAGCCCGATTCCATGTTGGCCGTCACCCACCATATCCCCTCGGAGACCGTGTATAGCGTCTGCGACCATCCGGTTTGGGGGTCCCAGACATCGTTCTGGACATTGGCGTTGCCGCCGGCATTATCGGTGACGTCCGTGTCGCCGTACGATCCACAGTTGCCGCTCGCGGAGGATGTGGAGCAAACATACGCCTCGGTGGAGGTGCCCGCCTGTTCGAGAGCGGCCATCTGCATGGACCAGCCGCTCGTGGAGGAACCAGAGGCGTAATACCAGCCAGGTGCGGCGGCCGCATCGTCCTGGAGTACGTTGCCGTTTGCGGCCGAGCGGGAGTTGAAGCCCCCACCCGCTGAACCGGTACCGTCGCTGGCCAGGAAGCCGAAGATCCAGTCGTTGGCGACTGTCGTCTGTCCGCCGGCGGAAGCGGAACCGGCACTGCCCGTGGCGCCGGCTTGTATATCGATCGGAGTGGTTGTGCTCACGCCCGAGTATTCAATCACCTGCACCTTGATAAAACTGGCGCTGGCCGTAGTATGGACAGTCACCGTGTCCGCGCCGCCCTTGATATTGCTGGCGTAATAGAGCCGGCTTTTGGATCCAGCCGGAGTGGTCAACTGACTGCCGACTTCGTTGAACGTGTTCCCCTGCGTATCGGCAATTGAAGAAAAGGACGGCCCGCTGGCGAAATCGAACCCCACCAGGATGATGTCGCCGGCCGTGGTGTTGGAGCTGAAGGCGACCGCCTCGGAACTGGCGCTTGAAGCCATTCCGGCGTTGACTTGCACAAATGCGATCGCCGCATGTGCAGAGGACACGGCCAGCAAACCGACCGTTAGCATCAGGACAAGAAGCATGAAACTACGAATGTGTGTGTTTTTCACAAAAAATCCTTTCTTGGACCTCGACGATTTGAAATCGATGCTGCTAATTCCTATTTCCCCTTCGAAATTCCCAGCCAATGTGTCCTAAACGTCCTAGCTTCCATTTAGACCTAAAACACAACTGGCTACTCGACGGGTATTCCGCGGCCAAAGAACCTTTGGCGCACTATCTTCGATCGCCCTACTGGGCGTCCCAAAGCAGATTAGGTGGGAAATTCAAGCAGAATGACAGTCTTGTTTCTACGCCTTCGCGCAATCATCTCCTGCCTCGACAACTTCTTTAGGATGACGAGGCTTTTTTCTTTCGGAAATCGCCATACAGAAACTTCATTCGTTTAGCATGGCTTTGAAATATTTCAAGTGAACCGCATCGTATATCGCATTTAGCTATAGTGTCAAGAGAAAATTTAGAATATTTCCACACACAGAAACATGAATAGCTATACACAACATTAAACACATGTTATGAGTTCTACAATGTGCGGGATACTCGGAATTTGTTCGAAGCCGCCCTCCTCCTCTTACGGTTTCCATGTCCGGCTTTAGAATGCTCTTTTATGATTGGTTGAAAATCTTCAATAACTGCCTGTATTATCAATCCGTGAATGGCTGCTTGGCAGGGCAAACCGTGGGTGCAATTGGAGCCGCAAACCCTGTTCCTGGATTCACCTCTGAAGCCGAGATTGGCGACAAGATTCAATGATTGAGGAAGCTATTCAATGTCCACTATTGCGCAGGTAGCCAAACAAGCAGGAGTCTCGATCGGAACTGTCTCCCATGTGATACGCGGCACGGCGCGAGTGAGCCAGACTCTTCGCAAACGCGTGCTCGCGGCAATTCGGGAACTGGAGTACTATCCCGGCGCCGTTGCGCGCGATGCCGTCAAACAAACTTGCATGCTGGGTATGGTTCTGCCCGATATCACAAATCCATTCTTCCCGGAAATGATGCGCGGTGCCGAGGACCGCGCATATGAGCGCGGGTACTTGCTGCTGACTGCCAATACTGACGAAAGCATCGTAAGGGAGCGAGGGGTTGTGTCAGCATTGCGGTCGCGACGAGTAGATGGAATCCTTTTGGCGGCGAGTCCTGGAGCCGATGTGCGGCATATTCGCGCGGCGATGGAGAATGGTATCTCCGTGGTGTGCGTGGATCGAACTGCCAAGGGAATAGAGACCGATGCTGTTCTGCTCGACAATGTACTCGGAGGACAACGCTGCGTCCAACACCTTATCCGCTCCGGCCATCGCAAAATAGCAATCATTGCCGGGCCAATTGCCGTACAGAGCGCGCGCGAACGATACCAGGGTTATCGAGACGCACTCCACGAAGCAGGGATAGAAATTCCCCGACAGTTCATTCTCGAAGGAGACTACCGAAAGGAATCCGGTTATCAGCTGGCCAAACGGTTAGCCAAGATGCGCAATCGCCCCTCCGCTCTATTCGTGTGCAATGGCGTAATGGCAACCGGCGCGCTTGAAGCATTTGATGAGCTAGGTATTCAATGCGAGCGAGATATAGCGCTGGCAACTTTCGATGACTTGGCCCTCGGTAAGCTTTTACATCTACCCTTGACCACGGTTGTCCAGCCCGGATACGAAATAGGCTCACGCGCTGCGGCGATTCTAATGGATCGGATAGAGGGTAAGCTTAAGGGAAACTATCAGACTATTCGGCTTGCACCCACACTAATTACAGTCGAATCAACAATTACTCTACGGCGCACAATCGACCTTAGGCAGAATGGGCACAAGAGTGTCCTTCCCTGAATGCTGCGATCGTCTTCGATACGTTGGAGTGTAGTAGGGTTATTTTTATATAACTTATGTCACGCAGTTCCTCTAAGTAGTGTGTTGACAGAATAAGTAATAATATAGGTTACTGATGGTATCGATGTAATGAGTACAAGTTTTTACCTGGCATCTACTCAACGGTCAAATGTCAGCGGCAAAGGGGTTGTAGTCCCACCGGAACTCCCGCAGCCCAGTGGGCCGAATGCAAGGATTAAGACCGCGAACAGGAAGAAACAAATGTGCGTTTTTCACAGAATAATCTCCTTACGATATTCGAACACCCCTTGCAATCCCTTTGAGGCTAGTGGAATTAACAAATGAATGCTCCGGAGCAACTAGAAGGGATGAATCAAGTTTAGGTGAATTGTCAAACAGCGGGACAGGCGCCCGAGGATACGGCTGCGACCCAAGTGGCGGCCCGCCATCGCTTGCGAACGACGGGCAACACGCTGCAATATCTTTTTCTCCCGATCGGGCATGGAGACTTCGCCGCTCTACAATCATTTCTTGCTAGCCGAATCCCAACGCGAACGCATCGAAGTGGTGCTGGTGTCCCCGCGCAACCCTCTCAATATAGGAGCGGCGGCGCGGGCCATGGCGAACTTCGGGTTCCAGCGGCTGGCAGTCGTAGCTCCCTACGGAGAGCACTGGCGCGAGGCGAAGTCGGCCGTGGGAGCGCCGGAGCTGCTGGCCAACGCGCGGGAGACGGAGAGTCTGGCGGAGGCCGTACGCGATTGCACGCTGGTGGTGGGTACCGGAACCCTGGCGCGCCGGAAACCGGAACAGACGGTGGTCGCGCTGCCTGAACTGACGCCGCTGGTGTGGAGGGAGATCGCGCGCGCCGGCCGTGTGGCGCTGGTATTTGGATCGGAGAAACGCGGCCTCACGCGCGAGGACCTCTCGTATTGCCATCTGCTCGCGGAGATTCCCACCGATCCGCGGCAGCCTTCGATGAATCTGGGACAGGCCGTTGCGGTGTGCCTCTATGAGCTGGCTTCGCGGATCGGAGAGGCGCGTGAACCGGCGGCGGATCGAGGCGCGCCCGGCGAGGCCGCAAAACCGGGAGAGCACGGCCTAAGCCTCGATCGAGACGATTCGACGGCTCCCGCTTCCGCAGGCGGCCTGGAGCTTTTGGCCGGGGTGGTGGAAGAGACCATGCTGGCGGCAAACTACTCCCCGGCGGCAATGCGCAAGGCCAACCGGCACGATCTGCATCTGTTGCTGCGCAGGCTGGCCCTGACGGAGCGCGACGCGCGGCGGATTCTGGGGTTGTTCCGGCGGATTCTGTGGCGGCTGAAGCGATGATGAGAGCGAAAAGACAGGCGCAGGCCGGTTACTCCTGACGAAAATTCACGGCGAAGAGAGAAAAATTCCTGATAGAGTGGCGTTCAAAGGCTCCCCCATGCCGCTCATGATTTCTCGTTTCCTCTCCTTCTTGCTTGCAAAGTCCCCGGCGCGGCTCACCCTGTTGGTCTTCGGCGCAACGATTCTTGTCGTACTGGCTTCGTCTGTTCCTAACGGAGTCAGCGCGCAACAGGCGCCTGCGGCCGGCAATCAGCCCGCCGCGCCGGCTTCCGGCCAACCTTCACCGCCGGCTGCCGCTTCTGCCCCGGATGCTCAGCCCTCAGCGCAAACGCAAGCAGCGCCGGCGTATCCCGCAGTACCTGCCCAAAGCCTGCCCGCTCCTTCTGCTGCTCCAGCCGCGCCCGCAGCTTCGCAAGGCAGCCCGTCCCACGCTTCAGAACCTGGAGAAATCACGGAAGATGAGATCCGCCGGTTGCTCGCCGGCAAGCAGCTTTTCCTGCGCGGCGGCTACCTGGACAACACCCTGAGCTTCGACGAGCACGGCGTTCTGATCGGCCACTCGCCCCAGGGATCGTACACGCTCAGCGGAATCCAGATCGACAAGGTGCGCCTGGACCGGCACAAGGTGGAGCTGGAGGGACAGCGCTTCGGGCTGCACTTTCTGGGTGCGTTGCCGTACGAAGATCCGACCAAAGCCGTGGACCGGGTGAACATCACTCCGAAAAAGAAAGTAGTCAAAATTACCATCGACCGCGAGCTGGTGGTAAAGCCGAAGCGGGAAAAAGAGAAAGGGAAGACCGCGGGCGCACCGATGCAGGCGGCGCAGACAACCGCTTCGGTCGCGCCCGCTGAGACGAGCGAGGCGAGTGAAGCGCAGGCTGAGATTGCCGCCGTTCCCCTGGCCGAGCGCCCCGCCGGCGCGAAAAGCGTGACCGTGACCACCTCGCCGGCGCACGCCAGCAAGGTGCTGCGGGACGCATTGGACAATGTGTTCGCCTTCGGCTTCGACAGCCGCATGATGGCGTCGATGCCGGAGTTCTGGAAGCTTTACTACGAGGCCGCGGCGGCCAAGACCGATTACCGGCCCTCGGATCCGGCCGTGCTGCGCGAGAGCATGGTGGATAAGAAGGCTCGCTTGGTGACGCAATTCGAGCCGCCGTCGAACCAATACGCGCAGGAGCATGGCGTGGCGGGGATGTGTCTCTATCACGTTGTGATCGGCGCGGACGGCAAGCCGGGCGAGATCGCGGTGGCAAGACCGATCGGCTTCGGGTTGGACGAGAACGCAGTGGATTCCATTCGCAAGGTCGCGTTTGAGCCGGCGATCAAGGATGGCAAGCCGGTCCCTGTGCTGCTCGACCTGGTGGTGGAGTTCCGCATCTATTCCAAGCGGACTGCAGTTTTGACCAAAGCGGGCGATAAGCCGGCCGCGCCTTCGCTTCCCGGGCCGTATAGCGTACAACGCTAAGGAAGAGATGGCGCACGGGTTCGGCGGGATACGCGGCGGGGCAGGGCGATATTTGTCTTACGCCGCCCGACAAATGCAAGACGGCGTAAGACAGCGTAAGACGCTGTTGTTGGGCCTGTGCATTGCCGTCTTGCGCCGCGTCTTACTGTCTTACGCGGCGCCGCCGAACACCCCGCACTCCACCCGCACTCCCGCGCCCGCCAATCTGGCCACGCCTACTCCTCCTGCCCGATGATCTCTTCAAGCCTTGGCTTGTGCTTGGCTTTGCGGCCGGTGCGCGGCTTGTCGGCCACAACCCGAGACGGCTTGGGCTGGCCCACGCGCTCGCGGGCATTGGCTTTGACGGCCTTGGCCGCCGAGAAGCGGGCTGGCTTGCGTTTCCCCATGACAAGGATGAGTATGGAATAGATTCCGCCGCCGCGGAAGTGGCGGCGCGGAGTCTCTCGGCCGCGGCGAATGGGTGGCTGCAGCGGCAATCCGCAGACCGGACGGCAAAGGAAAAACGGGATGGAAGAGCGGGAATTCTTCAACGAGACGGTGGAACAGCGCACGCACAGCCTGACCTGCCCCAAGTGCGGCCAGGCAGCCGAATACAAGGTCGCCTGGGTCGTGCGGCGCAAGCGCGCGCAACTGCCGCGCGGGGCCGACGAGCGCGACCGGGCCCGCTTCGCCAAGGCGCAATCCTACATGGTGCGGCGCGACGACAAGCTGCAGTGCGCCAATATCCGCTGCCGCAAGCCCTTCGAGATCAACGCGCTGCAGTCATTGGCATTTCTGGTGGATTGAGCGGAAAGGGCCGCTGGCGCGGGTCCGGCGGCGTGTGATTGAATCGAGTGTAGGAGAGCCGGACGCGGAGGTCACGAACAGGGCCGGCACGGAGCTGAAAATGGCGAATCCCCTTCTTCCCCCCGAAGAGCGCAACCTGACCCCAGACCAGGTGGAGGCGCTGGACAAGCGGCGCGACCTGGGACACACGTTTCTGGTCATTGCCGGCCAGTTTGCCGTGATCGCCACCATCCTGCTGCTCTGGGTGGGCCAGGACCTGAAGTACTCGCCCGGCTGGGCGCACCCCATGGCGTACTATTTCTTCCTTGCCCTCATCCTGATCGTGGTCCTCGGCATCGCCGGGCTGGTGCTGCGCCGCGGAACGCCGCGCATCGACTGAGCGAGCCGCCCGGCCACGCGCTTTGCCTGGCGAGGTCTTCTGAAATCGCGAACCGGAACTAGAGGACTCGCGTAATACCACAGCAACAGAAGTTGAGTAAAATCTGTGCAGTTGCGGAGAAGTCCGGCCATTCCCCATCGGCAATTTCGCAATCGAACTCGTGCGAAAGGCAAGGACGCGCAATGGCGGAACGTGTTTGTCCGTGGTGGATCGGTTATCTCCTGGCCAGCCCCGCGCGCCGGTGGATGGCGGGGAATCCCGAAAACCTGCTGGAGCCTTATGTCCGGGAAGGAATGACAGTGCTTGAGCCCGGGCCGGGGATGGGGTTCTTCACTCTGTCGTTGGCTCGCCTGGTTGGCCCGTCCGGACGCGTGGTCGCGGTGGATATTCAGCCCAAGATGCTGAGCAGTTTGCAGCGCCGCGCACGAAAGGCCGGCGTACAGGAACGCGTCGAAACGCGGCTCGCGAAGCCGGAAAGCATGGAGCTTGACGACCTGAAGGGAGCAGTGGATTTTGTGCTCGCGTTCGCTGTGGCCCATGAGATGCCTTCGCCTGAAGCGTTCTTCGAGGAAGCAGCGGCAGCGCTCAAACCTGGCGGCTTGCTATTCTTCGCCGAGCCCTCCGGTCATGTGACCCGGGAGAACTTCCAGAAGGAACTCCATGATGCTCGCCAAGCCGGGATGGAGAGCGTGAGCCAGCCTGCGGTTCGCCACAGTCATGCGGCGATCTTGCGCAAGGCTTGAACGAGCCAGCACCAATCTCTTAATTCCTTCGCGCCGCCGGCGAACTTTGCCGGGATGCAATCACTGCTAAACTGAACTCTGATGATCCTCCCGTTTGTCCGCGAAATCTTCGCGGAGCTGGAGAAGGCCCCGGGATTTGAACGCGTTCGCAGGCACCTGAGCCTGGGTGCGGGGCGGCGGCGTGTGTCCGGATTGACTGGGACGGCGCGGGCCTTGTACCTGCCGCTTATGGCGCGAGCCGCCAAACAGCCGGCGATCGCGATCGTGGCCGACAACAAGGCCGCCGAGGCGCTGGAGCCGCTGCTCAAGGCGGGCTGCGAGTTGACCGGCGCCATCGATCCCGCGCGCGTGGTGCGCTTTCCGGCCCACGACGTGCTTCCCTTTGAAAATCTTTCGCCTCACCCCGACGTGCAGGAGCAGCGCGCGGCGGCATTGTGGAAGCTCTCGACCGGCGCCGTCGATATCCTGATCGCTCCCGTCGAGTCAGCGGCGATGAAGCTCTTCGATCTGGAGTACTACGCCGGGCTCGCGGTCACGCTCAAGCGCGGCGAAGAGGTCGATCTCGAGACGCTCACCGCGCACCTGTCCAGCGTGGGTTATACGCAGGTTGACCTGGTGGAGATGCCGGGGCAGTTTACGCGGCGAGGCGGAATCCTTGACGTGTACTCGCCGGAGGCTGACCGCCCCGTGCGCATTGAGCTCTTTGGCGACGAGATTGAAACCATCCGCAAATTCGATCCGGAAACGCAGCGCTCGCAATCGGGACTCGATGAGACGCAACTGCTGCCGCTGACCGAGACGCCGGTGACGGAACGTCTGCTGGCCGCGGTGAACGGGCGGTTGAGTGCGCAGCGCATCGAAACCGAGAACGAGGAGATGGCGGCCGAGGCTGCGGCATCCGGGGGTGTGAGTGTATTCCCTGGCTGGGAGTTCTTTTCGCCTGTGGCCGGAGCGGAGCGCTCGCTGCTCACGCTTCTACCGCGCAGCGCGCTCTTTGTGGACGAGCCGGCGATGGTGCGCAACCAGATCGACCGCTGGTGGAACAAGGTCGAGCTGCGGCATGACCGTTCGGGGATCGGCTCGCTGGTGCGGCCGGAGGACATGTATCTGCGCCCCGAGGTTCTGCGCGCTTCGCTCGACGCGCACATGGGACTCGATCTGGATCGGCTGGGCGCGGTAGACGTGCTCGAGGACGACGCGACGCTCGGTGAAATCGAATTGCCCACCCGGCCCACGCTGCGTTTCCACGGTTCCATTCCCGCGCTGACGGAGCAATTGAAGGATCTGATGGCGGCGGAGACGCGCATCGTGCTGGCCGCTGCGCACCAGGGCGACGTGGAGCGGCTGGCGACGGTGCTTCGCGAATACGATGTTCCCTACCGGTTGGGCAGCCGCGCGCCGCGCCCCGGCGACACCATGCTGGAAGAAGCCGGCCACATGGCGGGCGACCTGCGCGTACCGGTGATTGTGCGTTCGCCGCTGGCGGCCGGGGTGGTCTTCGCCGACGCGAATCTGGTCGTCTTCGGCGCCAACGATCTCTCCGATGAGGCCGACGTGGCGGCGCGGCCGGTTCCGAAGAAGTCGAAGACGGCGGCGTTTGTCTCCGACTTCCGCGACCTCGGTGTCGGCGATTACGTGGTGCACGTGGAGCACGGCATCGCGCAGTACCAGGGGCTGAAGGAGATCGCGCAGGACGGTCTCTCCATCGAGTTCATGATTCTGGAGTTTGCCGAGGGCGCAAAGCTATATGTTCCGCTGACACGGCTGGATCTGATCCAGAAATACCGCTCGACCGATACAGGACCCGCGCCGGTGCTGAGCCGGCTTGGCTCGCAGCAATGGACCAGGACGAAAGCGCGCGTGCGCAAGGCCATGCAGGATATGGCCGCCGAGCTGCTCAAGCTCTATGCCGAACGGCAAACCGTCGAGGGCAACGCGTTCTCAAAGGACAACGAGTTCCAGAACGAGTTCGAGGACGCTTTCGACTACAGCGAGACCGACGACCAGGCGACAGCGATCCGCGCCGTCAAGGAGGACATGGAATCGCCGACGCCGATGGACCGGCTGCTGTGCGGCGATGTGGGCTACGGCAAAACCGAAGTGGCCATGCGCGCCGCGTTCAAGGCGGTGCAGGACGGCAAGCAGGTTGCGGTGCTCACCCCGACCACAGTGCTCGGCTTCCAGCACTTCGAGACCTTCAAGCAGCGCTTCGCGCAGTTTCCCATAACTGTTGAGATGATTTCGCGCTTCCGCACGGCGAAGGAACAGAAGGACATCGTCGAGCGCGTGGCGACCGGCCGCGTGGACATCCTGATCGGTACGCACAGGCTGCTCTCAAAGGACATCAAGTTTCAGGATCTCGGCTTGCTCGTCGTGGACGAGGAGCAGCGCTTCGGCGTGCGCCACAAGGAGCGGCTGAAGCAGTTGCGCAAGCAGATCGATGTGCTGGCTATGAGCGCGACACCGATTCCGCGCACGCTGCACATGTCGCTGGTGGGCCTGCGCGATATGAGCATCATCGAGACGCCGCCCAAGGATCGCATGGCGATTCAGACCGTGGTGGCGCGGTTCGACGAGAAGCTCGTGCGCTCGGCCATCGAGGTGGAGTTGGAGCGCGGCGGGCAGGTGTATTTTGTGCACAACCGCGTGGAATCGATCTACGAAATTGCCGCGCGCATCCAGGAGCTGGCGCCCGCCGCGCGGGTGGCCGTGGCGCACGGGCAGATGGGCGAAAGCGAGCTGGAGAAGGTGATGCTCGCCTTCATGCGTTACGAGTTCGACGTGCTGGTGGCTACCACGATCATCGAGAATGGCCTCGACATTCCGCTGGCGAACACGATCTTGATCAATCGCGCGGAACGCCACGGCCTCAGCGAGCTCTACCAGTTGCGCGGGCGCGTGGGCCGCTCCAACCGCCGGGCCTATGCGTACCTGCTCATCCCGCCGGAGAACGAGCTGACAGAGATCGCGCGCCGCCGCCTCGCCGCGCTGAAGGAGTTTAGCGACCTGGGCGCAGGCTTCAAGATCGCCGCGCTCGACCTGGAACTGCGCGGCGCGGGCAACATGCTGGGCGGCGAGCAGAGCGGCCACATCGAAGCGGTGGGATTTGAGCTGTACACCTCGATGCTGGAAACCGCCGTGAAGGAGCTGAAGGGCGAGGCGGCAGAAGAGCGGCCGGCCACGCAGCTCAATCTGGGTATTGCATTGCGCATCGACGAGAGCTACGTGCCGGAAGAGAACCAGCGCCTGCGCCTTTATAAGAAGATCGCCGGCGCAAGCACCGAGGCAGCGGTCAGCGAGGTTCGCGCAGAGATGGAAGACCGCTATGGCGCGCCGCCCGACGCCACCGTCTATCTGCTTGAGGCAGCCAGCCTGCGCCTCGAGTGTGAGCGCCTGGGCGTCGCGCAAATCGACCGCAAACGCAACGATCTGCAGATCCGCTTCATGGAGAATGCTTCAGTAGATCCGGCCTACGTGATGCAACTGGTTTCGCGCAACGCCAAACGCGGCGCGCAGTTTACGCCGCAAGGAGTGCTCAAGCTGCCGCTCAGAGCATCGCGGCCAGACGAGGTTCTGCTCGAGATTCGAGAGTTGCTCTCCGGCCTCGCTCCCGCGCCGGTCAGCGCATAAAGACAAGCGGAGTAAGCGGAGTTGGCGGAGCTAGCGCTGTTAGCTGTGCTAGCAAAACCTTCTCTCGGGTGTGTCGCAAACTCGCGCTGAGTAAGCAGAACTACGGAACTAACTCCGCTTACTCCGCCAACTCCGCTGCCTCTCACTCCTTCCACTTGATGTTGCATCCGATCGACGGCTTCTGTTCCGTGGGAACCGGCTTGCCCGCGAGCACGGCGTCGATGGCGGCGCGCAGATCTTTGCCCGTCACAGGGATACCGTTCCCGGGACGGCTGGAATCGAATTGGCCTCGGTAGACGAGTTTGAAATCGGCGTCAAAGAGATAGGGATCGGGCGTGCAGGCGGCCTTGTAGGCGCGAGCCACGTCTTGCGATTCGTCGTAGAGATACGGAAAGACAAAGCCATTGTCTTTGGCTTGCTGCTTCAGGTCCGCTGGGCTGTCCTCGGGGTGCGTGATCGCATCGTTGGCGCTGATGGCGACGATGCCCAGCGGCTTGCCGGAGTAGTCGGCGCCGAGCTTGCCCAGAGATTTCTCGATGTGCTTGACATAAGGGCAGTGGGCGCAGATGAACAGCACGAGCAGCGCCTGTTTGCCGCGGAAGTCGTCGCGGCGGACGATCTTGCCGCTGACCACGTTGGTGAGCGCGAAGTCGGGCGCAACGGTGCCGAGGGCGAGCATGGTGGATTCGGTGAGGGACATAACTGTTTCTCCTTTAGCAAGTCAGCGAGTCAGCAAGTTAGAGGGTTAGCGGGTTAAAGGGCTTGCGTCCCCACCCTAGCCGCAAAAGCTAATACGCGGCGAGGATGGGCGCCCCGCCGTGTGGTTTCCCTTTGAAAGAGATGCCGATCTGTTGCGAAAGATGCACCCGGACACAATCTCTTAGAACAACCCCGCCTGCCGGCCGGGCGCGGCGAGGCCGAAGTGCTCGTAAGCAAGGCGCGTGGCCACGCGGCCGCGCGGCGTGCGATCGAGAAATCCGATCTGAATGAGGAACGGCTCATAGACCTCTTCGAGCGCGTCTTCCTCTTCCGCGAGCGTTGCCGCCAGCGTGCCCAGGCCCACGGGCCCGCCATCGTATTTCTGCATGATGGTGAGCAGCAGGCGGCGGTCGATCTCGTCGAAACCGTGCGCATCCACCTCGAGCATGGTCAGCGCCGCGTTGGCCGTGGGCCGGTCGATCGCGCCCGAGCCGCGTACCTGGGCGTAGTCGCGCACGCGGCGCAGCAAACGGTTGGCGATGCGCGGCGTGCCGCGCGAGCGCAGTGCGATCTCTGCCGCGCCGTCGCGGTCGATGGGAATCTGCAGCACGTCGGCGGAGCGTTCCACGATGATGCGCAGTTCCTCTTCCGTGTAAAACTCCAGGCGCAGCAGAATGCCGAAACGCGAGCGCAAGGGCGAGCTGAGCAGGCCGGGCCGCGTGGTGGCGCCGATAAACGTGAACGGCCGGATCTCCATGACGTGGGTGCGCGCGGCCGGCCCCTGGCCGATGATGATGTCGAGCTTGTAGTCTTCGAGCGCGGTGTAGAGCTTTTCCTCCAGCACGGGCTGCAGGCGGTGAATCTCGTCGAGGAAGAGCACCTGGCGCTCGCGCAGGTTGGTGAGGATGGCGGTCAGGTCGCCCTGAATCTGCAGCGCCGGCCCCGAGGTCTGCTGGAAGCCGACTTCGAGCTCGTTGGCGATGATGGTGGCGAGGGTGGTTTTGCCGAGCCCCGGAGGCCCGAAAAGCAGCACGTGGTCCAGCGCCTCGCCGCGCGACTTGGCGGCTTCCAGTGCGATGGCGAGCAGTTCTTTGGCTTTCGACTGGCCGATGAATTCGCCCAGCCGGCGCGGGCGTAATTTGAGTTCGAAGCTCTGTTCTTCGTCGGCGCGCGCGGCGCTTACCAGCCGTTCCGGGGTGTTGTCGCGGGCGATGGCCATGCTGAGCAGAAGTGTACAGCAAGACCATGGGAGCAGTTCCCGGCACGGCTTCGATCGAGGTTGCCGCTCCGGGGGCCGCTTCGCCTTGAATGTTGCGGCTCTAGAATGCATTTTTCTCCGGTTTTTGCGATAGCGGCTCCTGCCGGCGGCAAAGCAGAAACCCCAAAGAACCGCCGCAAAGGAACCGGCCGGCGAACCACCCGCCGGAGGGCTTTCACTCCCGGCGCGCGCTTCCCATTTTTTGCCGTGCGGGCGGGAAGCGATGCGGTTCCCCGCTCCGGCGGGCGACAGCGCCAAAGGGCTTATTGACTGTCTTGATGCCAAACAAAAAGTAACACGTTCGTGTGAGGGCGGCGCAGCGAATAGATGCCCTATAGTCGAAGGCATACAGGCCAGCGAGAGTCTGCCATGACGGCGATGTAGCAACACGTCAAAGCGGTCTGCGGGCTCCGGAGGTCAACCATGCATGATCGAGTTTTACCACGGCTGCTCATTCTCGTCGGCATTGCGCTGCCGATAGCCGGCTGCACCAATCCCTTAGCGGTCTCCGTCTCGGTTTCGCCCACCTCGCAATCGGTCGCAGTGGGCCAGACCGCGCAGTTCACGGCTCTGGGAGTCTACGGCCATGGGAGTAACCATCCCTCGAGCTCGCAGGACATCACCGATTCCGTCACCTGGACATCGAGCGTGCCTGCCGTGGCCACCATCAGCGCAACCGGAGTTGCCACCGGCGTGTCGGTAGGCTCAACGACGATCACTGCGAGCATCAATGGATTTACGGGCGTTGTTTCGGCAACGGCTTTGCTCACCGTATCGGGCAGCTCGGGAGGAGGAGGGGGTCCGTTATCGATCGAAATTATTCCGAGCACTCAATTGGTGACGATGGTGGGGGACACGGCCCAATTCGTGGCCATTGAGACCACTGCCACAGGGGCCACGGTCGACGTGACCAACACGGCCACCTGGGGTTCAAGCAGCCAGTCGATTGCCACCATCGGCGCCTCCACTGGGCTTGCCACCGCAGTGAGTCTGGGCACAGTCACGATCACCGCGACTTATCTTAGCGGCGGAAACACACTGACGGGCACTGCGACCTTTACAGTGGGAAGCGGATCCCCGGGAAAAGGCGGATCAACCGAAGAATATACCGCTGTCACCATCGTTCCCGGCTCACAGTCCGTCTCCGCCTCAGGCCAGACGGGACAATTCATTGCGCTTGCCACATTAGGAGCCAACGGCCTTGAGGAAGATGTAACCAACTCGCCGCAAATCACGTGGCTGTCGAGTATTCCATCGGTTGCTACCGTCTCATCCGGGCTCGCCTCGGGGAACGGACTTGCCACGGGAGTGAGCCAGGGAACCAGCACCATCACCGCGTTGTTGGCCAACCCCGATAGCTCCCTGGTGTCGAACTCCGCCACGGTCAACGTGACCCTGACGCCGGCGCCGGAACCGCTGCTTTCGCTCACCATCGTTCCAGGCTCGATCACGGTGGGCAATCTGCTGGATACAGGGCAATTCCTGGCCATTGGAACGTATTCGGTTGCGCCAACCGTGAGAGACCTGACCAACTCGGTTACGTGGAGCACGTCCGCTCCCAGTGTGTTCCCCGTGAACACCAACGGAACCGGGACCCCGAATTCGGGGGCCGACGCAGGAGTAGCCACGGCGTACGGCAACGGAAGCGCGACGATTATTGCCGAGGCCACTGACCCAACCACCGGCTCGATCGAGACGGCGACGGCAACCTTCAGTTGTCCGCTGATTCTGCCCACGCCGACCACGGCAGGTTCTTGCTTCCCGGGTTCGGAGGCATCGGCTCTGCTTTCCACTCTGACGGTTTATAACGAAGGCTTGAACACCACCGGCTGGCTGGTGACAGCTCCCTCGGCCACGGGCACGCCTGACGTGCTGCATTGCGGCCCCGGCTCGAGCGGCGCTGGCCTGGGCGGTTCGGTGTGCGTGGCTACCTACCCGGTAGGCACCACGGTGACCTTGACGGCGCCGGCCGGAGCGGGGGCCTTCGGCGGATGGTCTTACAACTGCATACCAACCTCGGCCGTGACTGCGGGCGGGCCGAATACCTGCCAGGTTACTTTGACCTTCAGCGACACGGTGGGAGCGATCTTTAACTAAGGCAAAAGCACAAGCAGAAAAGCCGCCCCTCGGGGGCGGCTTTTTTGTGTCTGCGGACTTCAGGCGTTGCGGCACTGGCGAAGTCTGGTTGCTGCG
>JBEKXX010000074.1:0-15335 GCA_049511595.1 Occallatibacter sp. | reverse complement strand
ATAAGCACGATTTCTCAGCGCATCAGGTCAGCGGCGACATCAATACTACCGGCGACATCAACGACGTAACTCTCTCCGAGGTCCAAGGACGGATTTCGCTGAACGGCGAAATTTTCGGCGAGCTGCATATCGAAACCGCGGGGATGCAGGTCAGTGTTCACACGCCGTACACCGACGTGCAGATTGCGAGCTTGCCCGGCGACATGACGCTCGATTCCGACAACCTGCGCATGAGCAATGCAAAGGGGCCAGTCCACGTGGTGACACGTTCCAAAGACATCGACCTGAGCGAGATTTATGGCGATGTCTACGTCGAAGGCAGCAACGGGACGATCAGCGTGGAACCAGCGGGAGCCTACGGCGTGGAGGCGAAGAACGACAAGGGCGATATTGAACTGACACTACCGCCGGCCGCCTCGGCCGCGGTGAACGGGCGAACGCACAATGGCGATATCGTGACGGACTTCGCGCTGACGGTGAGCGGCGACGAGGACAAAACGGTGAGCGGACGGATCGGGTCGGGCGCGGCTCACATCGTGCTGAGCACGAGCAACGGCGACTTGCACATCAAGAAGGGACCGGCGTTCCCGGCGGCGGCGCAGGCGGCGCCCAATGCGCAGGGCGGAGCGAAGGCTCAGCACCTGAAGAGCTCGAAGGCGCTGCCCCAGCAACCGGTGACGCAATAGACGCAGGCGAAGGAAAGCAAAGGCGATAGCAGGCGCAGGGGGTGGATGCTCCCGCGCCTGTTTTTGCGTTTGGCGCGACGAGAGTTGTATGCTCCTGTGCGAGGGGATTCACACCAGGAGGCGAAAGAAGCGATGTCGCACGCACCGGTCAGGGTGATCACCGTGGAGCGGGAATACGGCTCGCACGGCGCGGAGTTTGCGCACGATCTGGCCCAGCATCTGGGCTGGCGTCTGCTGGACTCGGAGCTGGTGACGGGCGCGGCGCGCATGGCCGGCGTGGATCCCAAGCTGGCGGCCAAGTTCGACGAGCGGCTCGATCCGTGGTACTACCGCTACGGCAGGATTTTCTGGCAGGATCCGATGTACGCGACGGTGCCCAGCGGCGAGGAACACGTCTTCGATTCCAAACACATGCTGGCGCTGATCCGGCAGGAGATTCTGGATGCGGCCGAGCAGGGCAACTGCGTGCTGGTGGGGCGCGGGTCGGCTTGCGCTCTGGCCAAGCGGCCAGGTTGCTTTCATGTATTTGTGTACGCCACGGCGAGCGCCAAGAAGGAGTGGTTTGCGCATGCGTTTCCGCACCAGGCGCAACACGCGGAGCAGCATCTGGCGGCGTTCGACCGGCGCCGCGCCGCAGTGATTCGCAAGTTCTACCAGCAGGAATGGTGCTCGCGCGGGCTGTATCATATGATGCTGAATTCCTGCATCGGGACGGAGGCGATGATCGCCGCCGTGGAATGCTCGGCGGGGTTGTGCGCGGCGAAGCCGGAGAGCATGGCAAGCTAGCTTCTCAGATATTGAATTCAGAGATCGCGACGCTCAAACCGCGATGCGCGGGACGCGGGGGCCGATGCGCGTGAAAACCTCCCAGGGGATCGTTCCTGAAGCATCGGCGTGGTCGAAGGCAGTAATGGTTTCCTCGCCCTGCGAGCCGAGGATGACCACCTCATCGCCGGCCGCGACGCCGGGGATCTCCGTGACATCGAGGACAGCCTGATCCATGCTGACGCGGCCCACGAGCGGCGCGCGCTCACCCGCCACCAGCAAGCTGAAGCGGTTGCCGAGGCGGCGATCGAGGCCGTCGGCGTAGCCCGCGGAGACGAGGGCCAGGCACATGGGCTCGGTGGCCACGAAAGTTCCGTTGTAGCCGACGGTGGCGCCTTCAGGAACCGCGCGCACGCCCACGACCGCGGCCTTCCACGCGAGGACAGGCTGGAGCGCGGCGCGCGCGGCGGCAAGGGAGGGCGGCTCGGCGAGAGAAGACGAACCGACGGGCGGGCTGAATGGCGGGTCGAAACGAGGGACGAGGCCGTAGAGCGCGAGGCCGGGACGGAGCATGGCCCTCATGCCGTGGCGGGCGGCCAGCTCGGCGATGGCGGGGGCCTGGCCGGCGAGCAGAGTGGCCGAGGCGCCGACGTTGAGCCATTCGGCAAAAAGGCCGGCTGCCGAGATGCGGCCCATGGCCTGGTCAAGGCGAGCGAGCTGCGCTTGCGTCATCTGGCCGTCGGCCTCGTCGGCGGCGAAGAGATGGGTCATGACCCCTTCGAGGCGAAGCGGCGAACCGGGGCCGAAGCAGGCGAAGATGCGGGCGAGATCACCGAGGCCCGCGCCCTGGCGGCTCATGCCGGTGTCGATCTCAAGATGGACGGGCACGGAGCCTGTTTGCGCTCCGGCTGCGCGCGCGGCGGCCTGCAACTCGTCGAGCTGCCAGGGCTCCCAGGCGACGAGGGTGAGCTGAAATTGAATGGCGGCCGCGGCCTGACCGGGAAAGACGCCGCCGATGACCAGGACGCTCGCCTCCGGACACAGGGCCCGCGCAACGATGCCCTCTTCCATGCTGGTGACGCCGAGCCACTTTGCGCCGGCACGCACGACGGCCGGGGCGCAGAGAGCGAGCGAGTGGCCGTAGGCGTTGGCCTTGACGATGGCCAGCAGCTCGGCGTGCGGAGCGGCCAGGCCGTCAAGAAAGCGGAAGTTTTCTTCGAGAGAGCGGGTGCGAATCTCAACCCGGCAGGGACGCATTGGCATGGGGGGTGGCAAAGAACAGTTTACGGCAAGTGCGCAGACTCGCTATGCATCATCCGGCTTCGGCAACTCACCGAACTCTTCGGGATGCTTCGATACATAACTGAATAGCAAGTCTGTCAGATTGTTCGGATAACTGAAGAACTCGTTATCCAGTGCTCCTAACTTCTCTTCCGTCTCTTCGGAGAAGTCGGCCGCAGCCGAGCTAATCGCCTGTGGATCAGAGGGAAGTCCGTTGGGGAATGCTGCTACGATTGCCCGCTTGCAGATATCGGCAGTTTGCGGGGCGCCTATGGCATTCATAGCCTCTACCAGGAAACCCGCGGTTTCGGAGCTGTAATTGAGAAAATATTGCGAAAAACCACCGTTGTTTACCTCCGATTCGACTGCCCAAATAGAGGAAAAAACCTTCTGAGGAATCGATTGGGCTTCGAAGTCTTCCTTCCCAAATTTGGTCTTTTCGGATTCCGAAAGCCCGACGAGAATTCCATTCTTATCCATGGTCGATCTCCTTGCGTGCCGTTGGAGACAGATGATTGCTACTATATTAGCGCGAAGGCGACGACGGTTTCGGCTTGCGGGCCCAACTCATCGAGCAGTTCGGCTTCGAGGGCGTGCGGGACGGGCATTTCGCAGGCGGCGACCTGGCTTTCGGTTGCGCCGATGAAGCAGAGCTCGCAGTGGCCCAGGCCTTCGGCGCCGTCCGGTCCGGCGGCACGGATGGGCGGACCGAAGACGCGGCAGGTCATGGGACGCCACGCGTAAACGTCGCAACGGCCAGTGGCAGGGTCGAGCGCGGGGCAAGGGGCGTCGTTGGCGAAGTTTTCGAATTGGGATTGATGGACGGCGGATGCGCCGAGCACGCCGGTCACGGGATCGCCGGGGAAGCCCGGGCCGTATTCGGCGAGCCAGGCGCGGGCGCGAAGCTCAATGGCGGCGGCGAGCGCGGGGTTAGCGGCGCGCAGCGTGGACATGCCGGCGCGGAGGCGCGCGGCGTCGAGGACGTTGATGGCGAAGGCTCCGTGACAGCACTGCGTGCAACCCATGCGGCAGGCGAGGAGGTTGCCGGCGCGGCGGGCGGCTTCGGCGAGCGAGGCGTCGACGATGCGGACGAGTTCGACATCACGCGCGGGAAGAGGCATGGGGAAAAGGATAATTCGCCGGGATGAGATTTGCCTGGTATCCCACCCTAAACGCAAACAACGCACTTAGGATGAGGCGCCCCGGCACCCGGCGGATGGGGCGACGCGCTTGGGGCGCAATTGCATGTGGAGCCGAAGCTGCGTTACCCTTTGCGCGGAGGCTCCCCATGGCTGAATCCCGCAGCAGCGTTATAACCGCGCTCCGCTATCGCGACGCTCCGGCGGCGATGGACTGGCTATGCCAGGTGTTTGGTTTTGAACGCCACGCGGTGCATGAAGGCCCGGATGGAACTATCGCCCACGCGGAGCTGGCGCTGGGCGGCGGGATGATCATGCTGGGCTCGGCCAGGGACGATACCTACGGGCGCGGCTTCAGGGCTCCGGATGAGCTGGGCGGATTGGAGACGCGGAGCGCATACATTGTGGTGGCCGATGTGGATGCGGTGTACGCGAGGGCGCAGGCGGCGGGAGCGGTGGTGGTGCGTCCGTTGAGGGACACCGGCTATGGGAGCCGCGAGTTCACGGTGAAGGATCCCGAGGGCCACTCGTGGAGCGTTGGGACCTACGATCCGTGGGCGGCGCAGGGATAGGGTGTTCTGGCGGGTGGGACGCCGGCCAAAGAAAGCGACCTTGCCGGATTTCACGCGAATGGAGGCCGGAGATGGCTACGCAATGCACGCACGTGGCGAGTATCAAAAAGGGAGTGAAGCCGCGCACCAAGGGCTGCGAGGAGTGCCTGAAGATGGGCGACACGTGGGTGCACCTGCGCATGTGCCTGGAGTGCGGGCACGTGGGCTGCTGCGACTCGTCGAAGAACCGGCACGCGCGGGCGCACTTCCATGAGACCAAGCATCCGCTGATTCAGTCGGCGGAGCGCGGCGAGGATTGGCGTTGGTGCTACGTGGATGAAACGTATCTGTAGCCAGCGTGCCCGCCACTGCCGCAAAAAGGCCATCAATGAATGGCCCAGCCTGTACCCATTCGGCCCCGGTTTTGCAAGCGAAGAACTCTGACCGTAGAGTCTCATCTGATATATCATGATCGACAGCCGTTGATGGCAGCCTATCGTCTGTATGAGCCAAAACACGGGCCGTGCGGACCAATAAGAATTGAGGAGAGACACAGAAATGCTGCGCAGAAATTTTCTAGGGAGCCTGATTGGAGCTGCCGCGGGGCTATGGAGAGCGAAGTGGACAGCGATCCCCGCTTTTGCCGCTGCTGAAACGACAACTGAAGGCGGCTCGCCCGAATTGCAACTGAACGCGAAAGGGATCGGAGTCGAACTGTCGGCGGCGGGCGAGATCGCGGGCGTGACGGCCGGGGGCCGCAAGATCGGCCTCACAGGGCGGACGAGCCTGGCGGGCTGCACGCAAGCCGGCGCCGCCAAAGAGGAAAAACTGCCGGACGGCGCGATCCAGTTTACGCGGACTTTCACGGACAGCGCCTCGGGCCGGAGCCTGACGGCGGTCGATCGCTTCAGCCCGGCAGGCGACAGCGTGCGCTGGGAGATCGAGATCGTCTCCGATGGCAGCCCCTGGACAACGGATATCGTGACCGAGCTGCAGTATCCGGCCACTGCGGCAACCCGCTTTTGGACGGCGTGGGCCGATCCGGTTTGGTCAACCGGGTACGATAGCGAATGCTGCAATACCGACAAGCAGACCGGCGAATGGCGCGATCCGCTCGTGCTGCGGCCCTTGATCGATGCGACCTGGAACTACGGCGGATATGACACGACTCCCGACCATATCGTGTTACCGCTGGCGACGGTCGCCGAACCGACGAACGATTCCGCCCTAAGCCTGGTATTTTCGCCGGCGGATGTCATCCTGTGCGGGTCGCGGTTGAGCACAACAGCGTCGGGTTCGGTCAAGTTTTCTCGCGCGAATTACCGCCTGGGCGGCGGGAAACCGGTTCGCTTTGCAATGAATCTGATCGCGCATGAGGCAGACTGGCGCGGCGGATTGCGATGGATGACGGCCCGCTATGCCGAGTTCTTCGAGCCTCCCAGCCCGAAGGCCGACGCGATGGGCGGTTGCGCCGCCTATTCCGGCGACGAAGGGCCGATCGATGTCGAGAAATTTAAAAAGATGGCCTTCCGCGTCAATTGGAAGCTCGACGACGACATGGCCTACATGGGCATGTTTCTGCCGCCGGTCACCAGTTCCGATGAAACATGGGAGCGGTCGTGGGCATACGAAGCGGATAACCCCCTCAAGCCGCACCTGACCAGCGCCCGCAAGATGAACGACTATGGCCGCTATCTAAAGGACAATGGCTTTTACCTGCTGGATTATTTCAACGTATTCAACTTTGGCGACGACCAGAAACGGGAAAAAGCCGACGCTCCCTTGTGGCAAAGAGCCAGCGCGTTTCTCGCCGCCAACTTCCCCAACGCGCGGTTACGCTCCAACCGTAGTGCCCTAGATTGCGACGACCCGGGGTATCGGAAGTTTCTTCTGGAGCAGGTGGACCGGGACATTCGATGGCTCCCCGATTCGGCCGGCATCTGTATCGATAACACTTACTTTATGTTCGATAACAACAGCGATGCCGACGACGGCGTGAGCTGGGTCAAGGGCGGGGCCGCGCGGGCGCTGTGCATTTCGTGGAACCGTTTCTTTGACCAGGCCGCCCCGAAGATGCACGCGGCCGGCAAGGTGGTTTACGCCAGTACGATCTTTGCGCGCTTTGACGTCTACCGCCAAATCGACGGCTTCTACGCCGAATTCGGATACGACGGGCGCGGACTGAACAGCACCGCGCTGATGGGCCTGAGGAAGCCGGTGATGGTGTGGACCTATAACGAGAGCCTCTTCCGCACCGATCCCGACTCGTTTTTCCAGCGTCACCTGCTCATGGGAGCGTATCCGACCGCGCCCTATCCCTGGAACAACCATTGCATCGTCCCCGATATGAAGTGGGAAAATTGGGGCGCCGATCTTGCGCAGGAAAATCAAGACGGCACGCGCGGCTTTTATTACAAATACGGCTCGCTCTTCGAGCGGGATACCGCGCACCTGTGGATGGAGACGGAAAAGTATTATCTGGCTTACGGACCGTTGATGGACGCGATGCGCGGGAAGAAATGGGTTCTAACGCCGCATTGCGTCGAAGTGACCGGCGACGCCGCAAAGGCTAACTTGTTCCAGGTCCCCGGCGGCTACGCGATGCCGGTCTGCTTTGGGGGGAAGGCCGACTTTGCGGAAGTGATTCTCAGAAATCTCCCGGGCATCGACAACTTGAAGTATTCCGTGATTCATCCTGGCGTTGAGACTGCCGTTGCTGCAACGGTTCTCTCTAAGGAGGGTGCGCTTATACTGCGTGTCCCGCTCCGTAACGGGTGCGCGATGGTGACCTTCCAGGCATAAGAGCGGAAACAGGCTCTATCGCAGTATTTGCGGGAGAAGCGTAAGGCGCATTGCTGGGCGCACGCTGCGGAACGGGACCTCAAGTGGGTGCGGGCGCGCGCGCTGCTGCGGCTCCCCGAAGAACCGGCACGCGCGGGCGTACTTTCACGAGACCAAGCACCCGCCGATCCAGTCGGCCGAGCGCGGCGAAGACCGGCGGCGGTGTTATGTGGATGAGGTGTACTTATAGGAACTCGTTGGCAAATATGGCGCCCACCAGAAGACCCTGAGCGCCAGAAGTTTGCTAATTGCTATAATGCGGTATGGCAAGTTCCCCGCAATTCCGAGCCAAAAGAAAACCTCCTGAAAGCATCAGTGCGGAGGCGCCTCAAACGGAATCAGGGTCGAACATACTGCGTTATCGGGGGCTCGTCTCACGGGCCGTAGAAGCGTTCGGAGACGAAGTCAAGGCGTCTCGATGGCTGTCGCTGCCCAATCGCGACCTAAATGGGCAGACGCCGATTCAAGCAGTGCAAGCCAACGGTTATGACATGCAAGTGCTTGAGCCGATCTTTACCCGCATCGAGCACGGAGTCGATTATTGACCCCCGAAGATCTTGAGCTCGATCCAGACTTCTTTCTAACTCACCAGCCTCTTATTCTCTACCGTCTTGCGAAGGCGAGGTATGCCAACTTATCTGGCGTAGGCGCGTCTTTTGCGCCTGGGCGCTGGAACCGGCCAGGTGAGGAGGCGATTTACACCTCGACCGAGATGGGCGTGCCGGTGCTCGAAAGGCTGGCGCATACACCCAAGGAATTAATCCCGTCCAATCTGGCCATGATGAAGATCCGCATGAGCGGAGACTGGGAAATACAAAAGAATGCAATGATCGATCCACGAACAAGCGGCTGCTTATGGTTCTATCGGGATCTTGCCACTGCGAGAAGTGCCTTCAGGAACGGCCCCCGAATGTTTGCCGCCGGCGTGAATCCAATCGCGGTTGCGGCGCCTTCGGTCATCGTTCCTGTCTGGAATGTCGTGCTTTTCCCGCAGGGGCGCGGCTTCTGGGAGCACGTCTCTCTTGAGAACGTGGAAAGATTTGCGTTCGATCCCAGACTATTTCCAGAAAACGCGGCGGCGGAACCACCCGAAAACGAGCAGGCGAGCTAAATTCTCGAACAGCTCATGAGCGAATCGAATTCAGGTCAATTCCACTTCGATCTTCTTCGCGTCTGGTTCCAGTTTTACAATTTTGAACGTGCGGATTTGAGCTTCGGCGAGGGGTTCCGGCTGCGTGGAGGTCGCGGGGGCATTGCCTTTCCAGCGGGCCTTGAGCATCGACGAGAGCTGTGAGAGGCCGGGGGCAGCGGAGTTAGCGGGGCTAGCGGGGCTGGCGGAGTTAGCGGAGCTAGCGGTGTTCACGGAGCGAGCGTGGCAAGCGGCCCGGATTCCTTCGCCAAGCTCGACTGTCGCGCCCGAAGCCGTCAACTCGACGACGCGGCCGGAGACGCGGTCGCCCACCTTGTGCTCGGCGATGTACTCGTCGATGCTGGTGGGAATAAGCTGCTTGATCGAGAGCTTGATTTGGCGCTTTTCCGAGTCGATAGCGAGAACAAGGGCTTTGACTCGCTGGCCCTCGCGCAGCGCGTCGCGCGGATGATTGAGGCGGCGGTCGGCGACGATTTCGCTGATATGAACCAAACCATCGACGCCTTCGGCGATCTGGATGAAGGCGCCGAAGTTCATGATTTTGGTGACGGGCCCTTCGACCTGCGAACCGACAGGGAATTTGCGCTCCACTTCGAGCCAGGGGTCGGCGAGCGCCTGTTTGAGGCCGAGGGCGATGCGCTTTTCTTCCGGCTTGACGGAAAGAACCACGGCGTCCACGCGGTCGCCCGCTTTAAGAAGGTCGGAGGGGTGGCGGACTTTCTTGGCCCACGACATCTCTGAGATATGAATCAGGCCCTCGAGGCCCGGCTCGATCTCGACGAACGCGCCGAAGTCCGTGAGGCGGGTGACGGCGCCCGTGATGCGCGCGCCGGCCGGGTAGCGCTCGGGAGCGGTGGTCCAGGGGTCGGCTTCGAACTGCTTGAGTCCGAGAGAGATTTTGTTGGTTTCGGAGTCGATCTTCAGGATGCGAAGTGTAAGCTGCTGCCCGACGGAGAGGACATCTTCCGGCTTGGCGATGCGGGCGCGGGAGATGTCGCCGATGTGCAGAAGACCGTCAAGGCCCGGCTCGATTTCGACGAATGCGCCGTAAGGCATGAGGGTGCGGACCGTGCCGGTGACGGTATCGCCGGGCTGGAGCGCGGCGCGGCGGCCGGAAAGCTCGGCGCGCGCCTGCTCTTCGAGAACCACGCGGCGATCGACGACCACGTCTTCATCGGCGACGTCGAGCTTGGTGATGCGGCAGGTGATTTGCTGGCCGACGAGGGCTTCGAGCTCGGCGGCGTCGCGCGTGCCGCTGCGGCTGGCGGGCATAAAGGCGCGGACGCCGATGTCAACGCTGAGGCCGCCTTTGACGACCGCGCTGACGGCGCCGGCGACGGCAAGTTTCTGGGCGAACGCCGATTCGAGGGCGGCCCAGTCGCGGGGTTGCGCGACGCGGAAGCGCGAGAGCTGGTAGTAGCCCTCCTCGTTGCGGCCTGTGATGGAGACGGGAAATGTGTCGCCGGGCTTGACTTGCTCCGCGTTGTTCGGGAAGGCCGTGCGCGGCAGCACGCCTTCCATTTTGTAGCCGATGTCGAGAACGACCTGATCGGCGGCGAGCGAGACGACCGTGCCTTCCAGTTGGCGGATTTCGCCCTGTTTGGTTTCGGCCCTGTGAGTGTGCGAGCGCTCGAAGGCGGAGAGCGCGTCGGCAAAGGACTCTGTGGGCTCAGGCTGGACATCCGGCTCGCCGTTCAGGCCTCGATCTTGAACGGGAGCGCTGGGAGCAGATTGTCTTTGAGAATCGTTCTCGTCGCTCATTGCAGGCACTCGTCTATTGTTTCACGATGCGGCGGGCACAGGAAAAGCGTGGCTAGTGCGCGCGGCCGCGGGGGCGGGCGCTGCGATTGCGCTCGAAGAGTATGCGCAGGCCGTCGAGAGTGAGCAGGTCGTCGATCTCCTGTATGTAGCGCGAATCAGCGGCGATCATGCGGGCCAGGCCGCCGCTGGCAACGATGCGCGGCGGATGGCTGGGATCGGCGCCAAGCTCGGCGACGATGCGCTCGATGATGCCGTCGACGAGGCCGATGTAGCCGAAGTAGAGGCCGCTCTCAAGATGCGCGACGGTGTTGGTGCCGATGACTTTCGCGGGGCGCTTGATGTCAACGCGGCTGAGGCGCGCGGCGCGGTTGAAGAGGGCATCGGCGCTCAGGCCGAGGCCGGGCGCGATGGCGCCGCCGAGATACTCGCCGCGGGCCGAGATGACTTCAAACTTGGTGGCGGTGCCGAAGTTGACCACGATGCATGGGCCGCCGTAGCGCTCGTAGGCGGCGATGCAATCGCACAGGCGGTCGGCGCCGAGTTCGGCGGGGTTGTCAATGAGCAGCGTCATGCCGGTCTTGATGCCCGGCTCAACGAACATAGGCGCGACGTGGAAGTAGGTTTCGCAAACCTGGCGGAGGGTGGAGTCGACGGGCGGCACGACGGAGGCGATGATAATGTCGGTGACCTGGCTGGGCGCCATGCCGTGCATCTCGAAGAGGTTCACAAAGAAGACGCCGTACTCGTCGACAGTTTGGGCGCGGTGCGTGGTGACACGCCAGTGGGCGGCGAGCTCGGGCTTGCTACCGTCGAGGCGATAGAGACCCAGCGTGGTATTCGTGTTGCCGACATCGAGAGCGAGCAGCATGGGAAACAGCTCCTAGCTTCCAGCCTCTAGCCTCTAGCTTATTGTGCGGGAGCAAAAAAATGGCCGGCTGACCCGGTAAAGGCTAGAAGCTAGTGGCTAGAAGCTAGCAGCTAGTCTTTCTCCGCGGCGCGGAGGCCGCCGGTGCGCACAGTGATAAGCCCATCCGCGGTTTCGACGCGGAGGAATCCGTTCTCGTCGAGGCCGGCGGTAATGCCCGTGCAGGATTGCGGGCCATGCACCTGGACGCTGCGGCCGCGCGCCCATCTGGAAGCCTGCTCCGCGCGCGCGGGAATCGCTTTGGCCGCCTCCGCATTGGCTAATGCGAGAGCCTCGCGCTCCAGAGATTGTAGCAGGGCCACGAGGAGAGCCTGTCGCGAGATTTGTTTGCCCGATTCCAGATCGAGAGACGTGGCGGGCGTGGCCAGGCCGGGAGGGAAAACGTGATGATGCACGTTGATGCCGATGCCGACGACGGCGAAGGCAACGGAGCCGGCGGACGCGATTTCGTGTTGCGCGGATGCAGTTTGCGATTCGACAAGAATGCCGCCGGCTTTGCGCGGACCGATAAGAAGATCGTTGGGCCAGCGCAGGTCAACAAAGAGGCCGGAGACGGCGCGGATGGCGTCGGCGGCGGCGAGGCCGGCGGACAGCGGAAGGAGCGGCAGGCGCGCGGCGGGGAATTGCGGGCGAAGAAGGACACTCGCGTAGAGCCCCTCGCCGGCCGAGGAGATCCAGCCGTGATGGCCGCGGCCCCGGCCGGTCAACTGCTCGTCGGCGAAGAAGACCGAGCCGTGCGGGGCGCCATCGTGCTGGGCGTCGCGGCGGGCGGCAGCCAGGGCGTCGGAGTTCGTGGAACCGGTGGCGCGGACGAAGCGCAGCTTGCCGGCGAAGAGCGTGCCTGCGAGGGCGGATTCGAGGGCTGCGAGATCGTACATGAAATCCTTGGCCGTGAGTGGTGAAGGCGGTTGAGATTGCCTGCCCTAAAGTCCCTCGCCCTGAAAACCGCGGCTGATTTTGACGCTTTCCTGTCCCGGCTCAGCGGAAATCGACATGGAGATGTCGGCGGCGCGGGCGGAGTGGGTGAGCGCGCCGACACTGATGAAGTCGACGCCGGTCTCGGCGTAGGCGCGGATGTTTTCGAGCACGATGCCGCCGGAAGCTTCGGTGGGAATCCATCGGCCGGCTTCTTTCCCGCTTTCCTTCCCGGTTTCCTTTTTGATGCGCGCGACAGAGCGGCGGACCTCAGCGGGGGACATGTTGTCGAGGAGGATGGCCTCGGCGCCGTGGGCGAGGGCTTCGTCTAGCTCGTGCTCGGTGCGAACTTCGACCTGGACGCGCTGCGGAGGTCTGCGCTGAGCGAGCGCGCGCTGGAGGACCGCAGCGATGCCGCCGCCGAGGGCGATGTGATTGTTTTTGATGAGAAATCCGGAGGCGAGATCGATGCGGTGATTGGTACCGCCGCCGCAGAGGACGGCGTATTTCTCGAGGGCGCGCAGGCCGGGAACGGTTTTGCGCGTGTCGAGGACGCGGGCGTGGGTGCCCTCGATGGCGTCAGCGTAGCGGCGCGTGAGCGTGGCGATGCCGCTCAAGTGCTGGAGGAGGTTGAGAATGACGCGCTCGCAACTGAGCAGGACGCGCGCATTGTGGCGAATGACGGCGATGACCTGGCCGGGGTGGACGCGGACGCCGTCGAAGATTTCGGGATGACTGACGACTTCGAAGCGGGTTTGCGCCTCGGGACTGGGATCGAGGCGGGCGTAGATCTCAAAGAAGCGCGGGACGGCGCCGAGGCCGACGACGACCAACTCTTCGCGGGCGATGATGGAGCCGTCGGCGCGGAGATTGGCATCGATGGTGAGATGCGTGGTGGCGTCGCGGGCGGCCTGGTCCTCGACCAGGGCCTGCTCCAGCAATGCGTCGATGCGGTGGCTCTTCCAATCCATAAGACAGTGGTCAGTGATCAGTGATCAGTGATCAGTGGTCAGTGGTCAGCGATCCGTTCATAGTTCTCAGCTCTTTGGCAGAGCGGCGAGGGCGGCGAGGGCTTTTTCGAGCAAAAGGCGGGTTTCGGCTTCCTGCTTTTTGAGGCCTTCAACCACGTGCGCGGGGGCTTTGGCCAAAAAGCCTTCGTTGCCCAGTTGACGCTCGGCTGCTGCAAGGCCTTTTTCGTACTTCGCGATATCCTTTGTCAAGCGCTCGCGTTCGGCGGGAAGGTCGATGGTGGCCTCATTGACAACAGCAACGTCAAAGTTGAATTTCGCGCGTAATGGCAGGCCGGCGGCTATCTTGTCGACCAAAAGGATGTCTTGAACTCGAGCCAAACGTTCAATCATTACCCTGTTCTCATCAATGATTCTTTGGTCATGAGTGCGCACCTGGATGGAGACGGCATTCTTCTCATTAACGCCGATTTCCTTGCGCATAGCACGAACTTCGACAATGAGCTCTTGAATCATTCCCATATCAATCATCGCGAGATCATCCATATGAGAAGAAGTCGCAACGGGAAATTTCGTCAGCGCGATGGATTTTGCCGGAGGCTTGCCGTCGTAGACCGCGTGCCAGAGTTCTTCGGTCAGAAACGGCATGAACGGCGAAAGCAAGCGGAGCGCGGCTTCGAAGACCTGAACGAGCGTGGTGAGTACGGCTTGGGTTGCGGCCTTGTTTGCCGCATTGGAGTAGTCGAGGCGAAGCTTGACGACTTCGAGGTACCAGTCGCAAAAACTGCCCCAAAAGAACTGGTAAATGGTGTTAGCTGCATCGTCGTAGCGGTAGTTAGCGAGATACTCATTCACATCCGCAGCAGCCTCGTGGAACTCGGCCACGATCCATCGTGCCTCAAGCGGAGCATTGCCGAGTACGTCTGGCATGGAGCCGAGCACGGCGGGATCGACCTTGATGCCGACTTCCGCGGCGCGGTCCACGTTCATGAAGATAAAGCGGGCGGCGTTCCAGATTTTGTTGGCGAAGGCGCGGTAGCCCTCGGTGCGGGCCACATTGAAGGCGATGTCGGTGCCGGGCGAGGCCATGGAGGCCAGCGTGAATCGGACCGCGTCGGTGCCGTATTGCTTGACGATCTCGATGGGGTCGATGACGTTGCCCTTGGTCTTGGACATCTTCTCGCGGTTGGCGTCGCGGACGAGGGCGTGAATGTAGACCTCTTTGAAGGGCACGGACTCGGCGAGCGGGCGCGGGCTGCCATCGGGCATGGGAACGTCGCCGGCAAACCAGCAGCCGAGCATGATCATGCGCGCGACCCAGAAGAAGAGGATGTCGAAGCCGGTGACGAGGAGCGAAGTGGGGTAGAAGGCGTCGAAGTCGGCGCGGGCGTTCGCGTTCGATCCATCCTTGCCTCCCACCCTTCCCGCCTGGTTCGCTGCGCTCCCAGCCGGTAAGGATGGGGCACCCAATTTTGTGTTAGAGACAATGTTGGGCCAGCCGAAGACGGAGACGGGCAGGAGGCCGGAGGAGAACCATGTGTCGAGAACGTCGGTTTCCTGCGTGATTTGATTGGAACCGCAGTGGGCGCAGGCGGTGGGGTCAGCGTTTGAGTTGGGCTGGGGCACGGTGATCTTGTGGCAGACGGCGCAATGCCACGCGGGAATGCGATGGCCCCACCAGAGCTGGCGCGAGATGCACCAGTCGTGGATGTTGGTCATCCACTCGAGGTAGATCTTCTCGTAGTTCTCGGGCGTGAAGCGGACGGCCTTGTTGCCGTTCGCATCTGGCTTGACTGCGGCGATGGCGAGCTCGGCCATGGATGCGCTGCCGTTGTCCGGCTTTTTGTTGACGGCGATGAACCACTGCGTGGAGAGGCGCGGCTCGATGACGGTTTTGCAGCGGTCGCAGTGGCCCACGTTGTTGGTGTAGTCCTTGACAGCGGCCAAAAGCCCTTGCTCTTCGAGGTCGTGGACGATGCGCTTGCGGGCGACGTAGCGGTCGAGGCCGGCGTAGGCGCCGCCTTCGGAGTTGATGTGGGCGCGGTCGTCCATCACGTTGATGGGGGGCAGATGGTGGCGCTCGGCGAGGGCGAAGTCGTTGGGGTCGTGCGCGGGAGTGACTTTGACGGCGCCGGTGCCGAAGTCGCGGCTGACCCAACTGTCGAGCACGATGGGGATTTCGCGATTCAACAACGGCAGGCGCAGCTTTTTGCCGTGGAGATGGAGGTAGCGCTCGTCTTCGGGATGAATGGCGACGGCGGTGTCGCCGAGCATGGTTTCGGGGCGTGTCGTCGCGACAGTGATGAACTCGCCGGAGTCTATCTTTGGTTTGCCTTCGGGGCCGTCGGAGCCA
>JBEKXX010000073.1:0-21992 GCA_049511595.1 Occallatibacter sp. | reverse complement strand
GTCGCGCTCCGCCATCGGCTCCGGCCGCGCTCACCGCCTCCGCAGCATCTTTGCCGTCGTGCAAATTGCGCTGGCCGTAGCGCTCGTCATCGGTGCGGCCCTGATGTCGAAGGGCATGAACGCCTGGCTGCACACGGCCGACGTCTACGCCCCAAACAAAATGCTCACTTTCAACGTCAACCTGCCGGCGGCCCGCTACGACACACCGCAAAAACAGGCCCAATGGTACGCGGACAGTCTGGCCAAGTTGCGCGCTCTGCCGGGCGTCACCCATGCGGAGCTCACTACGGCGCTGCCTTACAACGATAACGGATGGGTCCGCGACCTGGAGATCGAGAATCGCCCCGCCGTCCCCGGCAAATTCCAGAGCGCGCTCAACCTTCCCGTGACTCCGGGTTACTTTCCCATGTTGCGCATTCCCATTCTTGCCGGCCGCGGCTTCGACCAGGGCGATTCCCTTGGCTCGACCCCGGCCGCCATCGTGAGCGAGCGCTTCGTCGCGCAGTATTTCCCCGGCGAGAACCCTCTCGGCCGTCGCATTCGCATGGGCGGATCGATGAGTCATGAGCCGTGGCTGACGATCGTAGGCGTTGCCAAAGAGACAAGCTATTCGCTTTGGGACCAGACGCCCCATGCCGCGGTTTACATGGATTCTCTGCAATTACCGCCGGGCGGCACGGAGTACGCCGTTACCACGAACGGCGATCCACTCGCCCTGGCGCCGGCGGCGCGCAAGGCTCTGGCCTCCATCGATCCGCTACTGCCGCTCAATACCGTGGAGACGTACGCGCAGCTCCAGAACGACAACCTGACAGGGCTCATGTACGCCGCGGGCTCGCTCGTTACGGACGGGTTGATTGCCCTGTTGCTGGCGGCCATCGGCATCTTCGGTGTGATGGCCAATCTCGTCGGCGAGCGCACCCGCGAGATCGGTGTTCGGTTGGCCATGGGAGCGCGGCGCCAAGACGTGATGCGCATGATTCTGCGCCGCGCCTCCTGGCTTACGGGCGCGGGTCTTCTCTCGGGATTGCTGCTGGCCTTCGGCCTCGTGCGTCTCATCGCCAGCCTGCTGCCCGGCGCGCGTTCCGACGACCCGCTGGTTTTCGGCGGCATCGCGTCGATCATCGCCGCCGTTGCGCTCTTTGCCAGCTGGCTTCCGGCCCGCCGCGCCGCGCGCATCGACCCCATGGTCGCGCTGCGCGACGAGTAAGCGGAGGAGGAAATAAGATCACGGTCGTGGGCTGCTGGAGGGGGAAAAGGGCCGCTACGCTGCCGTTTTGAACCGTATTTGTCCTCTTTTCCGAGGACGTTTTGTTGAAAATAAATGAGTTAATGTTGCAACCATACTCCAGAGGGTATGAAAGAATCCCTGTTGTCTCTTTCCGGAGGGTTTTCAGGCCCCAGAGTCCGCAAGGTTTTCGGTGCAGACAGAAGTTCGAATCTCTGCACTGTAGCCGGTCTCCCCTATCATCCCGCCGTGATTGCCCTGTCGCCGGGCGACGGTGCCCGCTCCGCGGCAGGACGATATTCTGCGGATGCTGCTTGAGGCAACCTACAACCGATTGCATAAATACTCTGAGCCCAGGGAGAAACGTCCCTCGGGGGCTAAAGCCCCGCCATATGTGCGTCTTTCGCGGCACGGCTAAGACCGTGCCCTTTCAAAGCCGGATTCATGCAACGGGTTCTGGCGCGGATTGTTCGAAATCGAACACTCGTCCCCCGGAATCGGTCATTCGTGCCGCGCATGACGGCCATGCGACTGCACGCAGGTGCTTTGTTTTCAACGCGCTCGGACAGCATCGATTTGGCGCGCTGCTTGCTACCATCCTCGGCGATGGATATCGCTCGGCCCGACATTAAGCAATTGAAGAAACGCCGGATGCTGGTCTGGTCTGGCGTCGCGGTGGTGGCCGTTGCGGCGCTTGCCGTGATGGTCATGCGCCTGAAACCGGCCGCGCCCGAGGTCGACCGCTCCACCGTCTGGACCGACACCGTGAAGCGCGGCCCGCTGGTGCGCCAGGTGCGCTCGTCGACCGGCGTTCTCGCGCCGCGCGAGGATTCGATCGAACTGATCCCCGCCCAGACCGACGCCACCGTAGTGCGCATCCGCATCCTGCCCGGAGCCCAGGTCACGCCTGACACCATCATTATGGATCTGACTGACCCGCAGCTCGAGCAGGAACTGCTCAACGCGCGCCTCGCGCTCAAGGCGGCCCAAGCCGACTCGAAAAGCCTCGAGGCGCAGCTTGAAAGCACGTTGATGGACAAGAAGACGGCCGCCGCGCAGGTGAATGCCGACTACACCGAGGACCAGTTGCAGGCCCAGACCGACAAGGCGCTCTACGATCTGGGCGTGATCTCCGGCCTGGCCTACCAGAAGTCGAAGAGCACGGCCGACCAGTTGACCGCGCAGCACCAGCTCAGCCAGCAGCAGCTCGATGTGAACCAGAAGGCCATCGAGATCCAGTTGGCTTCGCAGAAGACCAAGACCGATCAGGCTCAGGCATTGCTCGATCTTTACGAGAAGCAGGCGCAGGCGCTCGAAGTTCGCTCCACCATCGCCGGCACGCTGGCGCCGCTGGCCGCGCCGGTGCAGGTGGGCGAACACGTGACGGCGGGAACCAGTGTGGCCGAGGTCATCCAGCGCGACAAGCTGAAGGCCGCCCTGCAGATTGCCGAAACCCAGGCCCGCGACATCCAGATCGGCCAACCGGCCTCGATCGACACGCACAACGGCGTGATTCCCGGTCACGTCACGCGCATCGATCCTTCGGTGGTGAACGGAACGCGCACGGTGGACGTAATGCTGGATGGGCCGTTGCCGCCGGGCGCGGTTCCGCAGTTGAGCGTGGACGGCACCATCGACCTGGAGCGCATGAACGACGTGCTCTACGTGGGCCGGCCGGCGCTGGGAAACGAAGACTCCACGCTGAGCCTGTTCAAGCTCGATCCCGATGGCAAAGGCGCCACGCGCGTGCCGGTCAAAGTAGGCCGCGCCTCGGTGAACGAGATTCAAGTGATCGAGGGCTTGAAGGAAGGCGACATTGTGATTCTTTCCGATATGTCGCGCTGGGACAACGTGGACCGCATTCGATTGGAATAGAACTGGGATCAGGCGTCAGAGATCGGGAACCAGAATCGCAAAACTAAGAAAGGCACATCATGGCAACGAACGGCACGCTGATTGAAATCGAGGACCTGACAAAGGTCTTCTACACCGACGAAGTGGAGACGCACGCGCTCTCCGGCATTCACCTGACCATCTCGCGCGGCGAGTATGTGGCCATCTCCGGCCCGTCCGGCTGCGGCAAATCCACGCTGCTCTCCATCATGGGCCTGCTCGACACGCCCACGGCGGGCAAGTACCAGCTCAACGGCAAGCCCGCGGAGAGCCTCACCTTCAGCGAGCGTTCGCGCATCCGCAACCAGGAGATCGGCTTCATCTTCCAGAGCTTCAATCTGATCGGCGATCTTACCGTTGAAGAGAATGTCGAGTTACCCCTGACTTACCGCTCCGGCATGGCTTCGGCGGAGCGCAAGAAGCGTGTGAAGGAGGCCCTGGAGCGCGTGAACATGGCGCACCGCATGAAGCACTATCCGGCGCAGCTCTCCGGCGGCCAGCAGCAGCGCGTGGCTGTGGCCCGCGCCCTGGCCGGCTCGCCTTCGATCCTGCTGGCCGATGAGCCGACCGGAAATCTGGACTCGAAGAACGGCGAGGCGGTGATGCATCTGCTCGCCGACCTGCACCGCGAAGGCTCGACCATCTGCATGGTCACGCACGACCCCCGCTTCGCCAAGCACGCCCAGCGCGAGGTGCACCTCTTCGACGGCAAGGTCGTCTCGGAGACTGAGCTGAAGAAACTCGAAGAAGAAGTGGAGGCGTAAGCCATGTTCGGGAACGCGTTTCAGGATATTCGCTACGCGCTGCGCCAGTTGCGCAAGTCGCCGGGCTTTACGCTCACTGCCGTGATAACAATATCACTGTCTATCGGGGCCAACGCGGCCATCTTCAGCATGATTCACGCAATTTTGCTGCGGCAACTGCCATTCGACGCGCCTTCGCGTGTACTGGTTGTCGACAGCCTCGGAATGTTTCATGGATTCCGTGACATGCGAACGGAGGTCAACGCCTCGGCCCAATCCTTCTCCACAATCGAAGCGGCTGCTATGTATGCTGTCTTCGGCGTGAATGCCGAGTTGAAAAATGGCAGTGCCGAGCGCTTGACGGTTGCCGAGACGGGCGCGCAATTTCTCCGCGTTCTTGGCGTTCATCCAAATCTGGGCCGCGATTTTGCCGGCGATGAGGATATACCCGGCCGCGATCGCGTGGCGCTGATCAGCGACCGCCTTTGGAGGGAGAAGTTCAACGCGAACTCCGATGCAGTGGGAAGCACGATCCGTCTCAATGGCGCTCAGTTCGTCGTCATCGGCGTTTTGCCTCCCAAGATGGATTTTCCCGCGAACACTGACCTGTGGGCTCCAACGATCTTCGATATGAATGCGGGCTTGATTGAAGGCAATGTCTTTATGCCGTCGTTTCTGGTTCGTATGCGCTCCGGTCTTACACTGGATGCGGTTCGGGCTGAGTTTGCAGCGCGCGTCGCATTGCAGGGCCGTCCGAGAAATAAGGACAGTACCTGGATGGTTCCGACTCCCGTTGCCGATGAGCTGACTAAGTCAATTCGCAATTCGCTGTGGATGCTCGCGCTTGCGGTTTTTTTCGTCTTATTGATCGCCTGCTCGAATGTCGCCGCTTTTATGCTGGCCAGAACCGAAGAGCGCCGCGGCGAATTTGCCGTGCGCGCCGCACTAGGCGCGGCGCCCGGCCGCCTGGTTCGCCAGCAACTCACCGAGTCGGTCCTGATCGCGCTGGCCGGGGGCGTATTGGGCGTTGCAGTAGCTCATTTTTTGCTGCAGCTGATCTACGCCATGCGCCCTGCTATATTAAACGGATTTCCGCGTCCGGCCATCGACCTGACCGTGCTGGTCTTCAGTGCGTCACTGGCCGTCGCCACAGGCCTTGCCTTTGGAATCGCGCCGGCCTGGGCCGCCGGAAGCGAAGATCCCGCGGATGCATTGCGAGTAGGGGCCTGGCGTGCATCGCCACATTCCATGCGTCTTCGCACGATGCTGGTAGCCGGCCAGATGGGAGTTGCGTTCGCGCTGCTGGTGGGCGCGGGATTGCTGATTCGGACCACGGCCAACATCAGCCGCGTTCCACTCGGCTTCAGGGTCGATCACATTCTCACTTTTTCCGTTGCTCTTCACGGTCAACCGTACGTGCAGGAGAATGCCCTGTCGCCGGCAGTTGAAGAATTCTATTCCAGCGCGCTCGGCCGGTTGGCCGCAATCCCAGGAGTGAACGCGGCTGCGATGATCAGCACTCCTCCCCTGGACAAGAAGGCCGATATGCTGATTCCGGTTCGTGACGATAACGCGAATCAGGCGACAATTAATGCCGCGCCGCGTTTGATAAGCGGCGGATATTTCAGCGCATTGGGCATCCGCTTCATCGACGGGCGCGACTTCTCTACAGTGGACACGCGCGCGAGCCGAAGGGTTGTGATCCTGTCCCAGGATCTTGCCAACCGGCTTTGGCCTGGCAGAAATCCGATAGGTCAAACGATTCAATGCCCGTTCATATTTTGCAAAGAGCCTCCGGTAGTAATCGGTGTGGTCTCGCCCAACCGCCGCTTCGGCCCCCGAAGCGATTCGATTCCAGAATTCTATCTTCCGTATACGCAGATGGATTGGCCATCGATGACCTTTATTCTTCGCACGCATGGCGATCCAGCCGCGCTGGTGCCGGCCGCACTCAGCGCAATCGCAGCGGTTGACCCATCGCAACCAATCATCGATATCGAAACCATGCGCGATCGCCTCAACGACAAAGAATCACTCGTGCGTCTCGAGCTCTTTGCGTTGTGCGCCTTCGCATTCCTTTCGGTTCTGCTGGTGGCCATTGGACTCTTTGGGGTAATCTCCTACAGCGTCGCGCGCCGGACACGTGAAATCGGCATTCGCATCGCGGTCGGAGCCTCGCGCACGGCTGTTCTCAAAGAAATTCTTCGCGAGAGTGCGGTGATAGCTATTGCCGGAGCTGGAATAGGGATGGTTCTTTCACTGGCATTTTCGCGCCTGCTATCCGCATCGCTCTTTGGAGTTACCGCATACGATACGACAACGCTGGGAGTTGTGATCGGAGTAACTCAATCATGATCGAACTGAAAAACGTCGAACGCAGTTACAAGACCGGCTACACCGAAACATGGGTGCTGCGCCGCATCGGGCTCACCATCAAAGAGGGCGAGTTCGTCACCGTGATGGGCCCTTCGGGCGCAGGCAAGTCGTCGTTGCTGAACATTCTGGCTTTGCTCGACGACGGCTGGAAGGGCGAGTATTGGTTCGGCGAAACGGCCGTTCACACGCTGAACCGCAAGCAGCGCGCCGACCTCGCCCGCCAACACATCGGCATGGTCTTCCAGAGCTATCACCTGCTCGACGATCTTACTGTGGCGGAAAACATCGACCTGCCGCTCTCGTACAAGAACCTGCCCGCCGGGGAGCGCCAGGGAATGGTCGCCGACATCCTCGACCGCTTTCAGATCGTGGCCAAGAAGGATCTGTATCCCAACCAGCTCTCCGGCGGGCAGCAGCAATTGGTGGGCATTGCGCGCGCGGTGGTTCATGCCCCCGCGCTGCTGCTGGCCGACGAGCCGACCGGCAACCTGCACTCCACGCAGGGCCGCGAGATCATGCAGCTTTTCTGCGAGCTGAACCGCCAGGGCACAACGATTGTGCAGGTCACGCACTCCGAAGAGAATGCGCGCTATGGCCGGCGCATTGTCGAGCTGCGCGACGGATGGATGACGCGCGACGAAGCCTTGCACACTGCCGCAACGGAGGCCAGGTGAACGACAACCCTACCCGATCTATTGGTGAGACATCCATGAATTCCCGCCGCTCCAAATCGGTCGTTATCCGTCTTCAAGCCATTGCAGCGATTTTGCTTTTGCAAGTGAACCTGGCCTTCGCGGCCGAGCCTCCGCAAGCGCAATCCGCGCCTGGAAACTCGCAGGCGGCGCAACCGGCGCCCGAGGCCCCGGCGCCGGCGGCGAACGGCGCTGCCGCGCCGCCCCCTACATTGGCGCAACAGATGCAACAGTCGCAGCTGGAGGCGATTACCCCGCAGCGGCCATTTCATGTGGATCTTCCGCACTCGCATAACCCGCTCGCACCCTACAGACCCAGCGAGGCGCCCCCGCTGGATCTCACGAATTCGCCGCGCCTTGAGAACCTGATCCGCGACGGGAAGCTGTACATTTCGCTGCACGATGCCATCGCCCTGGCGATTGAAAACAACCTCGATCTCGCCTACTTCCGCTATAACTTCCCCATTGCGCAAACCGACTACGCGCGTACCAAGGCCGGCGGCAGCGTGAACGGCGTCAATACCGGGATCGTGCAGTCGTCTACGCAGGAGGGCTTCGCCGGTGGAAGTTCCGGCTCCGGGGGCGCCAGCTCGGGCTCGGCTGCTGCCGGCGCAGGGGGCATCGTAACTTCAACGCTCGGCGCCGGCACCGCGGTCGCTTCCTTCGACCCCTTCCTCAACTTCAGGAGCTTCACGGATCACACCGCCGCGCAGGAGGGCAACGCCTTTAGCTATGGCGTCCCCACGTTTAAGCAGAACACCATCGAAGCCCTGGCAAATTTCACGCAGAACTTTCCCTTGGGAACAGGCCTGACCGTCTACTACGAGGGACAGCGCTACGCGAATAACAGCCCTTACGAAGCCATCAATCCCACGCTCTACTCGAATTTCCAGTTGATGCTCACGCAGCAGCTCCTCGCCGGTTTCGGTGTCTCCACCAACGAGCGCTACATGCATATCGCGAAGAAGAATCTCCAGATCACCGACCTGGCCTTTCGCGCACAGGTGATTGCGACCGTCACGCAGGTCGAGAATATCTATTGGGATCTTGTGAATGCCTATCAGGACGAACAGGTCAAGGAGCGCTCCCTCGCATTTGCGCAGCGCACGCTTCAGGATGACCAGAAGCAGCTCGAACTGCAGGCCATTCCAGCCTTGCAGGTCAACAAGGACGAAGCGGGCGTGGCGACCAGCGAAGGCGACCTCACCGTTTCGCGCGCCACTCTGCGCTTGAACGAGCTGCTCATGAAGAATGCCGTCACCAAGACCGACAGCCCGGCTATCGACGAGATGCCGGTGATCCCCCTCGATCGCACCGGACCGCCCGACGACAACGCCTCCAAATCGATTGACGATCTCATCGCCCAAGCCGAGAAGAACCGCCCCGACGTCACCCAGGACGAGCTCGCAATGCAGGTGGCGGAGATGAGTCTCAAATCGATCCGGAGCGAGCTGTTGCCCACGCTGAATGTCTACGGCTTCTACGCAGGAGCGGGCATAGCGGGACCGAAAAACCCGAACTGCGACCTGGGCGCCGCCGAGTGCACATCCGATCTCCCCACGGGGTTCGGCAGCATGTTCGAAAACACATTCAATTACTCTTCGCCGGAATATCAGTTCGGAATGAATCTGCAAATCAACCTTCGCAACCGCGTTGCCAAGGCCGATCAGTTTCGAGCCTCGCTGGAATTCAGGCAGCGCCAGATCACCTTCGAAGAGCAAAAGAAGAGCATTCGCTTCGACGTGCGCAACTCGCTCTTCGCGCTGCAGCAGGCGCAGGCTCGCGTCGATGCGGCTACAAAGGCTCGCGACCTGGCGCAGCATACCTTCGATGTCACCCAGCAGGAGCAACAGCTCGGAGCCAAGTCCAGTAGCGATACGTTGGCCGCGCAGCACGATCTGTCCATTGCCGAATCCCTTCTTGTGGCCGCGCAGACAGCTTACGACAAGGCGAAGGTGGACATCGACCGGGCCACCGGAGAGACACTTCAGCAAACCGGGGTCTCGATCGACGACGCGAAAACGGGAGTCGTGTCGCGTGAGCCGTGAATCGATGGAACCATCCGTTATTGGCGCAACCCGGCTCATCCCGAATGGAGGAGTCGCGCCGGCCCGGCAGACATTGGATATCATGCAAGCGGAAGCTAAATCCGGCGTTGCCGGTAACGGCTCTTCCTTGCAGGGGTCGAAATCAGGAGCTACGGAGGCGGGCCATCTCGACTAAGCAAGACAAAATTCGGGTTTTGGTTGCCGACGACCAACCGCATGTTCTGGAGGCAGTTGAGCTGCTGCTCAAGCCGCAGGCGATCGATGTGGACTGCGTGCGGTCGCCGCAGTTGCTGATGGAGGCGCTGCACGAGCGCGACTACGATGTGGTGCTGATCGACCTGAATTACACCCGCGACACTACCTCCGGCCGGGAAGGCCTCGATCTGCTGGCCGGCATCCAGGAGTTCGATGCGCGGCTTCCGGTGATCGTGATGACGGCGTGGGGCAACATCGACCTGGCCGTTGAAAGCATCAAGCGCGGCGCGCGTGACTTCATCCAAAAGCCCTGGGAGAACGAGCGCCTGCTCTCCCTCATCCGCGTTCACGCCGAGCTGTGCCAGGCGCTGCGCCGTGCCCGCCATCTGGAACTCGAGAACCGCCTGCTCCGCGCCGATGGCATGCCGGAGTTTGTTGCTTCCGCTCCCTCGATGCAGCCAGTGCTCGAACTGGTCGCGCGCGTTGGCCCCTCCGACGCGAATGTGCTGATTACCGGCGAGCACGGCACGGGAAAAGAGATCGTCGCGCGCCTGCTCCATGCCGCCTCGCCGCGAGCCCGAATGCCGCTGGTGACCGTGAACGCCGGCGGGCTGCCCGAAGGCACCTTTGAGAGCGAGATCTTCGGCCACGTGAAGGGCGCATTTACCGACGCGCGCGCCGACCGCGTGGGCCGTTTCGAATTAGCCAACGGCGGCACACTCTTTCTGGATGAAATTGCCAACGTGCCGCTGCGCCAGCAAAGCAAACTTCTGCGCGTCCTGGAGACAGGAGAATTGGAACGCGTGGGATCGTCGCAAACCCGGCGCGTCGACGTGCGCCTTCTCTGTGCGACGAATGCGCTGCTGCACGAGGAAACCAAGGCGGGCAACTTCCGCGAGGACTTGCTCTTCCGCATCAATACAGTGGAGATCCATCTGCCTCCGCTACGCGACCGGCGCGAGGACATCCCCCTGCTCGCGCAGCATTTTCTTTCCAGGCTTCGCACCCGCTACCGCAAGCAGGTGAACGGCTTTTCAGCGCCTGCCATGCAGCAGATGATGCAGTATCCCTGGCCGGGCAATGTGCGCGAGTTGGAGCACAGCGTCGAGCGCGCGTTGCTCCTGTGCAGCGGTGAAGAGATCGAGCCGGCCAATCTCTCCATCTCGGGAGCCCGGGCGCTTTCGCTTGAGAATATGAGCATCGACGAAATGGAGGCCATGCTGATCCGCAAAGTGCTGCGCCGCTGCGACGGCAACATCTCGCAGGCTGCCGAATCCCTGGGGCTAAGCCGTGCCGCGCTCTATCGGCGCATGGAAAAGTATGGCCTTTGAAACAAGATCGCCGCGGCCCGCGCGCCGGGCCATTCGCCGGGCGTGGCTTTACTCCTTCCTGCTCGGTTTGCCGGCGCTGATTTTCCTCTGTGTCTTCATTTATCGGCAACAGCTCGACATCGTACCTGCTCTTCTGCTCGGGACGTGTCTGCTCATTTATCTCGCCCTCGCCGCCTCCGCCCTTGTGGACGGTTTTATCCGCCCGCTGCAAACACTTTCCAACGTCGTTTCTTCGATTCGTGAAGGCGACTATTCCTTTCGCGCGCGCGGCGCTTCATCCGCCGATGCGCTCGGAGAACTGGCTGCGGAGGTCAACGCGCTCGCCGATCTGTTGCAAAAGCAGCGCGTGCGCTCGCTCGAATCCGCGGCCCTGCTGGCGCGCATGTTCGAGGTCATGCATACCCCGCTGTTCGCTTTCGATCGCGAGAAGCTGCTGCAGATCGTGAACCAGGCGGGAATACGCCTCCTGGGCCTGCCCTACTTCCGCTCGATCGGCCGCAGTGCGCAGGAGCTCGGCCTCGAGCGTCTTCTCCAGGCGCCCGATCATTCGATTCACGAGCTCGGCTCCGGGTCCACGCGCTGGCTGCTGCGCAAGGCGGCTTTCCGTCAGGACGGCGTTCCGCACACGCTGCTTCTGCTTGCCGACGTCAGCCTGCCCCTCCAGGAAGAGGAGCAGAACGCGTGGAAGCGCCTGATCCGGGTCCTCGGGCACGAGCTGTCAAATTCGCTGGCGCCCATTAAGTCGATCGCCGGCAGCCTGCTGGCCCGCGTGGATAGCCTGCCCGATGATGCGCAGCACGATTTCCGCCGCGGATTGGGCGTGGTCGAAAGCCGCGCCGACGCGCTGCACCGCTTCGTACAATCGTACCGGCAGCTTGCGCAATTGCCCCCGCCGCGGTTCCGCGAAGTCCAGCTCGCGCCGCTCATCGAGCGCGTCGTGCATCTGGAGCAGCGCATTCCCGTCGAGCTCGTTCCCGGCCCGGCGGCCATCCTCAACGCCGATTCGGATCAGCTCGAGCAGATGCTGATCAACCTGCTCGCCAACGCCGCCGACGCATCGATTGCCAACGGGGCAAAACCCGTGCGCGTCACGTGGAAGGTCAACGGCGCCGGCGTGGAGATCGTCATCGAAGACCGGGGCATGGGCATCGCCAATCCGGAGAACCTGTTTGTCCCGTTTTATACGACAAAGTCAGCCGGAAGCGGCATCGGTCTTGCCCTGGCCCAACAGATCGCCCGCGCTCACGGCGGCGAGATCTCGCTCGTCAACCGCGAAGGCGGCGAGGGCGCGCGGGCATCGATCCGCTTGCCCATGGGGCCGGCGCCCGTACGGAGAGCCGAGCCGGAATCGCGAGACGTGTACCCGCGGGCTTGACGGCCTGCTGTGTCATATCGCAGGAAATCTTCGTCGCCGATTCGAAATCGCCGAGTGTGCCAACCTGTTCGGTTCCGGACACGGATTGCCGTATGCGGACAGCGTAAACCTGCCTCTGTTCGATAACCCCTTTGTCCTCAAACTTCCCGTGTGGTAACTCACGTGCTGGAACTGGAGGTGGGAAACCCACGTACAGAACAGAAAGGAAACAAATGTTCGGCGATCTGAAATTTGCGCTCCGGCAACTGCGAAAATCTCCCGGCTTCACCTTTACTGCAATCGTCACTCTCGCTTTGGGGATCGGCGCCAATGCCGTCGTATTCAGCGTTCTGAACGCGCTCGTGCTGCGCCCGGTGAACGTGCCCAACGCGCAGAACCTTTACCAGGTTCAGCGCTTCCAGTCTCCCTCACAGTCGTACCCCGACTATCTCGATCTTCGCGACCGGAACCAGAGCTTCGAGAACCTGGCCGCGGTCATGATCCTGGGCCCCGTGGGCGTGGACACCGGCGGGAACGCCTCGACGGCATGGCCTTACCTGGCCAGCGGCAACTACTTCGACTCTCTGGAAATTCAGCCCTACCTCGGGCGCTTCTTTCACGCATCCGACGAAAAGGGTATGAACAGCGCCCCCTATGTCGTCCTGAGCTATGCCTACTGGAACAGCCGTTTCCAAGGTGACCGCGGCGGCGTGGGACGGATTGTGGACATCAACAAGCACCCGTTCACCATCATCGGTGTGGCGCCGCCGGCCTTTCGCGGCACAGAGCTGTTCTTAGCGCCGGCGTTCTGGGTTCCCATTGTCGAAGAGCCGGTCGTGCAAGGCAGCAACTCGCTCCAATACCGCGGCAATCACTCGCCCTTCGTGCTCGGCCGGCTGAAGCCGGGCGTAACGCTGGAACAGGCGACTGCCGACCTCAACGCAATCGGCGTGGGGCTGGCAAAGGCCTATCCGGCCGACGACGAAGTCGTCAAATTCACCCTCGCTCGTCCAGGACTGATTGGCGACGTGCTGGCTGGCCCGGCGCGCGCCTTTATGGCTGGCCTCATGCTGCTCGCCAGCTTGATTCTGCTGGCGGCCTGCGCGAATCTGGGCAGCCTGTTTGCCGCGCGCGCCGCCGATCGCGCCAAAGAAGTGGCGCTTCGCCTGGCGCTTGGCTCGCGGCGCGCCCGGATTTTGCGCCAACTTCTCACTGAGGCATTGCTGGTTTCCCTGGCCGGAGGGGCCGTCGGGCTCGCCGGCGGTGTGGCGATCCTGCACGGACTCAGCGCCTGGCAGCCGATTCCCAATATCCCCATCAATGTGCCCGTGAACCCGGATGCGCGCACCTATGGCGTGGCGCTGCTGCTGGCGCTGGCCAGCGGACTGCTCTTTGGAATCGTCCCCGTGCGTCAGGTCATGCGCGCCGATCCGTGGCAGGCGATTCGCACGGGAATGAGCGGCGCCGAGAAAGGCAGGCGGCTTACCCTGCGCGACGTGCTCCTCGTAACCCAGATTGCGATCTGCGCCGTGCTCGTCACCTCATCGCTGGTCGCGGTAAGGGGTCTGGTGCGGTCGCTCCACGGTAACTTCGGGTTCCAGCCGCAGAATGCCTTGCTCGTCGAAACCGATCTGCGCATGGCCGGCTACACCGGTGACCGCGTGCCCGAGATGCAGCGGCGCATGTTAAGCGCAGCGGCGGCCATTCCGGGCGTGTCCTCCGTTGGGATTGTCGACCAGTTTCCGCTGGGCCTCAGCGGAGGCGACTCCTATGTGTATACCGATACAACCACTGATTTCCGGCCCACCAACTACGCCGCCGACGCCATGAGCTACATCATCTCGCCGGGTTACATCCACGCGGCCGGGACGCGGCTCTTGGCGGGCAGGGATCTGAGCCTCGGCGACGACATGAAAGCGCCCATCGCAACCCTCGTGAACCGGCAGTTTGCGGTCAAAGTCTTCGGATCGGTCGACAAAGCGATCGGCGGACATTTCAAACTCTCGGTCAGCAACCGAGCGGAGGTTGTCGGCGTGGTCGAAGACGGCAAGTACCGGACACTGACCGAAGATCAAAAGCCGGCGATGTTTTTCTCCTTTCAGCAGCATCAGTCAAGCATCATGGCGCTGGTAGTGCGGTCCGGTCGCGATCCTGCTGAGATGGCGGCGGCGCTGGAGCGCACATTGCACGGCCTGGATTCCAGCCTGCCTCTCAAGACAGAGACGTGGACCGGAGCGATGGCTACCGCGCTGTTCGCCCCGCATGTCGCGACCGTGGCTTTGGGGATCCTCGGCCTGCTCGGCGCCATGCTCGCAGTGACAGGCGTCTTCGGCATGGCTTCTTACGTTGTCAGCAAGCGTTTGCGCGAGCTGGGAATTCGCGTCGCCTTGGGCGCGGGGCGGCATGAGATCCTGCGCGCTTCGCTCGGCCGCGCCTTCCGCCTGCTGGCCATCGGCTCGGTTGGGGGCGTGGTGTTGGGGGTTCTGGCCACGCGCGTCCTGTCGTTTATCGTCTACCAGGCCACGCCAAAAGACCCGCTGGTGCTGAGCGGCGTGATTCTCACCATGCTCCTGCTCGGCCTGGTCGCCTCCTGGATTCCGGCTCGCCGCGCGCTGGCCGTCGATCCGCTCATCCTTCTGCGCGAAGAGTAGCCGCTTCTGCGCCATATCGAAGACGATGCCTGGATTGAGTGGAGCTTCCGCGGGATTGTCTGTTTGCATGGTGGACCTCCTCGTTTGCCCAGCGGATTTCTCGAATTTTTGGGAATCCAGGGGCAGGGCTCACAAAGAGTATCACCCGCTGCGTTTCACCCCGCGGCAGCCTTCCCCGCGCCGCCGCGATACATTGAAGGGTTGTGCATTTCCTCGTTTCCGTCCTTCGCTTGCGGCAGCCGTCGCTCGTTCGCGCCATCGCTCTCTCGGTGGGCGCCTTCGCGGCCAGCCTGCGCCTGGCCGGGTTTCCTTACATCGGAAACCTGCGCGGCTCGCGATGGCAGATTCTTGCCCTGCTGGTTGCCGCGTGGGGCATGGCGGAGACAGCCCGCTGCCTGCAGCGCCGATGGAGCCTCTACCATGCCGGCGTGCTCATCCTGCTCTATGCCAACCTGATGATCCTTGCCGCCATTCTGGTTTTGCTTACCGTGCCCTGAGCCGGGCGCCCCAGCGCTCTGAAGGCGAATGAAGATGGGCATCGCCGCGCTCTACAAATTCCGGCAGCCCAGCCGTCGCGCCGTGTAGCATGGGCAGAGCACGCTCAACCGGCTTCCAACGCGGCGGAAAGTGCGTCCTGCCTGCCGTTCGCGGCGCCGGCTGAGCGGAATACGACGTGCTGGAGGAAGCGATGCTAAAGGGATTTAGAGATTTCATTCTGCGTGGAAACGTCGTGGATCTGGCAGTGGCCGTGATTCTCGGCGCGGCGTTCAACGCTATCGTTGCTTCGCTTGTCGGCGACGTGCTGAACCCGCTCATCGCCGCAACCATGGGCAAGCCGGATTTCAGCGGCGTCATCCTGCACGTGGGCGGCGGCCAGATCAAGGTGGGCAGTTTCCTTAACGCGGCGGTCGCGTTCCTCATTGTGGCGGCTGTGGTGTATTTTGCCATCGTGCTTCCCATGAACGCGTTTCAGGCGCGCCTCGAGAAACCCGAGCCTCCCGCGGTCCCCGCAACCAAAGCCTGCCCGGAGTGCCTGAGCGAGATTCCGCTGGCGGCGAAGCGCTGCGCACACTGCGCGCAGCCCGTGGGTTGACCGTTGGTTCCTTTTGTTCCGAGGGCCTGATTCGATGAACTCGCGCGCGGCGCTGGCATTGCTTTTCTCTACTGCAACATTCGCTGCGGTACTGCCCTCGCACCCGTCGGCTGCGCAGGCGGCGCCGCAAGGCGGCTTCGGCTACATCGATTTCAGCGCCGAAGCAAAGCTGGAAAAGAAATTCCTCGCCGTACCCGACCCCAAACTGGCCGGCGAGGAGCTCAAGACTCTTACTGCCGCACCCCACCTGGCGGCGTCGCCCGAGGACCACAAAACCGCGCAGTACGTGGCGCAAAAGTTTCGCGCCGCCGGGCTGGAAACCAAAATCGTCCCTTACCGCGTGCTCCTGGGCCTGCCCAAACTGGTGCGCGTTGAGGCCTATGACGAGGCCGGCCATCTGCTCATGACCGGCCCAACGCGCGAACACGTGGCCAACGACCCCCAACAGGACGATCCGCGCGTGGTGATGCCCTTCAACAGCTCTTCGGCGTCAGGCGACGTAACGGGCGAGGCCGTCTACGCGAATTACGGGCGCATCGAGGACTTCAATGAACTCGACCGCCGGCACATCGACCTCCACGGCAAGATCGTGATCTGCCGCTACGGCTCCAACTTCCGCGGCGTCAAGGTCTACCTGGCCGAACAGCGCGGCGCCATTGGCGTCATCCTCTACTCTGACCCGCAGGACGACGGCTATTCCAAAGGCGACCCCTGGCCCATCGGCCCCTGGCGGCCTGAAACCGGCGTGCAGCGCGGCTCGGTGCAATATCTGTTCAAGTATGCAGGCGATCCCGAAACTCCCGGCGTCGCCTCCACGCTCGATCTTCCCGATTCGGCCCGCATCGCGAACGTCGAGGGGCCGAAAGGCAATCAGCCCCACATCGTCTCCATCCCCCTCAGCTATCACGACGCCGCGCCCATTCTGCAGGCGATGCAGGGGCCGGGTGTGCCGCAAGGCTGGCAGGGAGCCTTGCCCTTCCCCTATCGCCTTGGCCCTGGCGGAGTAAAAGTGCGCCTCGTCTCGCAGCAGGACGTCCAGCGGCGCATCATTTGGGACGTGATCGGAAAGGTCAAGGGTTCGCAGGATCAGGATGCCTGGGTGATCGTCGGCAATCACCGCGATGCGTGGGTCTATGGCGCGGCGGACCCATCGAGCGGCACCGCCGCCATGCTCGAGGCCGTGCACGGAATCGGCGCTTTGCTGCGCCAGGGTTGGCGCCCGAAGCGCACCATCCTTTTCTGCAGTTGGGACGCTGAAGAACAAGGCCTCATCGGCTCCACGGAATGGGTCGAGCAGCAGGGCCGCGCCCTCGACCACGCCGTGGCCTACTTCAATGTCGATGTTGCCGTCTCGGGCCCTGATTTTTCCGCTTCCGCCGTGCCTTCGCTCAAGGAATTTATCCGTAACGTCACCCGCGCCGTTCCCAGCCCCATCGAGGGAACCGTCTTCCAGCAGTGGCGTCTCAAACCCTCCCCCGGCAACGAGCATCGCAGTTCCAACGCCCCGCCCATCGAGAGCGAAGAGGTTCACGTCGGCGATCTCGGCTCCGGTTCGGACTTCACGCCCTTCCTGCAACATGCCGGCGTGCCCGCAACCGACATCGGCTCCAGCGGCCCCTATGGCGTGTATCACTCCGTTTTCGACGACTTCGCCTGGTACACGCAAAACGCCGATCCCGATTTCGTCTATCTGCAGGAAATGGCCCGCGTCCTGGGCCTCGAAGCCTTGCGCATGGCCGATGCCGACGTCCTTCCTTACGACTATGTCGCCTACGCGCGCGCGATCTCCGCCTATCTCGAAGCCGCAAAGCGCGACGCCGCCGGTCTTGAGCTTGGATCGCTCGGCTTCGCTCCCGCTGAAGCTGCTGCGGCGCGCCTGGCCGCGGCCGCGCAGCGAGCCTATGCACTCCAATCCGCTCCCTCCGGCGACCTGGCCAAATTGAATCTTGCCCTGCGCCAAACGGAAACGGCGCTGCTCACTGAGTCCGGCCTTCCCGATCGCCCTTGGTACCGGCACACCATCTTCGCCCCCGGCGAGTTCACCGGCTACGCTGCCGTCGTCCTCCCTGGCGTCAACCAGGCCATTGGCGCGAAAGATGCCGCCCTCGCTCAACAGCAGCTAACGGTGCTCACCCAGGCCCTTGACCGCGCCGCGGACGCCCTCAACAGAGCCCCCTGAGAAGATCCCGCCGCAAACAGCGGATTACGCGGGAATCTATCGTCACCGGAAGGTGGCAGCCGCGCGCTGCCCCCATCAGGCCACGTCCTCCCACCGAAGAGTGATTCCCCATCATGCGCTCAGAGAGCTATGGTCCTGCTCAAGCCGCGGATTCTGCGGCACGTGCGTTGCATCTGTTGGGGGAGCGTCCCTCATGCTTGACTTTCTGCTTGGGCTCTCTTTCGTTGCGATGATTCTCTCGCCCTCGATCGTCACCACATGGCAGCGGGTCAGGTCCCACAGGCGCAACTGATCGAAGTACGCATGCTCGGCAACAAAGGAGCGTTTCAGTGGTGGTTCCTATGGATGACATTGTCATTGAATTGATCCTGATCGCAATGATCCTCGTTCCGGTCTTTGCGACCTCGCTGCAGCCGGCCAAGGTGGCCAGCCGCACGGCTTCGGGAGCGCTGGGAAAACTCCGCCGCGGCAACTAACCCGCGCCCGGCTCGCCCTCCTGCTTGAGCGACCGCACCTGCGCCCTCCCCGCCATTCCCTCGCGCGGCCGCCGCCTCCGCAAGCAAAGCTAGAAGCTAGAAGCTGCTTTCCTGACCCCTGATCCCTTGGTCCCTTGTTCCCTCGGTCCCTGTCTTTCCCGGTTGACCCCAGGCCTTCCGCCTCGTATCGTTAGAGGTGGAGCATCATGAAGGTTTCCCCAAACACCCTCCGCATATCCATTGCCGTGGCCGTGATCCTCGGCACCATCGGCTGGCTGGCCTACTCAGGCTACGGATCCAGCAAGAGCTACTACGTCACCATCGCCGAGCTCGGCGGCATGGGCGACAAAGCCTACCATAGCAATCTGCGCGTCGAGGGCTTCGTCCAACCCGGCACCATCGAGCAAAACGGCACACACGTTGACTTTGTCCTCAACGAGTACGAGAGCCATTCGCCCAAGGCTTCCTCTGGCCGCCTGCTCAAGGTCAGCTACAAGGGGTCGGAGCCGCCGCCTGACACCTTCAAAGACAATGCGCAGGCTCTCGCCATCGGCACCTATGGCCGCGACGGCGTCTTCCACGCCAACGAGCTTCAGGCCAAATGCGCCAGCAAGTACGCGCCGCAGCAGCCCGGCGCAGCGCCGCCTACGCCGGCCGGCGCCAAGCCGTCAACCGCTTCCGCCGCGGCGCCCGCGCCCGCAACGCAGACCGCAGCCAACTGATCGCATGAACGCCTTTGCCTCCGAAGCCGGCAGCACAACCCTCTGCGCGCGGCTCGATCAAGTGTCCAAGCTCTTCGGCAGCTTTGCCGCCCTCAAGCAGGTTTCGCTGGATCTCGAGCCCGGCCGCTGCTACGTTCTCCTGGGCGAAAACGGCGCGGGCAAGTCCACGCTGCTGCGCATTCTTGCCGGCCTGTTGCGCCCCAGCCACGGTACGGTACGCGTCTTCGGCGCCTCCGAACCCCAGCAAGTCCGCGCCCGCATCGGCTACATGAGCCACGCGCCCATGCTCTACGACGAGCTCACTGCCCAGGAGAATCTCCGCTACTTCCGCAGTCTCTATCCCGGCCGCGCCTGCCTCGCTCCAGCCGAAGCCCTCCGCCAGGTCGGTCTCGACCCCGATCTGAACCGCCTTCTCGGCCAGTATTCGCAGGGCATGCGCCAGCGCACCTCGCTCGCACGCGTGCTGCTTTCGGAGCCCGAGCTGCTCCTTCTCGACGAACCCTTCTCCAACATGGATGTCGAAAGCGCCCGCCAGATGGTTGAGCTCCTTGCGAGCTTCCGCCAGGGCGATCGCACCATCGTCCTCACCACGCACCAGCGCTCGCTCGCCGCACCCATCGCCGATTTCGTCATCACCCTCCACGCCGGCCGCGTCGCATCGTTTGAACCCGGTAACACAACCACAGTTCCTGATCACAGCGGAAGTGATCAGCGGAGCCCAACGCCATGAAGACCAACGGCGCCCGCATCCTCGAGTCCCTCGGCATCCCCTTCGAACTCCGCGAATACGAGATCGATCCCGACGACCTTTCAGCAATCACCGTCGCAAAGAAGATCGGCATGCCCGCCGAGCAGGTCTTCAAGACGCTCCTCACCACCAGAGCCCCCAGCGACAGGTCTTCGTCGCTAGGGTATGAGTATGCTTTCGCCGTCATCCCCGGCGACGCCGCCCTCGACTTCAAAAAGCTCGCCCACCAGGCGGGTTGGCGCAAGGCCGAAATGGCCCCCCTCAAAGACGTGCAGCCGCTCACCGGCTACATCCGCGGCGGCGTCACCGTCTTCGGCGTCAAAAAACCTTACCCGGTCTTCGTCGATGAAACCGCCATCCTCTTCGACCGCATCAGCGTCTCTGCCGGAACGCGCGGCACGCAGTTGATCCTCGCTCCCGCCGACTATCTCCGCGCCGCCGGCGCCCTCGGCCAGCCCGTCCAAACCGCCGACCTGACGAAAGACGCCAAACTCACCACCCCGGAGGGCTCCCAATGACCCGCGCCCTCTTCACCCATCTCGCCAAAGACCTGCGCATCGAGTGGCGCTCCAAAGAAGCCGTCAACTCCATGCTCTTCTTCGCGCTGCTCGTGGTCGTGCTCTTCTCGCTGGCCTTCGATCCCCGCGGCGCCTTCTCCCGCGACATTGCCGGCGGCGTCCTCTGCGTGGCCACCATGTTCGCCTCGGTCAGCGCACTCAACCAGGCCTGGGCCCGCGAAATCCGCCATCAGGTGCTCGACGCGCAGCGCATGGCCCCCATCCCCGGCGCCGACATGTTTCTCGCCAAGGTGCTGGCCAACTTCCTCTTCGTCACCATCGTGCAGATCGTCCTCGCGCCCGTCTTCGTGGTCATGTACAACCTCCACATCCTCGGCGACGCATGGAAGCTGCTGCTCGTTCTCCCTCTCGGCACCTGGGCTCTGGTCGCCAACGGAACCTTCTTCGCCGCGCTCTCCATCCGCAGCCGCAACCGCGAGCTCCTTCTCCCGCTCATCCTCTTCCCCATCTTCATTCCCGCGCTGCTGGCTATGGTCCAGGCTGTCACCGCCATCCTCACCGGCGACAGCGACCCCACCCTCTGGATCAAGATGCTCCTCGGCTACGACATCGTCTTCACCACCGCCAGCCTGCTCCTCTTCGACGTCGTCCTCCACGCCGAGTAGCCGAACCCAGAACCCCGGAGGGGTGAGCACACGTTAGTGTCCCGTCTCTATAGCGGGTCTCCTGCGGGTGTAGACCAAGGCACAATCGCTCAGTGGCTTTTACATCAAGAAAAAGCCGCCTTGAATTCTGTCCGAAATGCCACATAGCTGCAGGAGAACCACCGTTAAACCTGCCGTGGAAAGCCGCAAACCGGACAGAACAAGTGCGCCTCAGAAAGCTACAATTTTGAATAGCCGCTCGACAGCAAAGCCATGGTTACGCGCCAACGTTCCGCGAAAAGCAAAGGATCGATCGTGCAGGAAACTCTGCGCACGGTTGCCTCCCGGAATCCCGTTCTTCTCAAAGCGCTAAAATTCCTTTTCTCAGGCGCAGCGGAGACCTTGTCCTTTCAGCGTTTGCGGCTTCAACCTCCCGTTGCGGCGCATCGCAACCCTTTCGGCGCGGAACCGTTTCTGTTGCCCAAGGAACGATTCGGAGGTTCCCAGGATGTTGCGCTGGTTCCTTTGGTCCGCAACGTTGTAGATGAAACGCTTCGCGCCTACGCTTCTGAGAGCCCATATCTTTTGGAGTATGTGGGGAAAACGCCGATTTCTCCTTACGGAAGCTTGAGCTTGAGCGTCAGCCGCTGGGGGCATGTGGATTGGGATTACATACGCGATCTCGATTGGCGAATCTTTTTGCCTCCTGAGATCGGCCATGTTTCCGGCTTCAAGTCGTACCTGGAGCAGGCCCTGACATCGGAGCTCCAGAAATACGAACTCTATCGGCTTTTGGGTGGGAAGGATGCGCAGGGGCTCGCCCAGGTACAACTACGCGACAAGCGGACCGCGGAGGTTCACGGGTTTCACTTCTTTCTCATCGCCATGAAGCCCGGGTTTGTCCGGGGGAACATCCACCGCGATGGCGGCTACTCTCCCCATTTCGCCTTTTTCCCTGAGGACTCCCTCGATGAGCACCTGGAATCGGCGAATCTGCTTTGGTCCGACTTGATCGCGCAGCAGCGGGAAGACTACATCGAGATGTTCGACCAACTCAGCTTCAATATCTTCGGTGAAAATACAGGAAAGGACCGTCTATAT
>JBEKXX010000072.1:0-16033 GCA_049511595.1 Occallatibacter sp. | reverse complement strand
GAAAGACGCCATCATTGAAGCCGCGCAGCATTGGAGCGTGGCGAAGGGTCCGTTCTACCTGCTCGTCTTCGGCGCGGTGCTCACCGCGTTTTATATGACACGGCAGGTATCGTACGTCTTTTTTGGCTATTGGCGCGGCCGCAAAGTGGCCCACGAGAGCCCCGCCGTGATGACGCTGCCCATGACCGTGCTCGCTTTCTTTGCCATGGCGCTGGGCTTGATCGGAACCCCAGCCTGGCCGTGGTTCCGCGCGTTTCTCGAGGGCCGCGCCGCCACGTTCGACCTCCGCAGCTTTGCCCAGCCCGCCTGGCTCATGCTGATGGCCACGTCGTCGCTGGTCGTGTTTCTCGGCCTTGGCCTTGGTTGGTGGCTCTACGGCGACAAATCGCCCAAGCCCGATGAACCCGACGCGCTGGAAAAATCCGCGCCCTGGCTGTGGGCGCCGCTCCGCGACCGCCTCTACGTTGACGAGTTCTACGGCGCGACAGTGATCGCCTTCTTTGCGTGGTGGGCGCGCGTGGCCGATTGGCTCGATCGCCGAGTGTGGGGCGGCATTGTGGCTGCCGTGGCGTGGCTCTTCGGCCTCTGGGCGCAGTTCAATCGCTTCCTCGACGTCAACTGGGTCGACGGCAGCTTCGACAAAACCTGCGAGGAACTCTCCTCAGGCGGCGGCCTGCTGGCGAGCTTGCAAAGCGGCCGCGTGCAGAATTACCTCCGCATCCTCGCCGTCGCCGTCGTCGCTCTCACCGTCATTCTGTTTTGGAGCAGCCGGCTATGAACGAAGTTGCCAGCAGCTTTCCAATTCTGACTCTCCTCACGGTGCTGCCGCTCGCGGGCGCGGCCATCGCGCTTTTCGTCGGCAAACACGCGCGCGGCGTCGCGCTGCTCACCTCATTGGCCTGCCTCGTCGTCGCACTCATCGTGTGGACCCGCCTGCCCGCCGACGGAAGCATCGGCCTTGTTGAGCTGCACCCATGGGCTCCTTCCATTGGCGTCGACTATCACCTCGGCGTCGATGGCCTCGGCGCCCTGATGCTCGTGCTCTCCGCCATCGTCACGCTCATGTCGGTTGACGCCGCGCATCGCGTGCACCACATGCCCGGCCTTTTCTACGGCCTGGTGCTCATCCTCGAATCGGGCCTCTTCGGCTCCTTCACCGCGCTCAATTTCTTTCATTGGTTCTTGTTCTGGGAGCTGAGCCTCATCCCAGCGTTCTTCCTCATCAAATTGTGGGGCGGCCCGCGCCGCGGCTCCGCGGCCACGCAATTCTTCATCTACACCATGGCCGGTTCCGTGGCGCTGCTGCTCTCGTTTCTCGCCATCTTTCTTGCCACCGGCTCCATGGACTTCGTTCAACTCGCCGCCATGGCCGCATCGGGCACGCTGTCGCGGACAGTCACGGCGCATCTGGGCGCGGTGATGCCCTGGCTCGCCATCGGTGTGCTCGCCGGCTTCGCAGTCAAAGTTCCGCTCGTGCCCTTCCACACCTGGCTGCCTGCGGCGTATGCAGAGGCGCCTTCGCCGGTCACCATGCTGCTCACCGGCGGCATGTCGAAGATGGGCGTCTATGGCCTCCTGCGTATCGCGCTGCCCATCTTCGGCGCGCAGATCGCCGCCATGCGCACGCCGCTGCTCGTTCTCGCCGTCCTCACCGTCGTCATGGGCGCGTGGGCCGCTGCTGCGCAAAAAGATTTGAAGCGCGTCTTCGCCTACTCCTCGGTCAATCACCTCGGCTACTGCCTGCTGGGTATCTTCGCGCTGGCGATTCCCACCTCCGGCCTCGCCGCGTCCGCTAGCCAAGCCGCCGCGCTCAACGGAGTCATCCTGCAGATGTTCAATCACGGCATCACTGCCGCGGCCATCTTCTGGCTCATAGCCATGATTCAGTTCCGCACCGGCGGCCTGCGCGGCATCGACGATTTCGGCGGCTTGCGCAAGCCCGCGCCGGTCCTCGCCGGACTCATGGGCATCGTGCTTTTTTCGTCGCTCGGCCTGCCCGGCCTCAACAGCTTCGTCAGTGAGTTCCTCATCTTTCGCGGCGCGTTTCCGCTGGCGTGGGTCGCGGCCACGGTATCGGTGCTTGGCCTGCTCGTCACGGCCATCGTGATCCTCACCGTCATTCAAAAGGTCTTCAGCGGCCCCGTGCCGGAACACTGGGCCAACTTTCCTGACCTTCATCACAGTGAAAAGGTGGCACTGGCGCCCGTGATCGGCCTCATGTTTCTTGTCGGGCTTGCGCCCCGGCTGATTCTGGATACCATCAACCCCACGGTCATCAACCTGCTGGCGCACTGGAGATTTTAGATGTTGTCCTGGTCCATCTACATCTCGTTTGCCGGCGCGCTGGTTGCGGCGCTCGTGCCCAAGGGTAAGCCCGCCGCAGCGCGCTGGTGGGCGCTCGCCGTGGCTGTGGCCGGGCTCGCCATCGACATTGCGGGCTACGCCGCAGGCTTCGGAGCGGGCCGCGAGGTTATCGTGGACGTGCTCTGGGTGCCCTCCATGGGCGTTCACTTCCTGCTCGCAGCCGACGGCATCAGCCGCGTGCTCGTTTTGCTCACGGGAATCGCCGCCGTCGCGGGCGTTCTATTCAGTTGGAACGTCGAGCTCTGCGCCAATCAGTTTTTCGCGTTTTATTTTGCTCTCATCGGTGGCGTCTACGGCGTCTTTTTGAGCGGCGATCTCTTTTTGCTCTTCGTCTTCTATGAAATCGCCATCGTCCCCAAGTATTTCCTCATCTCCATCTGGGGTTCCACGCGGCGCGAGTATGGCGCCATGAAACTCGCGCTCTACTCCTTTGCCGGCTCGTCCATGGTGCTCATCGGCCTGCTCGCGGCCTACACAACCGCAGGTAGCCACTCCACTGCGCTCGCCGCTCTCGCGCACGCGGGCCTGCCCGTCAGCTTCCAGATGTGGTGCTTCCCGCTGGTTTTCGTCGGCTTCGCCATTCTCGCCGGCATGTGGCCGTTCCACACGTGGGCACCCACCGGCCACGTCGCCGCGCCCACCGCCGCGTCCATGCTTCTTGCCGGCGTCGTGATGAAGCTCGGCGCGTACGGCTGCCTGCGCGTCGGCATCGGACTCTTCCCGCATGGCCTCGATCCCTGGGGATTTTCGTTCATCGGGCTCGGCTCGTGGCGCGACGTTTTTGCCTGGCTCGCCGTCATCGGCATCGTCTACGGCGCTCTGGTCGCACTGGCGCAAACCGACTTTAAGTTCGTCATCGGCTACTCCAGCGTGAGCCACATGGGCTTTGTGCTCCTCGGCCTCGTGACGCTCAATCAGATCGGCCTCGACGGCGCGGTGCTGCAGATGTTCTCGCACGGCGTCATCGCCGGCCTGCTCTTCGCCATTGTCGGCCGCGTCGTGTACGACCGCACGCACACGCGGCAGTTTGCCGAACTCGAGCCCATGCACCTCTCTCGTCGGCTGCCGTTCGCCGCGTGGGCCTTCGTCGTGGCCGGCGTTGCCTCCATGGGCCTGCCCGGCTTCTCCGGCTTCGTGGCCGAGCTTCAGGTTTTAGTCGGCGCGTGGGAGGTCAACCCCTGGTGGACCATCGTTTCCGGCATCGGCATCATCGTCGGCGTGGCCTACATCTGGCGCGCCATGCAGAAGGCCTTCTTCACCGATGCGCTGCCCAGCGCGCATGAGCTCGAATCCGAGCAAACGCACAAATTTGCGCCCATCACCTGGCCGGAGATTGCCGGCGTCGCGCTGCTCGGCATTTCCACCCTCGTTGTCGGCCTCTATCCGCGCATTCTTCTCGATTCCATCGAGCCCGCAGTCAAAGCCCTGCTCGCGGGAGGCGCGCAATGAACTACGCCGCGCTCTTCCGCGCCACGCTCCCTGAGACGGCTCTCGAAATCGCCGCGCTGCTCGTGCTTGTCGTCGATCTCGGCTTCCTGCGTAAAGCGGCTCTCGAAATTCGCGCCGCCGTCGCCGCCCTCATCGGCATCGCGGGCTGCGCCGCGGCAGTCTGGGGCGTGTATGCGGCGGGATGGACGGGGTTCAGCGCGGGCAGCGAGCAACTTCTTGCCGCGGGCGGCTCGGCAGGCGTCGCGCAGGTAGCTATCCTCGTCCTCACCGCGCTCACACTTCTGCTGCTCATCGACTCTGACTTCACGCGCAACGCCGGCGAATACGTAGCCGTTGTCCTGATGGCGGCGGCAGGCGGGCTGATCATATCCGCCGCGCAGGACCTGCTGGTGATCTTCACCGGCCTCGAACTGCTCTCGCTCGGCCTCTACATCCTTACCGCCTTCGCCAAGCAATCAGGCAAAAGCGCCGAGGCCGCCCTCAAGTACTACCTCTTTGGCGGCATGTCTGCTGCGTTCCTGCTCTTTGGCTTCAGCTACTTCTATGGGTTGACGGGGACCACATCTCTGGCAGGCATTCAGGAAACAGTATTTCAATCTGGACCGACTCTGCTCTTTTATGTTGCCTGGATTCTGGTAGTCGCAGGTCTCGGATTCAAGATCGCGGCAGTCCCGTTCCACTTTTGGGCGCCAGACGCCTACGAGGGCGCGCCCGCTCCCGCAGCGGCATTCATCGCGTCGGTCTCCAAGGTGGCGAGTTTCGCATTATTGCTGACCTTCTTCGACGGAACTTTCTTCATGATTCCCACCTCACGGGGTTATAACGAAATCGAACTTAATCGCCAGTTCAGTCAATACACGGCGTCCTGGACCCATCTGGTTGAAGTGATGCTCTTGGTCGCCGCGGTCTCCATGGTTGTCGGTAACCTGGCTGCGCTCGCGCAATCCAGCGTCCGCCGCCTCCTCGCCTATTCGGCCATCGCACACGCAGGATACATTCTGCTGGGCGTATGCCCGTTGCCGCATTCCAATCCCCTTCCGTTTTCGCAGTGGCAGGTGACGGGCATTGGTGCCGTTGTGCAGTCCCTCATACTCCATGAGTCGCCCGTTCTCTACTACATCCTCACTTACGGCCTCACCACCATCGGCGCCTTCGGCGTGGTGGGCGTCGTGGAGCGCGCAGCGGGTTCGGACAAACTCGACGCCTTCCTCGGCCTGCACAAGCGCAACCCGATCCTCGCCGCTGTTTTGCTCGTGCTCTTTCTCTCGCTCGCCGGAATTCCGCCGCTGGTCGGCTTCTGGGCCAAGTTCAACCTCTTCGCCGCCGTGCTCGGCGTTTCAGCCGGCCCGATTCCGTTCGCCCTTGTCGCGCTCGCCATCGCCTTCAGCGCCGTTTCGCTCTACTACTATCTGCAAGTGCTCAAGCGCGCCTACGTCATGCCGGCCGCCGACGTTTCGCCTATCCATGCGCATCCTGTCACGCTTGCCGTGCTGCTCGCCATCGCGGCCGCCGTCGTTGTTCTCGGCTGCTTCCCGTCGCTGCTCCAATCCTGGATCGCGAGCTTCTATCCAGCGATGTAGCGCGGCTTCTACCTTTCAACAAAAAGCAGCTCAGAGTCCTCACTCCGCGCTGCCCAATGACTCGCGAACTTGCCAACTCGCCATCTCCGCGAAGCGGAGGCCAACTTGCTGCTTCTGATCCCAAACAAAACGCCGCCCGAAGCTCTTCGCTCCGGACGGCCCGCGCACCCGCCGACTTGCTAACTCACGAACGCCGCGCCGCGGATCCTAACTCCGCTAACACCGCTAGCCCCGCTAACTCCGCTGTCTCTTTCAGTACTTCACAATCGCTGTGAAGGAATCCGGCTTCAGGCTCGCGCCGCCCACCAGTGCGCCGTCGATCTCTTCCTGGCCGATCAGCGCGCTCGCGTTGTCCGGCTTCACGCTGCCGCCGTAGAGAATGCGCATGGCCGCGGCCACTTCAGCCCCGAGCAGCTTCGCCACTTCCGCGCGAATAATGCGGTGCGCGTCGGCGGCAATCTCCGGCGTCGCCGTCTTGCCAGTGCCGATAGCCCAAACCGGCTCGTACGCAATCACGATGGGCGCGGCAGCCTCGGGCGTAATGCCCGCAAACGCGCCCGTCACCTGCGTTTTCAGCACGCTGGCTGTCTTGCCTGCCTCGCGCTCTTCCAGAACCTCGCCGATGCACACCACCGGCACGATGCCGTGCTTCAGCGCCGTGTGCAGTTTCTTGTTCACGATCTCGTCGGTCTCGGCAAAGTACTGCCGCCGCTCCGAGTGGCCGATGAGCGTGTGCGTTCCGCCCACGGCCATCAGTTGTCCGATCGAGGTCTCACCCGTGTAGGCGCCCTCCTCGGCAAAGTGAATGTTCTGCGCGCCCACGGCGACATTCGATCCCTTGCAGGCCGGGACGACCGTGGGCAAAAGTACCGGAGAAGGGAACAGCGCAATCTCGTCGCGCGTGTGACCGGCAACAAGCGGCAAAAAAGCATCGACAAACGCCTTGGCTTCGGCCGGCGTCTTGTACATCTTCCAATTGGCTGCAATGAGCGCTTTACGAGACATTTTTCTGATTTCCTCGGATGGTTAGGTTTCGCAATTCAATTTTAGTAGATCGATCTACGCGCCTCGGGTGACAGCGGGCACAATGCGGCACTTGCCGGGAATACCGAGAATTGCTATGATATGACCATGGTCAGTGACCATGGGAGGATCGCCATGAAAACCACCGTCCCCGCCGGCGAATTCAAAGCCAAGTGCCTGAAACTCATCGATGAAGTTGCCGAAAAGCGCAAGCCGCTCGTCATCACTAAGCGCGGCAAGCCCGTGGCAGAGGTCATCCCCATTCCGTCCCAGGGCGACCTCGTGGGATCCATGCGCGGGAGCGTTATTTGGGAGGGCGACATCATTTCGCCCATCGATGTGGAATGGGAGGCGATGAAGTGACCCCGGCTGCTGATCCTACCCGATCGGGACTAATTTTGCTCGATACGCACGCGCTGGTCTGGTCGGTCGAAGAGAGGCCAAGGCTGGGGAGTGGAGCAAAGCGGGCGATTAACATAGCCGCGCGGCTCAACCAGGTTGCAGTGAGTGCGATCTCTCCGTGGGAGATTGCCCTTTTGGTCTCGAAAGGCAGGCTGAACCTGAGCACGGATGTAATGGTATGGGTGCGAGAAGCGTTATCCAAGCCTGGAGTCAATTTGGTTCCACTCGAACCCGAGATCGCCGTGGCTAGCACCCGCCTGCCCTTCGAGATGCACCCCGACCCCGCCGACCGCATCCTTGTCGCTACCGCACGCCATTTAGGCGCGACGCTCGTCACCGCGGACAAGTCCCTGCTGGAACTTGCAAAGAAGGGCCACTTTCGCGCAATGGACGCGGAAGCTTAGGCTTTGTGCCATCCCACCCTTGCCGCGATAAGACTGTAACAAGGATGGGATATGCAGTGTGGCGTTACTAGAAGGGTGGGCCACGCCTACTTCTTATTCGCTGTTCTCTTGGGGAAGGCAGAACTCCCGCGCCGCCAAGGTGTCCATCAAGCTTTCTTCAGAGCCAAACAACGAGAAGGAGTTTACGTTGTAATCGTTGAGTTCCTCGAGAACCTTTACCCGCTCGGCAGCGGGAATGGTGATCTTCCAGCAAATGCCCTGCTGATGAAGGCCGTCATCGAATACCTTGTGATACTGCTCGAAGCGCCACTCTGTGTCGAAACCAAGGCACAGCGTGTACTCGCTCTGCTGTAGAAAGTGTCTCCGGTGGGTGTTCACGTATGGTCCTAGGCGATACATCACTGGCATCCGGTTTCCGAAGATTCTGTTGCGAATGCCGGAGAAGACGTAGATAGAGACTCTCCCGCTCGATGCTTCGTTGGCCTTGTTGTACGCAAAGTACGCCGCAACGTACGCGGATCGCGACCAATCAAGGAGGGGTGACGGGAAACCGTGATGACGCAGGTATGCCATGTAAGCGTAAGCCGGACATTTCCCGCTCCACAGATCAAAGTCAAACTCATAGGTTGCGGATCGTCTCTCCACTTCCGGGTACTCGTCGATTGACCACCCCTTGCCGGTCAAACTTTCAATCTGTGGCCTGATCTTGGAAATCACTCGATAGTAGTCCCGAAAGAGCATCCGTTCGCGCCGACGATCAAGCGTCGTGTTCAGCAACCAACAAGAGTTCTCCTGACCGCGAAACAGCAGAGGGTATGAGTTGTCAGCGTTGGGAGATTGGCCACGCTCTCGTCGGAGCTTGCCTAACTCGATCTTGAGCTCCTCCCACGTGTTTACATTTGTTTCTTCGATCTTTTTGTCTCCCGCACGACTCATATTGTGGCGAGTGGCCCCAGTCTCAAAATCGAGACCTGGACCACCCATTTTCTAGCTGAACCGGCATCCCTTGAAAGGATGCGTCACAGAAGATTATCCACGCCGCAGGTGCTACTTGTCCGTCAGCGCTTCCACGCCCGGCAGCTTCTTGCCTTCAAGAAATTCAAGCGAAGCTCCGCCGCCCGTCGAGATGTGCGTGATCTGGTCGGCCACTCCGGCCTGGTTAATCGCGCTCACCGAATCGCCGCCCCCGATGATCGACGTCGCCGTCCGGTTTGCCGCAACTGCCCGCGCAATCGCATTCGTTCCCACGGCAAAACGCGGAAATTCGAAAACTCCCGCCGGGCCGTTCCACACGATCGTCTTCGCCGTCGAAACCACTTCTTCGATCGCCTTGATCGACTTGGGCCCGATGTCGAGCCCCTGCCAATCCTCGGGGAAATCCTTCGAGCTGTCCCAGACCTGCGTCTGGGCATCGTTCGCAAAGTTGTCGGCGATGATATTGTCGATCGGCAGCAGCAGCTTGACGCCCTTGGCCTTCGCTTTGGCGAGCGCTTCTTTCGCCATTTCAATCTTGTCTTCTTCCACCAGCGATTTTCCGGTCCGCACGTCCAGCGCGCGCAGGAAGGTGTACGCCATGCCGCCCACGATCGCCAGCGTGTCCACCTTATCGAGCAGGTTCTGGATCACGTCGATCTTGCCGGAAATCTTCGACCCTCCGATAATCGCCACAAACGGCTTCTCGGGATTTTCCAGCGCCTTGCCGAGATAAGTAATTTCCTTTTCCATCAGCAGGCCGGCCACGGCGGGCTTCAGGTAGTGCGTGATGCCCTCGGTGGACGCGTGTGCGCGGTGCGCCGAGCCGAAGGCGTCGTTCACATACACCTCGGCCAGCGAGGCCAGCGCCTTTGAGAAGACCGGATCGTTGGCTTCTTCTTCCGCGTGGAAGCGCAGGTTCTCAAGCAGCAGCACCTGGCCCGATTCGAGCTGCCGCGCCATTTCCTCGGCGATCTCGCCCACGCAATCCGGCGCGAAGGCCACGTTCACATGGTCGCCCAGCTTCTTGTCGAGCAGTTCGCGCAGCCGTTTCACCACGGGCCGGAGCGAATACTTCAGATTCGGTTTTCCCTTGGGACGGCCAAGGTGCGAAGCCAGAATCACCTTGCCTTTGTGCCGTAGCGCGTATTCGACGGTGGGCAGCGTGGCCACTATGCGCGTATCGTCGGTGATGGTCGAGCCGTCTTCGCTCAGCGGAACGTTGAAGTCCACGCGGATAAACAGCCGTTTGTCGGTCAGATCGATGTCTTTTATCGAGAGCTTGGCCATGTGTGTGTGCCTTTCTTGCGAAACAGTGGTCAGTGGTCAGTGGTCAGTGGTCGAATAACTTCAGGTACCCGTGATTCGAAAGAAATGGCCAGCGCCAGCAGACAGAGATCGGGAGTTGCTGATCTCTGTCCACTGATCACTGACCACTTTCTTTACAGCCCCTTCTTGGCCAGGAAGCCGATCAGGTCGACCACGCGGTTCGAGTAGCCCCACTCGTTGTCGTACCAGCTGATGACCTTGGCGGAGTTGCCCACAACCTTGGTCAGCAGCGAGTCGAAGATCGAGCTGCGCTTGTCGCCCTTGAAGTCGCTCGACACCAACTCGTTGGTCTCGTAGCCGAGGATGCCCTTCAGCTCGCCCTCTGACGCAGCCTTCATAGCGGCGTTGATGGACTCGGCCGTGACGGGCTTCTCGGGCACGAAGGTGAGATCGACGACGGACACGTTCGGGGTAGGGACGCGGATGGCAAAGCCGTCGAGCTTGCCGGCGGTCTCGGGAATGACGAGCTTAAGCGCCTTGGCGGCGCCGGTCGAGGTCGGAATCATCGAGAGCGCGGCAGCGCGGGCGCGGCGCAGGTCTTTGTGCGGAAAGTCCAGGATCACCTGGTCGTTGGTGTAGCTATGAATCGTGGTCATTACGCCGGAAACGATGCCGAAGTTCTCCATCAGGACCTTGACCACCGGGGCAAGACAGTTCGTGGTGCAGCTCGCGTTCGAGAGAATGTTGTGCTTGGCCGGATCGTACTTGCCATCGTTCACGCCCAGCACAATGGTCATGTCCTCGTTCTTCGCCGGCGCAGAGATGATGACCTTCTTCACGGTCGTTCCCAGGTGCGCCTTGGCCTGGGTGGCGTCGGTGAACCGGCCAGTGGACTCGATCACGATCTGGGCTCCGTTGTCGGCCCAGGGCAGCTTGGCGGGATCCTTCTCCGCGTAAACCTTGATCTTCTTGCCGTCGACCGAGATGAAATCCTCGCCTGCCTTGATATCGTTGGGCAGGTTGCCCAGGATCGAGTCGTACTTGAGCAGGTGGGCCAGCGTCGCCGGGCTGGTCAAGTCGTTGACGGCAACAAAATCGATCTCCGTGTTGCCAAGCGCGGCGCGCAAAACGTTGCGTCCGATGCGGCCGAAGCCATTGATTCCAACCTTTACTGCCATGTGTGATTTCTCCTTCGTTATGGATGAGGCTGATGAATTCAAAAAGCCGGGTTGCGCGGCGTCTGAAGTGGGCGTGAAATGCATTTCCACCAAACCCTTGATCGTATCATTGCGGCCTACGATGGAAAACTCATTGCGCGGCCGCGCCGCACACGATTCCCTACCGTAAGGGTGAAGTTCCCGCGATGGAATTGTATGTGACGGAGTGCACACGATTTGCAGCGCCCTCGCCCGGTATGGTATTCGGGAGAATGAAAAGGCTTATAGCAAGGATTGAAGCAGCATGACAAGACGCTCCAGACGCGGTCCCAATACCTCGGAATCCACAGGAAAGATCGGCCAGGAACTCCCATCGAATCAGCCGGCTCCATTGGTGCCGCTCTATCCCGACGACATCCCCGCGCGCCAGCCCGGTCTGCATCGCCCCCAGGAACCGCGCCAGGGACAACCGGCGCGACCGCAATGGCCCGCCAAGCCGGATCGGTCCGCTCGTCAGCAGCCGCCCGCAAAGCAGGAGTGGCCGGCGAAGCAAGAGTGGAATGTCCCGCCCGGCTCCTCCGGCCGCCTCGAAGTCGAAACCCAGCCGGAGATGCCGGCCATGCCCACGCGCGCTCCGGGCCCCGGCGAACGCTCGCCCCTGGCGCCTAAGGGCTTTGTGGTGCTGGCCATCGGCCTGCCCGGCTCGGGCAAGACCACCTGGTTTGGCCGCCGCGGCATCACCCCGCTCTCCTCTGACCTCCTGCGCAACATCCTCTTCGACGATGTTGAGGAGCAGCGCTATCAGGGCCTGGTTTTTTCCACCCTCCGCTCGCTCCTGCGCGCGCGGCTCATCGCTCGCATGCCCGCGAACTATGTCGACGCCACCAACCTCTCCATCCACGAGCGCCGCCAGTGGATCAAGATGGCCAAGAGCTTCGGCTACGAAGTGCAGGCCGTCTTCTTCGATGTGCCGCTCGACGTCTGCCTCGACCGCAACCGCCAGCGCGACCGCTCCGTGAGCGAAGACGTGATGCGCAAGATGGCCGAAAAGCTCAAGCCGCCGGTCTTCGAAGAGGGCTTCGAGAAGATCACCGTGGTGCGGGTGAAAAGCGCGGGGTAGCTCGGCCCATGGAGAAAACAATGCTTCTCAGTCATCTTGCGCCAATGCAAGCGATCTGTTGGCTTGCTGTTTGTGGGTGAAGGTGAAGACCGATCCCAGTTCCGGCACAATCATCGATCTCTGGGATCACCTCGAGTCCATGGAGCGCGAAATGCGCTTCGATGGAAAGCCCTACCCGAAGGGGATGTGTCAATTCCCGTTCCGGCTCACGGGTCAAGGCTTCTTCCCTGGTGGCGACGGACTCTGGCGCGACGACAACGAACTTGGAATGGAAAAGGATGCAATTCTTCCGAGGGAGGGAGCAGTTTTCATAGGCAATGACTTCGGCACTTTGAACAGTTATTTGAGACTAAGGGCCAGAAATTATGAGAATGTTCCAACTTGGCGACATATTAAGTCGCGAGTGCGGAACGCCGGCGTTCCCTCCGAAAGAACATTCTTTACCAACGCCATCCTGGGTTTGAGAGAGGATGGCTCCGCACTTGATAAGAAGAGCTGGCAAAGAATGCCCGCCTTTTCGGCGTTCTGCGGAGAATTTCTTCGGTTTCAACTGAAGTCCATTGCGCCGAAACTTGTGGTGATTATGGGGCCGGATGCCAGCGAGGCCTTCGATACCTTCGCGAAAGGGAACAATAAGTTCGAGACACTCTACACAACACACCCATATGCCGATTTCGGCTTAAGCAAAGAACGTCGTAGCGAAGAAATCGAGAGACTCTCCAGAGCATGGAAACGAGCAGCAAATGAGTGAGCTAAATCCCCCTATACCGGGCGCTGGCTCCGCGCTGGCCCAAATTAGCTATTTTAGCTATAATAGCTATACCGGAGGGCCGCCATGATCACCAAGACATCCGCCGAAGCGCAAAACCAGTTTGGGCAATTGCTCGACACCGTGCAACGCGAGCCGGTGGCCATTACACGCCATGGGCGTCCCGCCGCATTCATCGTTTCGCCGCGCGATATGGAACCGATCATCCGCGAGAGAGAGCGGCGCAGAAAGGCAGTGGAAGAATTTAAGGCATGGTCCGAGAGAGCGAAGAGGCGCCAGACCCCCGATGCGGACGAATTGACTGACGAGGAGATCAATCGCATTGTCCACGAGGTGCGGGCGGAGCTTAGATCGCGATGATCGAGCGCGTGGTGTTCGATACCAGCACTCTTATTGGCGCGGCTCTGAAGGTCGGATCGAAACCACATCGGGCACTCATGCTCGCCCTGGACTCCTGCGAGATCTGTGGCTGCGAACAAATGATTACGGAGCTCGCAGCAGTATTGAATCGCAGTTATTTCGACCGCCGCCTGACTCGACCGGATCGAGAGGCGTTCACTGCGATGATTCGAAACAATGTTGTGACGTACTGGGTTGATGAGACAGCCGCGGCATCGCTCGATCCGACTTGCCGCGATGTGAGCGACAACTTTATCCTCGCCCTCGCTCTTGCTGCCAAGGCAGACACCATCGTCAGCAGCGATCAGGACCTTCTCGTTCTCCATCCGTGGCGCGGAATTGCGATCCTGACGCCCGCGCAATTTCTGACTCAATTTGCTGATTGAGGATCTGTCGATGAGTGTTCCCCCTGCACCAACCCCTTACACCGAGCCCCGGCTCCGCGGCGCCCACTCCGACGTTCCCGCAGCCGGCCGCGCCGTGCTGCACGCCCTCGAACTCTCGCTCGACGATCTGACCAAGTGGACCGCTGGCCTCACCTACGCCGAAGGTAAACAACTCTCGGCGGAACAGCTTGCGTCGCTCAAAGTCGAGCAGGGTGGGGAAGGGAAACTGGAATCGTTAGCCGAACTGCTCGCGGAGGTCGAAGCATCCTTCCGCAACGCCGCGGGCCGCATTCGCATTCTCGCCACGGCCAACCTCAACACGCCACGCAGCGTCGGCCGCAAACAAATGCCCACATCCATTGGTGGCGCGCTCATTCATGTGGCCGACCACACGCAACGCCACACCGGCCAGGTGGTCACCACGGCCAAGGTGCTCAAAGCGCTCAGAGCTTAGGCCGCACGCCCAGCACGGCCGCTGGACACCCCGGGCGCCCAAAATGCAGCACGCCTCGCAATCCGTCACTGCTGGCTGACAACCGCTCCGGCCGCAAGCTCATTGCCGGCGTTCACCTGGGTCTGCGGAAGCAGGCGGTATCCGTCGCGCGTCCGGATGTGGTACTTCCCCAGACCCGGGCCGGTCAGCTTCACGCTGATCGAGCGCCAACCCCGGTTAGGATTGGGCTGCGGATAATAGCTGATCGAATAAAGATGACTCAAATCCTCGCGGATTGAGGCGAATGCCTGCTTCTCCTTGCGCCAATCTCCCGCAAAGTAAGCCTCGCCGCCGGTTGCTTTGCTCATGCGCTCAAACGCAGCCGTAGAGATCGGATCATCGTGCGCCAGGCGGGTGCTCACGATATAGATGATCGTGCCCGTGTCCTGCGCCAGCTCCGCCACGTCCTCGGGAGGCACCGAGCTCGCGTTGTCGGGGCCGTTTGAAAAGACCACGATCGCCTTGCGTCCGTTCAGCGGGGCCGCGTCTTTCACCGTCAGCAGCAGGCTGTTATAGAGCGCGGCGTCGTCTCCGTCCACAGTGCTGCGCACGCCGTTCACCACGCTGAAGCGGTCCGCCGTCAGCATCGTGGCCCGCGAAAGATTGCGGCTATAGGAGTAGAACGCGATCCGGCTCGCGCCGTCCATGGAACGCACAAAATCGGAGATGGCGTCCTGCGCGTAGACAAATCCGCGATACATATAGTTGCTGGTGTCGAAGAGAATGAAGACATTCGCTCCAACCGCCGATGAAGCCACAGCGGAAGCAGAGATGCGGGCGGGAGCGGTCTCCGCGGCCCTGCCGGCAGCCGCCGGTTCAGCCACGGGAGCTTCGCTCGGACTCTGCGCCTCGCGGTTCTGGCCGGGCTGGATCGCGGGCCCGTTTCCTTCCTCGAATGTGCCGATCCGCTGCGGAATCTTGTCCTCGGTGATCTCGAAATTCTCCGGACGCAGACCGCGGATGTAGTTTCCCTTGTTGTCGGTCACGGCTACGTTCAGTTGCACAAGATTCACGGTGACGCGCAGATGATTTGCTTCATCTTGAGCTGCAAACCGCGGTTCACCGGCGAGCAAAAGCAGCGCGCTTAAACCCGCGCCGATGCCTGCGATGGTCTTGTTTCTTTTCGTCATCGCTCTATGTACCCCCGTTTGCTTTCTCGTTGCTGTGGCCTGCCGGCCCAGCCGTGCTGATGGCAAACTTGCCCTGCAGGAACTCTTCCCCGGTTTGATCCATGGCGCGCAGCAAGGCCGGCCAATCATCGATGCTGGCTGCGGAGATGTTAGCCACCATCTGCCGGGTCAGCGCGGGGATGAGGACATTGAGCGCGGCCGGAGCGTAGCCCTTTTCGTCGGCCAAGCGCGCCCAATACAAGTTGCCGGACTCCCACGATTCGCCGAAGAGCCGGCTTGCCGCGCCCCCGGAGACGGGAAACGGCTCCGCCGACAGCAGAGAGCAGGCGTTCGTTGCCGCCAACGCCGGATGCGGGACGCCGAAGTCTCTCGCCAGCCTTTGCGGAGAAGTATCCGAGGGATTTCTGCGCGCAAGTTCGTCGAGCCCGCTGTTGGCCGGGCCCCACTGCGCAGTCTGCTCCGGGTACCTTCTGCGGAATTCGGCTGCCAGATAGAAGGTGTCGGTGGGAAGCATCTGCGCCACCAGAGCCGACGCGGTTTCCTCGTTCTCGAGCGCATGATCCATCTCCTCCACCTGCCCCCAGCCCAGGCGGTCGCTGAAGATGGCGGTCACTTTCTCGCGTAAGTCCGCATGGTCCACTGAAGCCCTTAGCAGCTCTTCCCCGGCGCGCTGATAAAGATCCACGGCATGCAATTCGTCGCTGCTCACGCCCCACCATCTTGGCAGCGTCGCATTCACCAGCAGGTCCGGCACCATCTCCCGCCAGATCAGCGCCTGGAGCTTCGTGGGCGAGATGAAATCCTCCTCCGTCTGTGCCAGCACGTAAGGCAGATCGGCCAGCGAGCCGGTCAGGTAGGCCCCTCCTCCGGCCGTGGCGCCGACGCCAATCAGTGACGGCGCGTCCCAGATCTCATCAATACCCTGGATCGAGGTCGCAGAGAAATCGTGCGAGCGCACGAACAGCGGATTGTTGTGCAGAACCTGGGCCCCCGGCGGCTCGTAGTACGCGTAATTCAGCCCCACCAGCGTGTCTCTCAGGAACGGCGCCAGACGCGCGCGCGCGGCTTCCAATTGCGCTGGCGTTCCCGGCCCTTTGATCACCTTGGTCAGATCGG
>JBEKXX010000071.1:0-16238 GCA_049511595.1 Occallatibacter sp. | reverse complement strand
TTGAACGATTACCCGAGCGAGTTGCTGATGTTGGTGAACACGGTGCTGACAGCTGTGGCTACGTGTCTGACCCCGGCAATGCATGCCAGAGCAATCAGCGCCACCAGTAACGAATACTCGACCAGATCCTGACCGGATTCGCCGTGCAACAGGCTCTGGACCTTCATCCGCACTCTGAGAACCATCTCCCCCGCTCGACTCATCTCATCGCTCCCTTGTGTAATTTTCTTGCGATCAATGATCACTCGGTGCGAGCCGCCTTGCGGCGCGAGTGATCTCCATGGGGGAACTTTGTGCTTGGCCCATCAACAAAGCATACCAGGCGGCGCAATGTTCGCGGCCTCCTGGCTGCTCGTTGCCATCTACTTGGCTAGCTGACCCGTGCCGGAACTCTATGCTCCCGCCGGGATTCAGAATACCCGTGGTCGGTTGCAGCGCCGCCGAACTACGCCAGCGAGTTGCTGATGTTGGTGAATACCGTGTTTACGGCCGTAGCCACGTGGCTGACACCGGTGATGCAAACGAGAGCGATCAGGGCAACCAGCAGGGCATATTCCACCAGGTCCTGGCCTTCGTCGCCGTTCTTCAGGCCCTGGAATTTCACATACAGCTTAAGAAGTGTGTCGTGCATCTGCGGAATCTCCTTTTTTGGTGATTTTCCGGCCTGAGCCGGCCAACGGGATCGCCACGATTTCTCGTGGCGTTACGGGCAAGAACAAGTGCTCAGGTGGGTCGTCTTTGCCCGGTTGCTTGCTGCTCTTTTATGAGCGGTTGTCCTTGGCAGGGAGTGCGTTCTCCGCCGGTTGTGCGGTTCCGCTCCCTCCCGCTAAGGGGCTGAGGCTCTGGATCCGTTGCGGTTGAACGATTACCCGAGCGAGTTGCTGATGTTGGTGAATACGGTGTTGACCGCCGTGGCAACATGGCCCACGCCGGCGATGACCGCGAGAGCAATCAGGGAAACCAGAAGCGCATACTCAACCAAGTCCTGACCTTCCTCGCGGTTCATCAGGTTCTGCAGCTTCAGATACAGGGACAAATAGAGTTGACTCATCGTTCTTCTCTCCGAAAGTTCAATTTCCCAGACTCAGCCGGGCATTGTTTTTACAGCACATGTCGTGCCATTCATGGGGGAAACGGTTGTGGATTTAGAATCAATACCTTACAAGAAGCGCGGTTCAGATTGACCTCGGGGATTGTATACCCCTGTATACAGCTGCCGGATCATCGACCGGCCCTGTATACATTGTTGGCGCCCCACCTTCGTGCAATCCGAGCGCGCCCACACCGGCAAACCTGGCCGTTGCTCGATCATAGCACCGACTCGACAACTTATACCGCATTTTTCTGAGTACAAGGAGTTTGCAAGGACCCGCCGCAACCCCAACCCCTCTCCGACTACCGTAGAATAGCCTCCATGGCAAGCAAGCTGGATCTTCCCCCGGCGCAGGAGCGCCGCGACTTCGCTGAGTTTTCGATCGCCGCTGTCGCCGGGCTTGCACTTGCACTCACCATTCTATTTATCTGCGTCGTGCCCCTGGCCGGCAACCTGGCCGCCTCGCGCGACTTTGTCTCCTACTGGGTCACCGGCCAACAACTTGTCCACCACGGCAATCCGTACGACCGCAACGCCATCGCGGCGCTCGAGCACTCCGCAGGCTTGACCGTGAAGGCGGTTCTCATCATGCGCAATCCGCCCTGGGCGCTGCCGCTCGCCTATCCCCTCGGCTTTCTCGGGCTGCGCTTTGCGGCCATCCTGTGGACCTTGCTCCTCCTCGCCTGTCTCCTCATCTCGGTCCGCATGGTTCGCGGCCTGCACGGCTCTCCTCCCAATCGCATTCACTGGCTCGGGTTAGCATTCACCCCGGCGTTGATCTGCCTCATCATGGGTCAAACTTCGCTCTTCGCGCTTTTGGGGCTGGCGTTGTTTCTTCGCTTTTATCGCTCCCGTCCGTTCACCGCCGGAGCCGCGCTCTGGCTTTGCGCCCTTAAGCCGCAGCTCTTCGTCCCCTTCTCGGTTGTTTTGCTGGCATGGGTTCTCATTACGCGACGCTACAAAATCGCGGCGGGCGCCGGCGTTGCCATCGCCCTCAGCAGCGCGGCCGCTTTCCTGATCGATGCCAGCGCTTGGCCGGAATACCTGCGCATGATGCACTCGCCGGCCGTCGAGAACGAGTTCATTCCTTGCCTCAGCGACGCGTTCCGCTTTTGGCTCAGACCGCAGGCAGTCTGGCTCCAATACCTGCCCGCCACGCTGGGCTGCGTTTGGGCGCTGATTTACTTCTGGCGGCGCAGGCGCGGCTGGGACTGGACGCAGAACGGCAGCCTACTTATGCTGGTGTCGCTTCTGACAGCGCCCTACTGCTGGTTCTACGATCAGGGCGTCGCCATTCCCGCCCTGCTCGAGGGCGCCTATTCTACCCGCTCCCGCAAGCTGCTGGTGGTTCTCGCGCTGACGATTCTTGGCACGGACATAGAACTCGGCGCGGTCAGAGTCACATCGCCCTTTTATCTGTGGACTGCGCCCGCGTGGCTCGCGTGGTACCTCTTTGCGCGCGCATCCGCCGCCTCCGCAGCCGCTCGCCCGCCCCAGGTCAACACCTGATTTCAAGATGAGCCGAACCGTGGCAACGATCCGGGGACCGAAGTGCGCACCGCTGTGGAGTCACGGCGCGGCGATCTCAAATCGACCTCATTTGGCCGATATAATTGCGATGACCGGGAACAGAAAGGTGCCCTTGACGTGAAGAAGGAGCGCGATTTTACCGTACTTTCGATCGCGGTGGCTTGCGCGCTGGGGGTGGTCTTCACCACTCTGTTTCTCAGCATCATGCCCTTCAATCGCGCCATCGTCGCCCGGCGCGATTTCATCGTCTATTGGGCCACCGGCCAACAGCTTGTTCACCAGGGCAATCCGTACGATCCCGGCGCCTTGAATCGCATCGAGCGCGACGCGGGATTCCGGGGGCCCGGCTCGTACTACATGCGCAACGCTCCGTGGGCCTTGCCGCTGGCTTTCCCGTTGGGTTACTTCGGCCCCGTGGCCTCTGCGCTCCCCTGGTCGCTCGCGATGCTGGGCCTTCTCATCGCCTCGGTGCGCATCCTTTGGAAGATCCTGGGATCTGCGGCCAGCCGGCTCGACTGGCTCGGCTATTGCTTCCCGCCGGCGCTGTTCTGCGTCATCCTGGGCCAGACCTCCATCCTCTTGCTCTTCGGATTGGTCCTCTTTCTCCGCCTGCACAAGACCCGCCCCTTCGCGGCCGGCGCTGCGCTCTGGCTGTGCACGCTCAAGCCCCACCTGTTTCTTCCGTTTGCCCTCGTTCTTCTGGTCTGGATCTTCGTCTCGCGCAACTACCGGGTTCTGGCCGGAGGCGCGGCCGCATTTGCTGCCGGCGGCATCGTCACCACGTACATCGACCCCGCGGCATGGAGCCAGTACGCGTACTACATGCGCACTTCGGTGATTACGCGTGAATTTACCCCGTGTCTCGGCGACGCTTTGCGCGATTGGATCCATCCCGCCGGGGAGTGGATTGCATTCGTGCCCTCCCTTCTCGGCTGCATCTGGGCCTTGCTCTATTTCTGGCCGCGCCGCCACTCCTGGGATTGGTTTGAACACGGCAGCCCGCTACTGCTGGTATCCCTTTTCGTCGCTCCCTTTGGCTGGATCTTCGATCAGTCCCTTGCCATACCGGCGATTCTCTTTGCCGTCTCCAGGAACCCGTCCCGGCTTATGCTCTCGGTTCTGGCGCTGATCTATATCGCCGTCGAGGCTCAGATCATCTCGCCCTTCGGACTGCACTCGGCTGCTTATCTCTGGACCGCACCGGCCTGGCTAGTCTGGTATCTGTTTGCGCGCGCCGCTTCCCGCCTGGCTCCGGCTCCCTGCGCTTCCGTGTGATGCTGGTGGAGAAAAGGGCTCTTGTCTGGAGCGAAAGGGATGCGCCGGAATCAAGGATGCGGATCGGTTCGTTATGCGACCGCAATTCGGCCTTCCGCCACCGGCGGCCGTGTTTCTTCCGCATGCCCTAACGACGCCGCGGCGAGCAATAACGCCTGTGCGCTTAGAAAGTAATAGTTGAGATAAGCCATCTTGCTGGCCGAAAAGAACAGGAGCAGCGCTGTTCCGTAAGCTGCCGCGAACATTGCCGGCTGCCGGGCTCCCCGCCGCGCTCCCCACACGAGAAACGCAAACAAAAGCAGCAGCCCGATCTTTGCATAGGCCGGAAAGGGTATGGCAAAGCTCAGCGCATCCCGGCGAACCGGAACGGCATAAATAAAGAAAACGAGGTCGTGCCACAAGGCACGGAAGTTCCATAGCGCAAAAGGCAGCACCGTAGCCATGGCTACGGCCAGCGACAGGCCAAGCAGCTTCCAGTAGGCTTTCCACGAGAAGGGCCGTAGAAGATATCCGATAAACGGCAGGGCAAGAAAATTATATTGCTTTGACGCCAGAAAGAGCCCCAGCGCCAGCGGCAGCCAGCGCGGCCTTCTGATCGCGGCATACACCGTGGCGCAAAGCAGCATCCACATCAACGGTTCTGTCCAGCATTCGTATTCCAGGTAGTATGTCGTCGGCATCTGCAGAACGAAGGCCGCCAGCAAAAGACCGCGCTCATCCGGGAATAGAGCAAAGACAAATATCGCCGAGATAAGAATTGCCGCCACATAACCGAAGCGAACATCTCCCAGGAGATAGCCGGGCAGCGCGCTCAACAGGGTCGCCGGCGGGTAGGTCAAGCCAGCCAGTACACGGCCGTTCGCCACCATGCCCGGCCCATAAAACCGGCGGGATGCATCCGCATCGTAGATGTTGACATGGGAAGTTCCATAAGGATCGCGGCCTTGTAACAGAGTCGCGGCTGCATCGCGCTGCCAGATGAAGCAATCGATTTGAGGTTCTCCGCCGCGAATCACGTAAGCCGCAACGAAACCATGCAGCACGAGTAAGGCCGTAAGAAGCAACCATAGATAGCCGGAGCTGCGCAGGCCTCCGGGTTCGGCGATCTGCCGGCGCTGCGCAGAAGCCATTGCCGCAAGCGCAAGCAGAATAGCGAGCGCGACCATGGTCAGGTTTGCCGCGCGGCTTCCCCACAGGAACTGGTTCCGGGTTGCTGCGCAAAGAACGAGCAGGCCGGCCACGGCCAGGGCATACGCAGAGAATCGCTTGCAGTGGAGGCTCAGCCGCGCGTGCAATCCAAAAGACCTTTCAGCCCGGCTCCCATTTTGGCCGCCCGGCAAGCATCCATTCTATTCTCCGGCCGCTTCAATTGAAGCTGTCGCATCGTTCCCGCATCCTACCGATCGCGACGTTTCCACGGCGCGTGAGCCGCAATAAAGATTCGAGCCGGCAAAATATGCAATGCATCGCAAGTGGAGTTGAATACGGCAATTTAGCCTGAGAAACGCTTCATTCTGCGGGTGCGGGCCCGATCTCGACGGTGTCCCCTCGTTCGGTGCGCGTCTCGCGAACCGTCCCCGCGGGAAGTTCCAATATGCTGTGCGCCGCCAGACATGCCGACGCGCGCCACGGTCCCACGGCACTACGCACTTTCCTGATGCTGTTCTTGCGGTCCAGATAGACCAGATCGATAGGGAATCGCATAAAGAACGTATGCACCGACTCGCAGGGAACTATCCACAGTCCTTCGCCCGGCAAAAGACCTTCCCGCCCCAACAGACCTTTTCTGCGCGTTGGTCCTGTGCGCGCGGCTTCGAGCCGCGTAGCCAGCACCGTGCCGCGTGTCACGTTCAAAACCCGCAGCGGCCCCTGAAGGGCCGCCGCAGGCCGCGGCGCAAAGAATTCCCGCAGGGCCTTTACGATCCTTTGCAACGGATTCATCCGCTTGCCTCGGAGTTTTGCCGTACCCGCAGGTTGAAGATTCTATTGCTGCGGCGTTCCCGTCCCCGCGCTCGCGCCGCCGCCGCCGCCGCCAGAGTTGATGCCCTGTCCTCCGCCGGAGCCGAATCCGCCCGTGGAAGTCTCGATCACCAGCGGCTTCTCGGGCTTCATGCTATCAATCAGCTTCTCCACCGGAATCGACGCTGGAGGAGGCGGCAGCGTATTCTCCGCCGTCTTCTCATCCGGCGTGTGCATGGGAATATTCGAATTGGGCGGCATGAACGTATCTGGATAATTCAGAGCCGGCACCTGTGCGCCGGCCGCAAGCGGCGCCACGATCTCTGGCGTGACAACCACAATCAGCTCGGTATCGTTCTTGGTCTTCGATTGGGACTGGAAAAGCTTGCCGAGGATGGGAATGTCGCCCAGGAACGGAATCTTCTGGAAGGTGTCGGTAAGGCTCTTGTCCAGCAGGCCGCCGATGATGAAACTTTGCCCGTCGGCCAGCTCCACCTCGGTATTCACTTTACGCGAGGTAATTCCCGGCACTTGAAATCCCGAGATTTCGACTTCGTTGGTGTAGTCCAATGCACTCACTTCCGGCGCCACTTGCAGCCGGATGGTTCCCCGCGGCGTAATGGTGGGGATAAAATTGAGCCGGATGCCGTATTGTTTGAACTCGATGCTCACTGCGGCCGTGCCACCCGACGTGCCCGACACAACCGGATAGGGAAACTCTCCGCCCGCCAGGAAGCTCGCCTCCTTGCCGTCGGCCGCCATAAGATTGGGCTCCGCCAGCACTTGCACTATTCCCTTAGTCTCCAGAGCATGGATATCCGCGCCCACGTTCAGACCCGGGAAGAACGCAAAAATATTCCCCTCCTGGGTAAAACTCGCCGTCCCCTGCGTTCCGGCGACCCCTGCTCCCGTACCCGACGTACTACCACTGTTGCCGACGAGAGGCGGAGTGAACTGGCCTGTCGACACACCTCCGACAGCGTCTCCCAGACCAAGGTTGAACAGGTTGATGCCAAGTTGGCGCGCCAAGCTGCGATCCACGCTGGTGAAGCGCACTTTGATCAGGATCTGCGGATCCGACTTGGGCACGTTCACGCTCAGCAGGTTCACCACTTTGCCCGCCGTCGACGCGATTTCCATCGCCCGCGCCGAGCTGGTCAGATCATTGACCGTGCCGCGGAGGAAGATGCTGTTGTTGCTGTAGCTCACGCGAATGGTCTGGCCCGGCAGCTCCGTCCTGAGCTCGCGCCGGATGGCATCGAGGTTGTCTCCCGACACCGCGGCAACCGGCCGCACCGTCACGTTGAAGAACTGGCGTCCCCCGTGGATGTCCCAGATGATCAGGCTCGTCTCGCCGGGAGCTTTGCCGTCGATCATGACTTCGGTGGGGCTGATCGCCGTGGCTTCCGCAATTTCGCCCAGCCCTATGGCGACGCGCTGGATCGGTTGCGCGCAGTCCACCAGGACTGATTTGCCCACGGTCACCGAGAGCTCATTGGTGGAGTCCTCGTACGTGGATTGTGCTGTCGGCGATGGGGGCGCTGGTGCGGTCTGGGCCCCCACGGCCAGCCCGGCATACAGTGCACACGACAGCGCGCTGCAAGATACGATGGTGACCCATGCCTTCGTTCTCAATGCTGTCCCTCTGGTGAAGCGAACTTTTCTTCAGTGGTTTTGCCGCCGTTCATCACGACGATCGAATAAGCCTTTGCCGCGGGCTTCGCTGTTCTACTGGTAGCCGCCCGCGGAGCCGGCGCGGGAGTCTCGCCCGCAAAGAGGTTGCGCATGGCCGTGGCCGGAATTTTCGCGATCTGCGTATCCAGCGGGTTGCGCAGCACCAGTTGGATCTTCAGCGAATTGCTGGCAAGGCTTAGCAACTCGGCCTGATCCGGCGTCACCAGAAGGTTCACTACTTGCACCTGCTGGGGCTTGCCCTCGGCGTCTCTCTGGATATCGGTACCAGCGGAGAGAACCTGGATATTCTGCAGGATGGTCTGCGTCACTACGCCTTGCTCGGCGGCGGCGCCCGGCGGGTTGCCTGAAACCAGTACGTCCACGTGCATGCCGGGGATCACGAACCCGGACACACCCACCACCTCATCCACTCGCACGGCGCAGGCGCGCATGCCCTGCGGTATTGTTGGCGCCAGTCCGCCGCCGGAGCCAAGACCCGCCAATTGGCTGTCCAGAATCGGCTCGCCCTGGGCGATCTGCGTAATCACGCCCCGGCCAATCGCGTCTTCCGGTTTCATAATCGCGCCCTTGGGCGGCGTGCCCGCCAGCGTCATCGTGGCAAGATCGGCAGCTGTTAACACCGAACCCAGGGGAATGTCCCTGGCCGCCGCAACCACGCGCATAGTCGCCACGGGCTTGGCCCCACCGATGCGGACGCTCACAATGCGATAAACCAGCCAGGCGCAGACGCCTGCTATCAACATTGCAACGAAGAGAATTGTCGTGAGTCTTCGATTCATCCTAAACCCGCTGGAGCCGGCTAGCGCCTGCTCCGCCTTTCTGTGCCTGCCTCACTGGCTTCGGGCAACTCCTCCAGAAACCCGGCGCCCCAAAGCCGCAGCCCCCATCGCTGCATGCCCTTCCCTGGGCAGATCGAAAACCCCACGCGGCGGATGCTCCCTGAAGAGGACTCTCTCTTCCCGACCATGCATAACACAACACGCCCCTGCCTGCCAATCGAGTCCAAGCGTGAAGTGCGGTTTCAGTGTAGTCCCGAACGCCTCCCGAACCGTAATAGAATCGCCGCGATCTGTCAATGGAGGTATCAAAATAGCTATGGGGGAAACCCGCATAATGAGCGATTCTGAAAGTGGCGATAGCGGCCCTGGAATGGAACCGGCCGCCTTCCAGCAGCAATTTTTGTTGGGGGGAGCCGTTCCACCACCAGTTTACAGTGAAATCATTCAGTAGCTGGAGGTCTCGCCTGCATCTTCTGTGTTATAGCTGCGTCAGACTCCGCGTGCCAACGTGGAAGTGCGTCCAAGCGAAGTTCTTCGCGCGCGTGTTGGGAAGATCGTCGTCCATTTGGAATATGCCAGCGGGAGGATTCTTCCGCCAATGATGTCCTTTTACACGATTACGCTGTTCACGGAGCAGTCCGATCTGGGCCCTCAGCCCACCTCCTTCGCGGCATCCATCGTTGTTCATAGCGTGGCTGCCGCCGTGATATGGTTCGGCCTGGCGTACAGACCAGCCATCACCCGGGTGATCACGGAACACGATACGGTCCGCGAGCTCGATCTGCACATGCCCGACCAGCAGGCGCTCGCCGCCTTGGCCCGCGGCGCTTACTCGGGGGCGCATTCCGGCACACACGCGCCGGCTTCCGGCGGCAATCCATCGCCTCGTCGGCCTGTGCCGCGCCCGATCGCAGAAGCCAAACCCGGACCGCAAACGCTGGTCCAACCCGACATTCCCAACCCCATCACGCTCGCCGTGCAGATCCCCATGCCTCAGGTCATGATCTGGTCGCCAAGCAAAACGGTGGTCAAGAAGGTCGTCCCGCCCTTGCCGGAGAAGCCCACCGCGTCCGATGTGAAGCCATCGCTCGAACGGCCCAATGAGGAAATGACCCTGGCCGACGTCAACATTGCATCCAGCTTCCATCCTTCGGCTAAATCGATCGTTCCGGCCAGCACCACCTCACCCGTCGTCATCCAGGCTCCCCAGCAGGTGCAACTGCCCCCGGTCACCGCATCGCAGCCGTCGGTACAGCCAACTCCCGCCGCGATTGTCTCCCTGTCAGACTTGCGCTTGAAAAACGGGACCGTCGCCCTGCCTCCGGTGAATGAGTCTGCAGTGAAGAAGACGGAGGGAGAGCCCGCGCCAGGCCAGGCGCAGGATCTCTCGTCGCCGGACAAGGACAACTCCGCCGTTCAGTCTGCACAAGCCGGCTCCGGCCAGGGCTCATCCGCCAAGACGAACGGCGCCGGCTCTGGCTCCGGCCAGGGCTCATCCGCCAAGACGAATGGCGCCGGATCTGGCGCTGGCCAGGGTTCGTCCGCCAAAGCGGACAATTCCGGTCAGGGAGCGGGGCACAGCCCCCAGGGGGGGGTAAGCAGCTCCGGCTCCTCATCGGGCTCCGGCAAAGCGGATGCGCCTGGAACCACGCGGGGAGCGGATTTTGGATTGGAACCAAACGGCCAGCTGACCGTTACTCAGATCCTCTTGCCCAAGGACGGCCATTTCAATTCCGTGGTGGTGGGAAATTCGCTTCAGGATCAGTATCCCGAAGTGGCCGGCGTATGGAACGGCAGGATGGCCTACACCGTCTACCTTCACGTCGGGCAGGCTAAGAGCTGGATAATGCAGTACTCGCTTCCGCGCTCCGCCGACACCGCAGCCGCGGGCACCATCGTCCGCCTGGATGCCCCTTGGCCGTATAACATCGTCCGTCCCAATCTCGACGCCGATGCCGTCGACGCCGATGCCATCATGATTCACGGCTTCATCAATCAATCCGGCCGCTTCGATACACTCAGCATCGTTGTCCCGCAGGCTTTTCCCCAAGCCCAATTCGTCCTCGCCGCTCTCGGCAAGTGGCAATTCCGCCCCGCCCTGCAGGACGGCCAATTCGCCAAAGTGGAAGTGCTCATCATCATCCCCGAACAGCTCGATTAGCTGCTGCGGCGCTTCCCGCTGCCTGTTTCTTCTCCCGGCGCCAGCAAAAAGGGCGCGTGCCCTGAATGCCCGCGCCCTTCGAAAACCGCACGCAACAGCCTTCGCCAGGCTCTATTTCGTCCCGTTCGGTATCAGCCGCGGGGATGTGAGTCCCTGCACCACCGCTTTGAAGATGGCAGTGAGCGATTGGTAGTTCTGGTTCGTGGTGGTGATCGCGTCGCATCCGGAGCCGCCGCCATGGGTATTGTCGGTATAGTCGGAGTAGAAAGTGTTGGCATTCGACGCCATTGCGGCAATCGCGTTGCAGGGCGATTTCGACGGTGCTGGCGCGGGTGACGATGGCGGCGGCGCTGGTGGTGATTGCACTGGCGCTGATTGCGCGGTGGAGGCGGGATGCGGAGAGGCAGGCGCCAGCCAGTAGCCAGTAGCCAATAGGAAGTGATCGGCGAAGGAAAAGTCTGTGGTGCTCCGGTTTAGCTTGAAGGGCGAGAGAATTCCCGGCGCGAAGAGCTGAAAACCGCGCCGGGAAAACGAATCATGAGCGGTGCACGCCGGAGTTCATGTGGCGTTATTGGGAAGATGTTACGACGTATGTGGCGTTATTGGGAAGCAGGCGAGGATTGGTGAAACTCCCCGCAATGGACAGGAAGATATCCTTCAAGCTCACCACGGTGTGCGAGGCGTCTTCGCAGTTGCTGCCCGAGCCGCTCTGATTGTAGTCGGAATAGAAATACGACAGCGACGAGGCGACGTTCTCCATGGTGATGCAGGGCGTGAGATTCGAGACAGAGCCGAAATTGTAATTCAAACTGGAGATCTGCGAGGGGGTGAGCACGAGCGCGGAGTCGGTGCCGCCGGTGCTGGATGTGCAGCCGCTATCCTCGGAACCGTAGGCCACGCTGTAGACGCGAATACCCGCCGCTTTCGCCGTCTGCGCCGCCACGATCGTCTGCTGGCACTCGTCGTTGAAATCCGGATAAGTGCCTTTGGTTCCGCCTACTAGGTTCTTACTGCTGGAGAGCGAGGAGGCGATGCTGTAACCGCCGCTGGTGCCGTTCGGGCTGGCGGTGTAGCCTGCTCCGGGGAACTTCGAACTGGCAGCTTGCGCCTGCGCATCGGAGAGAAAAATGATCGCGTTCTGGGAGTCCGAAACCGCTGCCTGCTCGGACTTCAGCGCTGCGATCGCCGCATAGATGGCGCTGGCGTGATAGGAGCTCTCACCGCCGTTGTCCGGGAGGCATCCGGCATGGAGTGTGCCGCTACTGTTGGTGTAGCCGATCTCCGCGATCAGCGGATCGCTCGTATTCAACCCGCCGGTCGAAGAGCTGCCCAGGCTGAAATAACCGCTCGTCCAGTTGGAGATCTGGTAGGTGCCGGAGAACGAGGTGGAACCGGACGAATATTTGATGTAAGTGTAGCCGGATGAACTGGTGGGGTTCGTAATGGGCAGCGTGTATTGAACGTTCGACCAGCCGTAGCTGCAGGGCGCAGTGTACATACTTGCGCCGTACTTCGCGTTGGGCATCTGGAAAAGCGAAACGCGGAATTGCGAGTGGCTGGCGGCCGTGCAGGTGGAATAACCCGATTGGCAGGGATTGACGGAGGCGAGCAGCGTCTGAATTCCCTGCTCGGCGCATTTGAATTCGGTAAGGCCGCCGCAATTGCTGTCAGTCGAGGCCATCGAGTCGGTGGCGTCGACGAGGATGGCAACGTTCCAGGGCTGTGCCATGCCCAGCGTGGAGGCGGTGGCATTCGCCGTGACCGTCAGCTTGGGAACGCCGAACAGCTTCATGAAATATGTGTTGATGGTTGTCGTTTCTGATATTTTGATCGCGTTTGCGGGCGAGCTGGAGCTGCATGTGCCTCCGCTCGTCAAGAGCATGTTCACGCACACGGGGGTTATGGTTGGCGTTACGGATCCCAAAGCAGCGTTGTAGTTGTAGTCTCCTTGAGATGCGCTATAGGTGGTAGCCCAAGCGGTTGCATTATTGAGAAGCGAGGTATTGTAGACATCGCCCGCCGCGGCCAGCGCCATGGCGTTGGCGTAGTTCTGAAGATCGTTACGAACGATATAGGCACGGCCGAGATCGACGCCGAGACCTCCCCCGACGGAAAGCGTAAGCGAGACGATGGCCAAAACCCAAGGGAGGGATTGGCCGCGTTGGTCTCGGAGGAACGAACGGAAAAACGAAACGGTATTTTTCTTCATGGCAATTCTCTCAGCGATGCTCTGGGTTAGTACTCGTACTCTGTTACCTGCGCAGATAGCTTGCAGGAAGTACCGAAATTCTTGCTGAAGGCATAGAGATTGCACGGATAGGTCGCGTTAACGGTCACCGGCGCGCCTTCGATCAAGTATGACTGATCGCCGGAGCAAGAGTTGCCCGGCACCGATGTGCCATCCAGCGTGAGCGTAAGGCTGATGCTGCCTGGAGTGAGCGAGGGTGCAGAGTTCTCTATCTGTGTCAAAACATCCTTGCAGGGATCGGTGGTGCTCGTTCGAATCTGCTGGAGATACTGGCCTCCTGAACCGACCGCCTGCGTGAGCGTGAGCTGATTGCTGTAAGCGGCGGCGAAGGAAAACACACCCGTAATCAGAAGCATCAGCATCGGCAACGCCACAGCAAGCTCGACCAGAACGCTGCCTTCCTCGTCCCGATTCGATTTACGAGGTGCTATAAGGGCCCGGAGTTTGCGGTTACTCGTAGCTCGTGACACGGCGTTCCTCCCTGGAGAATAGGTTCCAATTTGCTTGCATTCATGATCCCGCAGCGAAGTTGCGGAATAAATTGCACATCGGTCTCATTTTGCTCTACGACCTTAGTAACCGTAGCGGGGGAGACGGTAACCTATCTGAGAGAAAAGGTTACATGGCGCACCCGCCAGGTGGCTGCGTTAGTTGACACCACCAGCCGCTGATAGGCGAAATAAACGTGGCCGACCTCAACCGAGCCTCCAGCCAGGGCGAACACCGAGGTCATCACGACTGCCACCAAGACCGCCGACCCTGCGCAACGCGTCAAGCACATACTTTTTCTATAGCGGGTCTCCTGCAACTGTAGACCAAGGCACAGTCGCCTAGTGGCTTTTTCATCAAGAAAAAGCCACCTTGAATTCTGTCCGAAATGGCTCATAGTTGCAGGAGAACCGCCGTAAAGTGCCGCAGAGGTCTGCCTTCAGCCGCGCACTTCGGTTGGGAGGGAGGACCACCACAGAGGTTCTTGCCGCTGCCGTTCGCTGCCTTCCTCGCTGGCGGCTCACCCTCGCCGCGGCTACGGCTTCGTTCCCAGTTCGCTGTACGCCACGCCTGCGGCGATCGGCGTGACAACGGGCGTGGCCAGTCCCACAAACTCGGTCAGCGGACCGCTGGTATTATCGCTTGCCACCCAGACGTTTCCCGAGCCGTCGACAGCGATGCCATAGGGCTCAACCAGTCCACTGCTCACGTAGCCGTTGGAACCGGAGACCGGCGCACCGCTCGAATTAAATTCGCTGATGCTGTTGCTATTGCCGCCGTAATTCGCGGTCCACACATTGCCCGCGCCGTCGATCGCCAGGCCGTAAGGATCGTCTACCCCGCCGCCGCTGAATCCGCCTGGACCAGGAGAGATCGCCGTACCGCTGGAACTGAATTCGCTCAGGCTGCCATCGCCTCCCCGGTTTGTCGCCCACACATTTCCCGAGCCGTCGATGGCCACGCCGTACGGCGCGTTCAGCCCTCCGCCCGTGAAAAGCGTAAACGCCGGCGGTTGGCCCGCAACGGTGCTGGGAACCGCTTCTGCCAGGCTCGAGGTCGCAGCCGTATAGTTTGCCGTCCACATATTGCCGGATGTGTCGGAGGCAATGCCGGCCGGGCCCACCAAGGTACCGCTGCCAAAGCCGCCGCTGGGCGAAATCGCCAGTCCGAAAGACAAGGAGGAACTGAATTCGCTCAGGCTATTGCCGCCAAAGTTGGCGATCCACGCATGACTGACATTGTCGATGGCGATGCCATAGGGCTTGTTCAGACCGCCGCCGATCCATCCGGGAGGATTGGATATCTTCTGCCCGCTGGAATTGAATTCGCTGACGTCGTCGCCGTAATAATTCGAGGCCCAGGCGTTTCCATATATGTCAATGGCCATGCTGGTCGGATTGTCCAATCCGGCTCCGGTGTAGGGTGAGCCCGTCATTGGGGCCCCATTGGAATTGAGCTCGGTGATCGAGTTGGAGGAGTAGTTTGGCACCCATACGTTGCCCGAACCGTCCACGGCGATGCCCTCAGGAGCAAATCCCGTGCCGTCCAGCCCGCCTCCCGAGTAGGTGATCGAGATGGTGAAGTCATTGGGCGCTGAGCCGAGCGTGGGCTGGAATGCCAGATCCGACGGCAGCAAACCAAAGAGCGCTGCCACATTCGCCCCTGGATTGTGGGCAATGTAGATGGCCGCCGTCGCCGTATCCGACGGCTGCGATCCGGTCGTCCCGCCGGAGAGCGCTGTGCTGAACAGCGTGCTGCACGGCGTCGATAACGGTCCCGACGAGTTGACGCAAGCAGCCAGAATGTCCGCCAGAATGTCGATCTCGGCCTGCGGCACGATCCCGTTGCCCGCCGGTGTCGTGGCCAGCGCCACGCCTGTGCTGAGGGTTTCCAGGTTCGCTACGGTACCGGTCGCGGCGCCAGTGTTTGTCAGTATCGCGCCCATCGCATTCGCGACCCCCTGCTCCGCCAGTTGGGAGCTCGAACTCGATACGTGCGTGGCGTCCGTCGCAAAGCCGGCAATGGCATACGCTGTGGCGATCGTCGAGACCTCGTTGATGACGGCATAGGTGCTCGTGGAGAGCGAGTTGCACGTTCCCAGCGCCGCCATCAGGCCGGCGGCCGAATTCGTCCCCTCCCCTAACCCCGGATTTCCCCCGATCGCGTACAGATACACCTGGGAGTTCGAACTGGGGCAACTGTAATCGCCGGAGATGCTGAAGGCCCCCTCCGCTATGGTGGTCACATAGTAGTTGCCATTGGCGTCTTTGGCCGTGCCGGCGGTGCTGGCCAGCAGCGAGACCGATGCATTGCCGTAGCCGGTGGTGTTGGCCGCGTAGAGGTACACGCGCGCGCCCACGATCGGCTGCTGCCCGCCGCGCACCTTCCCCCGCAGGGCAGCACCGCGCACAGGGCTTGACTGCGTCTCCGTTGGCGTCGTTCCCGGTATACCCGAACAGCCCGACATGAGAAGCGCACACGATATCAACACAATCGTCCACGAGATACGCACGGGGAACTCCCTTCGTTCGGTCGAATTGCGCCGTTACCTGGTTTTCACAGTCGTTGTTACCGGATTCTCCGGGTTCTGTCAAGCCCACGGTCTAGGTCGTGCCGTTGGGGATCAGCCGCGGCGTGCTAAATTGGTTCGTAATCGCGCGGAAGATCGCCGTCAGCTTCGTGATGGCTTGATTGGTCGGCGCCGTCGCCTGGCAGCCGGCTCCGTCGTCGGAGTAGAAATTCACCTCTGCCGAGGCCATCGCCGCCAGCGCCTGGCAGGGCTGGTCGCCCTTAGCCCAGCTTCCACCGTTCGTGGTCACCGTTGCGCTGTAAGTCTTGTCCGTCGCGCACCCTCCCGACGTCTCCGCGCCATAACCAATCGTGTACACCGTGGTTCCGGCGCTCGCCGCATACTGCGCGGCCAGCACCGCTTGTCCGCACTCCCCCAGCGCCGACGGGTAGGTATACGATTTGTACCCCGAAGGATTGCTCGAGCTCGTCCCTGTCCCG
>JBEKXX010000070.1:0-16249 GCA_049511595.1 Occallatibacter sp. | reverse complement strand
GAACACACGCTGAAGCGCTCACTGGGGGCCGTGAACCTGGTGACGCTGGGCATTGGGGCCGTAATCGGCGCGGGAATCTTTGTACTGACCGGCCAGGCTGCGGCGCTTTATGCGGGTCCGGCCGTGGCGCTGAGCTTTGTGCTGGCGGGCGTCACCTGCGCTTTTGCCGGGCTTTGCTATTCCGAGTTCGCATCGATTATTCCGATTGCCGGGTCGGCGTACACCTATGGATACGCTACGCTGGGCGAACTGGTGGCGTGGATCATCGGCTGGGACCTGGTTCTGGAGTATGCCTTCGGCGCATCCACGGTGGCCTCCGGCTGGTCGGACTACTTTAACAGTTTGCTGCAGCAGTTCGGGATCTACGTTGCGCCGCAACTGACGGCATCGACGGGGACGCATCTGGTCTTTTACCAGCATCAGTGGATGCCGGTGATGTCGCTGCCGCCAGGGGTGAGCGATGCCGGGCTGCCTCATGTGACCGCGGCCTTCAATTTGATTGCCATGGCGATTGTCATGGTGATCACGGTCATCCTGGTGATCGGGATCAAGGAGTCGGCGAACTTCAACTCGGCGATTGTGTTCATCAAGCTGACCGTGGTGGCGATCTTTCTGGTGGTCGGCGGGTACTTCCTCATTCGCCATCCCCAGGTGGCGAAGATGAACTGGCATCCGTTCATTCCACCGAAGGATGCGAGCGGCAACTTCGGCTGGGGCGGCATATCGAAGGGCGCGTCGCGAATTTTCTTCGCCTACATTGGATTCGACGCGGTATCGACGGCGGCGCAGGAGGCGAAAAAGCCGCAGCGGGACATGCCCATCGGCATTCTTGGATCGCTTGCCATTTGCACAGTCCTGTACATCCTGGTATCCATGGTTCTCACCGGCCTGGTGAGTTACAAGACGCTGAACGTTGGCGCACCGGTGGCGGTGGGGATCGACGCTACGGGCGTGAGCTGGGGCGCGCTGCTGGTGAAGATCGGCGCCATCTTCGGACTGGCCACGGTGATGCTGGTGATGCTGCTGGGGCAGACGCGCGTGTTCTACTCGATGTCGAAGGACGGCCTCTTGTGGAAGTGGGCATCGGCGGTGCATCCAAAATTCCGCACGCCGTGGATTACCACGATCGTGTTCGGAATCTTTGCCGCGCTGTTTCCCGCGTTTCTGCCCATCGGCAGGCTTGCCGATCTGGTGAACATCGGCACCCTGCTGGCGTTCACGATCGTGTGCGCGGGAGTGTGGGTGCTGCGCGTGCGGCATCCCGAGCTGCATCGGCCGTTCAAGACGCCGCTGGTGCCGCTGGTGCCGGCGCTGGGCATCGTGTCGGCCCTCTTCCTTATGTCGCGATTGGCGGCAATCACATGGGAGGTGATGATCGGCTGGCTGATCTTCGGCCTGCTGATCTATTTCACGTATTCGATCAAGCACAGCAAGGTGCAAAAGCTCAAGAAGGCGCAGGCGGCGGACTGAGCGGAGATTTATTCGATGCGGGAACGACGGCCTCCCTGCGCGGGAGGCCGTTTTCATTGCCGGAAGGCGGGGTTGACTCCCGAGCTGGAGTAAACTAAACTAAGTAGACTAAGTTTAAATGGAGGGGCTGTGCGGACGATCAACATTCACGCTGCCAAGACACATCTTTCGCGGCTGATCGAAGAGGTCGCGGCGGGAGAGCCCTTTGTCATCGCCAAGGCGGGTAAGCCGATGGCGCAGGTGATACCGATCGGCGCGTCGAAGAGCAAGCCGAAGAAACGGATCGGCTTTATGAAGGGGATGTACACGCCTCCCGACGATATCAAGACGCCATTTGCGGCTGAGATTGAAGAGATGTTTTACAACGGCAAATGAGATTCCTTTTAGATACACAACTGGTTCTTTGGGCGCCTGTCTCAGGTCCGCGTCTTTCGCGATTGGCCCGAGCGGTGCTCAACGATCCGGCGAGCGAACTCATCTTCAGCACGGTAAGTATCTGGGAAATCGCTATCAAGCGTAGTATCGGGAAGATCGATTCCAGAATCGATCCACGCATCATTCGCCGCGAACTTTTGGCGATGGGGTACGACGAGCTTCCTGTACTCGGCCAGCACGCGGCCGAGGTCGATGCTTTGCCGTTCATTCACAAAGATCCCTTCGACCGGCTGTTGATTGCGCAAGCCATCGTCGAAGGGATCACGTTGCTTACCGTGGATGCGACGGTAGCCCGCTATCCAGGCCCGATTCGCAAGGTCTGACGCATGGGGATCAGGCGGTCGCCTTCGCGCAGAACTCGTCGAAGGCGCGCATGAGCTCCGTAGCGATGTCCTGCGCGCTGGACTGCTCGATGACGGAGCGTTGCATGAGGTAGACGAGCTTGCCGTCGCGCAGGATAGCGACGGAGGGCGAACTGGGCGGATGGCCTTCAAAGTAGCTGCGGGCGCGTTCGGTGGCCTCGCGGTCCTGGCCGGCGAATACCGCGATCATATGGTCGGGGCGGTTGGCGGAACTGGCGAGCGCCAGACGGATGCCGGGGCGGGCCTTTCCGGCAGCACAGCCGCAGATGGAATTGACGACGACAAGAGCGGTTCCCGGCTGAGCGAGGGCTGAGTCAACTTCTTCAGCCGTGCGGGCTTCCTGGATTCCGGCGCGTACGAGCTCCTCGCGCATGGGAATCACCATCAGTTCTGGGTACATGTTTGCCTCCGGCAGGGGGATCTGCCTGTCTCCATTTTATCGTTCGCGGCCCCCGCGGTGTAGCCTTGAACCGATGCAGATCAAAGAAAGACAGCACCTTGCCCCCTTCACCACGTTTGGCATCGGCGGGCCGGCGCGGTGGTTCGCGGAAGCCGCAAGCGAAGAAGAGATCGCGGCGGCGTGCGCGTGGGCGCGCGAGCGGGGAGTTGCGCTTTTCGTGCTGGGCGGGGGCAGCAATGTGCTGGTGGCGGATGAGGGATTTCCGGGGCTTGTTCTGCACGTTGGGTTGAAGGGGATTGAACGGGACGGAGAGGTGTTTCACGTTGCTGCCGGAGAAAACTGGGACGAATTTGTCGAGCGTGCCGTTGAGGCGGGCTGTACGGGGATCGAGTGCCTGGCCGGGATTCCGGGTACGGTGGGCGGAACGCCGGTGCAGAACGTGGGCGCGTACGGGCAGGAGGTTGCGCCGGTTATCGAACGTGTGCGGGCATTTGACGTGGAAACGCAAGAGTTTGTGGAATTCTCCAGGGCGGAGTGCGGATTTGCCTATCGGCGGAGCCGGTTCAACACGACGGATCGCGGGCGATACATCGTGACGCGCGTCGATTACCGGCTGCGCGAGAGTGGCTCGCCGCTGATCGCGTATCAGGATTTGAAGGCTCACTTTGCGGGCTGGGCTAAGACGCCGAGCGTGGCTGAAGTGGCCGCGGCGGTGCGCGAGATAAGGAAGAGCAAGGGGATGCTGCTGGTGGAGGGCGATCCGGATTGCCGCAGCGCGGGGAGTTTTTTCAAGAATCCTTCGGTCACTGAGGAGGTGGCGGAGCGAGTGCGGCAGATTGCGGCGAGTACCGGAGTTTCCGCGCGAGTTTTCCCCGCGGGCGAAGGACGCGTAAAGATACCGGCGGCGTGGCTGATCGAGCAGGCGGGCTTTGCGAAAGGCTACACGATGGGTGCGGCGGGAATTTCGTCGCGGCACACGCTCGCGCTCGTCAATAGAGGAAATGCACGCGGAGGCGCAACGGCCAAAGAGATTCTGGCGCTGGCGGAGAAGATCGCGGATGCGGTCGAGGCGCGGTTCGGGATCCGGCTGGAGAGGGAGCCGGAGATGGTGGGGTTCGAAAGATAAGGAACAGGGAACAGGGAGTTGGGCGCTCGCAAGGTGGAATAGGTCCGCGCGCATCCAGTGCGCGTCAGCTCATTCCCAGGCGGCCGAGAAGCCGATCGCGCTCGGCGGCGAGGACCTGGTCGGCAGGGCCGAGAGCGGTGAGGCGGCCGTCGCGCAAGAGCAAAACCTCGGCGCTGGTGGCGAGCGCGTCCGTAGCGTCGTGGGTGGCCATGACGGCCTGTACGTGATTCTCCTGCAGCCAGTGTTGCAGGCGAGCGAGGAGCGCGTCGCTGGCCGGGCCGTCGATGGCTGAGAAGGGTTCGTCGAGGAGAAGCAATCGGGGACCGGGTGCGAGAGCGCGCGCCAAGGCCACGCGCTGCGCCTGGCCGCCGGAGAGATCCTGCGGACGACGGGCGGCGAGATCGGTAGCGCCGGCGAGATCGAGCATTTCCTCGACGCGGCGAGAGCGGCGGCCGCGGGGCAGGCTGCGCAGGCCATAAGCTACGTTGGCGGCGGCGTTGAGATGAGGGAAGAGCGCGGGCTGCTGGGAGACTAGCGAAGTTCGGCGATGACCGGGCGGGAGATGGACTCCGATGGCCGTTTCAGTGAGCGTGCGGCCGTCGAGAGCGATGTGGCCGCGGACGGGGCGGTCGAGGCCGGCTAATAGGCGCAGCAGTGTGCTTTTGCCGGCGCCTGAAGGACCGAAGATGACGGTCCAATCGGAGGCGAAGCGGCACTCCACGTGGAGGCGAAAGCTGCCGCGGCGCGCGTCGAGCGAGAGGTCAAGCATCGCGGCCTCCGCGCCCGCTCACGCGGGAGTGCGCCTGGGAGTAGATGACTGCGAGCGACAGGACGCTCAAGGCGAGGAGGATTGCGGCGGTGCGATCCGCTGCGGCGTAGTTGAAGTTCTCTACCTGGTTGTAGAGGACGATGGAGAGGGTGCGAGTGGCGCCGGGAATGTCGCCGCCCAGCATGAGCACGACGCCGAACTCGCCAATGGTGTGAAGAAAGCTGAGCACGACGGCGGCCAGAAGCGAGCGGCGCGAGAGAGGTACGAGGATGCTGGAAACCAGGCGCACGGGACCCGCGCCGAGGAGACGCGCGGCATCGACGAGTGCCGTGTCGACGGAGGCGAAGCCAGCGACAAGCGGCTGCACGGCAAAGGGCAGGCTGTAGATGACGGAGCCGACGACCAGGCCATCGAAGGAAAAGGCGAGGGGATGGCCGAGGAGGGCGGTGATGCCGCGGCCGAAGGCGGTGCGGGGGCCAAGGAGAACAAGAAGGAAGAAGCCGAGTACGGTGGGCGGCAAAACCATGGGCAGCGTGGCCAAAGCTTCAAGAGCGGCGAGCCAGCGTCCGCGGCCCAGCACGATAAGCGCGGCGAGAGGCACGGCGACGGCGAGAAGGATCGCGGTGGTGACCGTGGCGAGACGAAGGCTGAGAACGAAGGCTTGCCAGTCCATTGCTTCAAGGAAAGACTACAGGCTTCGCGAGGGGTCTCCCACCCTTTTTGCGGTTTTCGTTGAAAACCGCAGAAAAGGATGGGACAACCAGCATTACCTCACCGGCGTGAGGCCGCTCTGGGCAAGCTGAGCCTGTACCGCGGGCGAAAGCAGAAAGTCAAGCAGCTTGTGCGCGGCGGCGCGCTGCCTGGTGTTGCTTACGATGACCGCACCCTGTTCGATGGGAGGATATAGGTCGCGCGGGACGATGAAGTAGGAGCCGTCCGCAACAAGACGCGGCGTGAGGGCGGAAGTGAGGGAGATGAGGCCCGCGTCGGCGTTGGCGGAGTCGACGAATTGGGCGGCCTGGGAGATGTTTTCGGCAGTAACGAGGCGCGGCTTGAGGGCGTCGTAGAGCTTGAGACTCTGGAGCGTGGCGACGGCGGCGCGGCCATAGGGCGCGCGGTCGGGATTGGCGACGGCCAGGCGCTTCAAGCGCGGGTCGCGGAGGAGATCGAGCGAAGGCGGAGGAAGCTGAGAGTCTTTCCGCGCCCAGAGGACGAGCGTGCCCTTGGCGTAGGGGATCGGGATGTTTTCGTGCGTTACGTCCATTCCATTGGCCACGGCTTTACCATCGGCGAGGCCAGCAGCGATGAGGCGACTGGGAAAACTGAGGTCGGCGGAGAGAAAGATGTCGAAGGGGGCGCCGTTTTCGATCTGTGCAGTGAGCATGGCCGAGGCTTGGTAAGTGGCTTCGGCGTGAATTCCGGTGGCGCGCTGAAATTGCGCGAGGATGGGCGGAAGAACGGGCTCGAGATCGGCTGCGGCGGCCACGCGCAGAGGGGTTTGCGCGCCGAGCGGCGCGACGAGCAAGAAACCGAACAGGGCGGGGAAGAGTCTCTTCGGCGCTCGCATTCAACCCTCCCATCCACAGCGAGATTCGCCGCACACCTGCTAGGCTAACATTAGCAACGAAACCGCGTGATTCGATCATCGAAGCGGACAGCCGTGCGGCGTCGCGCGCGATCATATGCTCGTTTTTGATTTCAAGGCGCGCGGTTTCGGGGACAGGTATGAACGAAAATCTGCACCAGTTACGCTGTTTTGGATGCGGAAGCCGGATCGCGGGCGCGGAGGCGCAGCCGGACTTTCGTTGCGCCCAATGCGGAGATCTGTTTGAGGTGGAATATCCCGGCTGGAGCCTGCGCGGAGGCCCCGACCGGCCGAATCCGGGCGCGTTGAAATGGCTGTGGCGGGAGCGGCGCTGCTCGGGAGAGGCGCTGGATCAATCGGGGGTTTGGCGATTCCGCGAGCTGCTGCCGATTCTGGATAACTTTGGCAACGCGGTGTCGCTGCGCGAGGGGAACACGCCGTTCTATCATTTACCGCGCGCGGCCAAGGCGCTGGGAATCGATCAGCTCTTTGCCAAGCACCAGGGGATGAACCCCACGGGATCGTTCAAGGACACGGGGATGACCGCGGCGCTGAGCATGGCGCGGGAGCGGGGATTCGCATGGGTGGCTTGCGCGTCGACGGGCAACACGTCGGCCTCGATGGCGGCCTACGCAGCGCGCGCCGGCCTGCGCAGCCTGGTGCTGATTCCCGAGGGGAAGATTGCGTGGGGCAAGCTGTCGCAGGCGATGGACTACGGAGCGCTGACGTGCCAGGTGAAGGCGGACTTCGACGGGTGCCTGCGCGTGCTCACCGAGATCGTGAAGCAGGCGCCGATTTACCTGTTGAATTCCGTGAATCCCTACCGGCTGGAAGGGCAAAAGACGCCGGCGTTCGAGATTGCGGAAGCGCTGGATTGGAATGTGCCCGACCACCTGATTGTTCCGGGCGGGAACCTGGGCAACAGTTCGGCTTTGGGCAAGGGGTTCCGCGAGTTGCGTGAGTTGGGACTGGTGGCGCGGCTGCCGCGGATCAGCGTGATTCAAGCGGAGGGGGCAAACCCGCTGGTGCGAAGCCTGAGGGACAGCCATGGCGCGACGCTGGAGCCGGTGGAGGCGCATACGCGCGCGACAGCCATCCGGATCGGGAATCCGGCTTCGTGGCGGAAAGCGGCGCGGGTGATCGAGGAGAGCGGAGGATGGTGCCTGGACGTGACTGAGGCGGAGATCGCGATAGCCAAGGCGGAGATCGGCGCGGAGGGACTGGGCTGCGAGCCGGCTTCGGCGGTCACTTTGGCGGGGCTGAAGAAACTGCGCGCGAAGGGCGTGGTCCGCTCCGGCGAGACGGTGGTTTTGGTGCTGACCGGGCATACGCTGAAGGATGCGGACTACACGATCGATTTCCATCGCGGCACGCTGCTGACCGACGAAGAGAAGAAGGGGTCGGAGGCGGCGATCGACGCGCTGCGGAAGGATGCGATTGCCGTGGATGCAACGCCGGCGGCGGTGCTGGCGGCGCTGAAGGGCGAACTGGGATGAGCGGCCAAGTAAGCGATCAGGAAAGGCCCCGCGCGCTTCGGCTGCGCCTGCCTGCGACTTCGGCGAATCTGGGTCCAGGGTTTGACGCGGTTGCCGTGGCTTTGGATTTTTTTCTCGATATTGAGGCGGAGGCGGCGCGGGAGTTCTCAGTGGTTGCGACCGGCCGCGACGCGGATCGCTGCGCGCGGCTCGACGACAACCTGGTTCTCGAAACCTACAAGCAAATCATGCGGAAGCACGAGCGGCCGCTTGTGCCGCTGGCGATCTGGATGGCGAATGCGATTCCGCTGGGCATGGGATGCGGTTCCTCGGCGGCAGCGCGCCTTGCCGCCATCGCGCTTGCGGTGCACTTCGGGCAGCTTGGATGGGACACGGAGCGGATTCTGGAAGAGGCCTACGCGCTGGAGGGGCATCCGGACAACGTGGCGGCGTGCTGGCTGGGCGGATTCGTGACTGCCGTGTGCGAGGGAACAAAGGTGCGCGTGGCGCGAGTCGATCCCCCACAGGCATGGCGCGCGATTGTAGTGCTGCCCGCGGAGCCGCTCGCCACCAGCAAAGCGCGCGCGATGCTGCCGCCGTGTTATTCGCTTGAGGATGTAGTGGCGAACCTGCAATCGGTTGCTGTGCTGGGGCTTGCTTTTGCGCAGGAGAGGGGCGATCTGCTGCGCCTGGCGATGAGGGATCGCGTTCATCAACCCTATCGCGCGGCGGTCTGTTCTTTGCTGCCGCTGCTGCTGCCATTGGTTGGCGAGCACGGGATTCTGGGCGCGGCGCTGAGCGGGGCTGGGCCGGCGGTGCTGGTGGTTGTCAATGGGGAGGAGAACCTGGAGCGCGTATCGGAGGTAATTCGAGCAGCCGCTGCAGGTCACGTAGCGGCGGAGCTGGCGGTTTGCCGGTTTTCGCGGGCCGGTGCAAGTCAAGTGATTGAAAATAAATGACGTGGATTACAAGACAGAGCCTGGAGATGCAAGCCTATCCGTTATCAGTAAGTTACGAGCGTTGCTTAGGTGTGTAGTCACCAATTCGATGATTACTTCTGCAATTACCTAAGATTGCTTGCTATTTATCGATTGAACACCTTACATTCGCTGCGTGAGCAGTTCTGGGGGAGGGCTGCTCTAGCGCCCGAGATCCTAGTCGGATCCGGGCGCTTCTCTTTGCGCACGAAAGCGTTTGAGCACTCTAAAAACCTGCCAAAGCAATGCAGGGCGGCGCGCGTCCCCCGATGCCACTTGGTTTAGAAAGGCCGTGGCGCGTTGCGACCTTTGACCTGTGTGATGCATCGTATGAGCATACGGTTTCCTGTACAATCATCGGGTGCGAGTCCGCAAGGAGGATCATGTCTGGTTTGGGTGTTTTGGAAGTGAACGATGCAAATTTCGATCAGGAAGTGCTGCGCAGCGAGCAGCCGGTCCTGGTGGATTTTTGGGCGGCCTGGTGCGGGCCGTGCAAGGCAATTGGGCCCCATGTTGAGGGCGTGGCCGCGGCCTATTCGGGCAAGCTGAAGGTGACCAAGGTGAACGTGGACCAGAATGGCGCAACGCCTTCCCGCTACGGCATTCGCGGCATTCCGGCTCTCTTGTTTTTCAAAGGCGGCAAGGTGGCGGATCAGATTGTGGGATATGTGCCGCAGGAAGTGATTGAGGAGAAGGTCAAGCGGCTGATCGCGTAACCAGCGCCGCATCGAACAACGAAGGAATTGGATAAAAGGCCCGGACCTGGCTCCGGGCCTTTTGATTTTTGCGAGAGGAATGCTACATTCCCCGCCGGAACTGAACGATGCGGCGGCGGTCGCGCTTGGAGGGTCTGCGCACAGGAAGCGGGACGTACTGCTGCATGGCCTTACGTTCCTCGGCAAGGTGCAGGCGGGCCAAACGGCTTTCTTCGGTCTCGCGATAGAGGGTTTGCGCGACCGAAGCGGGGCCACGCATGGCGCTGACCTCAAGGACTTCAATGTTGAATGGTCCGCGCTCGTTTTCGATGCGCAGCTTGTCTCCGGCGCGGACCTCGCGAGCGGGTTTGGCGCGCACGCCATTCGATTGAATACGGCCTAGATCGCAGGCGCGCGAGGCCATGGCGCGCGTCTTAAAGAAGCGCGCCGCCCAGAGCCACTTGTCGATGCGCAGGGAGTCCATCGCCAGCCAATTGGAGAACCGAAAGGATGGTATCAGGAATTCGGGGAGGGCTTCCAGAGGTAGAGATTGGCCGCATCGCTTGACGTGACGATTGCCAGCCCTCGCTTGTGCGTGGCGCGGTTGAGCGCGGCGCGGATCTGCGCTTTGGTGCAGGGAAGCGCTACGAGAGAAACCTTGAGAGCATTACCCGGCTCGAGTTGATCGAGATGGCGCAACAGCAAGTCAATGACCGCCTTGTGTTTTCCGCCGCGGCCCCTGGGAACCTCGCTTTGCCGAACCGCCTGCAATCTGAGGTGTTTGGAGTCCGAAATGAGATTGCTAGCCACAACCTTTGCCCCTCAATTCGATCAGATGCACGACAACGCAAGCGTGCCGTATGACGTGCGCGGGCGAGCAGCCACTATCGGATCACGCGATACGCGACGACTTCGTAGCGAGATGAAATCGAAAACGTACGAAACGAATTCGCCGCATAAAAAGCAGCTACCGGATCAGTAAAAAAGACCACATGTGTGTAAAAAATTCCCAGATGTTTCCACCAGGGTTCGAGCGACGAACCAATGGCCGCAAATCGACGTAAAGTACTCAAGAGACTGCGCTCCCGTGTTGTTCACCATTTCGCGCCGAAAGGTATGGAACGCGGCATGCAAGGATGAGGACGAGGAGGAACCTATGGCTGTGAACGGAACACGAAACTCCCCTATCGTGACCGTTAAAGCGCCGCGGTCGCGCGAGGATGAAATAGACAATCGGCCGATGGTCCTGGTGGTCGACGATGAGCCGGCAATCGCCGACACAGTGGTCAAGATTCTCAATTTGAGCGGCTATGCCGCGGTGGCGGCATACGACGCGGACGAAGCGATTGAGACGGCGCTGATCGCGCCGCCCAGCCTGCTGATCACGGACGTGGTAATGCCGGGAAAGAACGGCATCGAACTTGCGATCACAATCAAGCGCATCTACCCAGAGTGCAAAACCCTTCTCTTCTCAGGACAGGCGTCGACCGCGGATTTGATGGCATCGGCCAATCGCGCCGGCTATCGCTTCAATCTGCTGAACAAGCCTGTGCCGCCCCAGAAATTGTTGGAGATGGTGGAGGAGAATCTGGGAAACAGCGCGGTTCTCAGCGAAGCGAATTGAAGCGGTTTCAGAGTTGACGTGCTCCTTGAGAGGATGCCGGAACGGGGCATTCTCTCAAGGGGAATGCCTGTTTGCAGTAGTGCCTTCGGCGTACAGCAACGCTGAAACCTTTGTAGCGCCTGTTCTGCGCGCAAAGCATCACCGCTCGACCGCTTTTGCCCCATGCATGAATTCTGCGTAGCGCCGTGCGTACTCGGCCTTATAGCCGGCCACGGCTTGCTCGTAGCTGAGCGCCGGAGTGTTGGGTAGGACGCTCCAATGCAGGTGAACCTCCCGTGCAGCGGCCGGAATGGAAACGGAGCCTCCCGCGCATGGCTCCAGGCACGAAAACGGGATAGGTGCGCCGTCTGCAGTTGCGCTATTCAAGCGAATAAACCAAGGAAGATGGACCTCGATGCTTTTGGGAGGACGATCGAAGTGCGCGTCGAGCTTAAGAATCGCTTCCGATGCGGAAGGCTGATCGAGCGTGAAGTCGAAGAGGCCGAAGTTGGTGGGCGCCTGGCGGATGGAGATGGTTTTGCCTTTGCCGATCCATGCCGGCGAGACAACGGAGAGCAGGTGAAGCCGATTGTCCTGTTCGCGCAGGAGCATGGTACGCAGCAGAGTGCGGTAGTCCGCCGCGAACCAGCCATGGGGAGCAAGATCGTCGCCAAAGTCGCGGTCGCCCCAGGGGCGAATCTTGAACTCAAACCCGGCGTTAGTTGAGCTGGTGTGGACGAGGATCGCGTAGAGCTCTTTGATCGCCTGCTCCTGGTCGCCGCGAATCGTCTCAGTGAGCGTGTTCTTGATGATGAGATAGTGGTGCAGGAACTTGCCGTCGGCGTAGGTCGTGATGCCCTCGGCATATTTGGCCTGCGTGGCCTTGAGCGTCGCCGTCACGCGCGGGTCGTGCGGATCGAGCACAGGCTCGGGAACCACCGAAAGCAGATTGCCCCAGTCGAAGCCGCCAGCCTGGCCGTCGAGCGCAGGCGGGATATAACCGTTGTGCGCGGTAGCCTGCGCGTCGAGCACTTTGAAGAACGCCTGGTGAAAGCCGTCGTACTCGGCCTGCCATTTTTGCGCGAGATCGGCGTGGCCGGTTTCGGCGGCCATGGCGATCGCGAGCTTGAGGCCGTCGAGGGCGAGAAAGTTGTAGCCGGTGATGTGGCCGGGGACGTACTCGTTGTCGAGCACGTCGCTGGCGGGGACGATGTGGAGCGGCTCGCCGGCGCGCGCCCGATGCAGCCAATCGACAGCACGGTCGATCTGCGGAAGAGCCCACTCGGCAAAGTCCTTATCGTGCGTGATGCGGTAGTGCTGGCCGTAGGCCCACACCGCCTCGCCCCATCCGTCGTACTCCTGCGGCTGCGACAGGAAGTTGCCGTCGTGCTGCTGTCTCTTTGTAAAGAAGTCGAGGCATTCGCGCGCAATTTTCGGGTAGCCGGTGATGTCGTAACTATGAACGATGTCTGCGCCGTCACGTAAATAGAACTCATGGTAGTTGAGCTTGTTGACGGTCTGGATGGTGTCGGAGCCGGTGTGGTCGATGGCGATGAGGTCGTAGATGAGGTTTGTATAGAAGGTATCTACGGGCTTGGACTCTGGCAGCGAAATCTGCATGCCGGATGCAAGCAAGCCGTTCCAGTATGCGATGACCTGCGCTTTTGCGGCGTCGAAGCCCGCGTCGTCGATGGCTGAGACGGCGAAAGGATCGGCGGTGGGGATGAGCGGCATCTTGAAGTCGAGCGTCCACGTTTCGCCCGGCTTGAGCAGGCGCGAGTAGCTGACGATGCCGACGGGGGTGGTCGGGGTCGCGCTCAAACTCGCCGGACGGAGAACATCGGCCGGCTCGATTTCGTTATCGTGCGCGCGCAGCGTGAAGGTGCGGTCGGCGTAGCCGGCGGGAAACGAGTAGAGACCGCGGTTGCCGCGGTAGAAACTCGTGCCGTCGAAGGAATTCGTCCAGTTGAGATCGAAGTCTTCGCCGATTTGCCGGTAGTTGCCGGGGAGGGCGCCCTTTGCGGGGCGCGTAAAGCGATTGTCGCCGTGCGGTTCGCCGGTGGTATCAGGGCCATCGTAGCGGACGCCGGAGGCAAAGACGGCGCGATTGGGCGCCTGGGTTTGGTTTACCAGCTCGACGCGGATGAAGTTGACCAGCGGCTCGACGATGCCGGTTTCAGGGTTGGCGCCAGATGGAAACGGAACCTTGGCGTGCTCGCGGGCGCGTAGGATGGTGCTCTTGTCGATTTTGCCCTCGAACATCGTGAAACGGTAGGCGATGCCGCCGCGCGTGAACTCATAGTGGACGATGGGCAGATGGCCCTGTTCGAGGGTGCGGATGCGCACGTTAGTAGGCTCGAAATCCGGGCCGGCGAAGAACATCAGTTCCTCGAAGCCGGTGCGCAGGTAACCCTCCGGCGTAATTTCCGTTGCGCCCTCCGCGCCCATAAGGCCGATCTCATCGGTGGGCTTGGAAAAATACGAAAACGGCTGGCCGGGCTGGTCGATGGACGGAGAGACCATCTGCGCGCGCAGCAATGGAGCGGCAAGGGTCGTAAAAATGCCCGCAAGCAGCAAACCGGGCTTGCGGAATCTCGAGAAGACGGAAGAATGCATGAGTGGAGCTCCCCTATGCTCGTAGACCTTGGCTTTACGTGAACTGCGGGTGTTTGAACAAGCCGAGCACTGCGAATCAAGAATACGCAGAAGCAGGGGCTGTCAACAACCACTAGTGAATCGCCACCAGGATGCGGCGTTGGCCGCGAAACGGCATGCGTCCATGGGCGACGAGGAAGTTGTCCACGAAAAGGAGATCGCCGCGCTGCCAGCGAAACTTTACGGTTGCGCTATCCATTGCATCGTTGATGCAGTCGAGCTCCGCGAGGCGAAACGGATCTCCGTTGCCCAGAGTTGCGTGGAATGGCCGAGAGCGCGGCGATGGAAATCCAGCGTGGTAGAGAAGCCAGCGCGACAGGCCCGCGGTGCGCGGCGTGGCGACAAAAGTAGACACATGGTTGAACCACACCTTCTCGCCTGTCTCGGGGTGTTCCCGCACCCCCGGCAGCGTGTTTGTAACCAGCGCGCTTCCTTCCCAATTCCACCGCACGGTTGCGCCCTGCTGCGCGCAGACTCGCTCGACTTGAGAGCGATCGTCGGTGGAGAAAGCGGTCGTCCAGGAGGCGTGCAGTTCAAGAATGCGGCTGAAGGCTCGCGTGGGGGAGTACCATCGCGGCCCGTAGAGATGGCGATGATAGCGAACACCATGTGTCTCGAACCGGGCGCGGATGGGCGCTGGGATGCGCTGGTAGATTGCGCGCGAGTCGGCCAGCGGCGTCTCGCCCCCATGACTCGGCTCAACCTCGCAGAAGAATGCGAGAGCCAGCGGCGGGTCCGGAAGATAAGACATCTCGTTGTGCAGGGTGATGCGTAGATAAGAGGGAATACGCGTGGACTCGTAGACGCCGGACCTGATCTGCGCGCGCGGGCTTACGCCGCCGAGATACGGGCGCAATGTGCCTGCAAAGCAGCGAGCAGCAGCGGCGTGGAAGTCCTCCGCGTTGCGAAGGCCGAATCCGCGAAAAAGAATCGCTCCGTAGCGCCGCTGGATTGCCGAGAGCGCCTGCGCCGAGTTGTTCAAGAGTTCCAGCAGCGATTCACCCTTCGAGGCAGCGATGACCGCGGGCAGCTTTTGCTCGTTGAAAAAGTCCAGGCGATTGTCGGGGCTCGATTCCAGAGATGCGGCCATGGCTTCGCTCCAAGGTACGCGTAGGGGGGGACTATCTCTATAAGATCACAGATTTTGCGGAGTTGGCAGGGGTCCGAATCCTGCGGCGCAGTTCGCCGCGGCGGGCTTGTGAAGTGAGGTCATGGGAGTGATGGGAGTCACGGGCAAGGCCATCAGATCAGACTTACTCTCATGCTGCAGACGCGTCAGGGCCCAAGATGAGTGGATGGTCTGTGAAAGCGAGTGGTGCGCCGCGGCAACCCCAGACCTGCCGCAGCGAACGCCTGGGCGCAGTGCGTCTGTCGCTCGTTGAGTCCTGCGCCATTTCTCATGGCTGTGAGGGAGCGGTCGCCTATGAGCGGAACCTGTTCGAAATGCGCAGCACACATCGAGGCGGAATGGAAGTTTTGCCCGCATTGCGGAGCCACGAGCGTGAAAGAGAGTCAGGAGCCCATGCACGAGCACCCGGATCGCGAAAAGGCGCCGGTGAAGGGCGCGTTCAGCGGATTGTTGCTGGGATTGCTTGCGGCGCCGGTTCTGATCATTTATGGCGGGATGATTTGCCTGACCGGCTTGGGGGTGTTTCTTGGCGTGCCGATGATCGTGGCGGGCGTGTGCGCGCCGCTGCTGGGGTCGCTGCTGGGAATCAACGCGCTGAAAGGGAAGTGTCCGTGGTGCGGGGCGGCGGTGGGTAGCGTGGCGCTCTTCGACCGATTCTCCTGCCCCGCGTGCAGCAAGCGGATTGTGGTGAAGAAGAGAGAGCTGATGCGGGTGGAGTAGGGGGATCCGGTTTGCTTAGGTCGCCTGCTAGTCCTGATGAAAGTGCCGCCAGATGGTTTCGGCGGTTTTGCGGCTGACGACGGCGGCGAGCGACTCGGCAGTGGCTTGCTCGACATCGCGCAGGCTGCCGAAGTGGGTGAGCAGGCGCTGGCGGGTTTGCGGGCCGATACCGGGGATTTTGAGCAGCTCGGAGTCGCGGTCGCGCATGGCGCGGCGCTGGCGGTGATAGCCGACGGCAAAGCGATGGCTTTCGTCGCGGATGAGCTGGACCAGGTGGAGCACGGGCGAGCGGCGGTCGAGGACGATAGGCTCGTCTTCGTTGCCGTGGAGGTAAATGATCTCTTCTCGTTTTGCGATGGAGGCGAGCGGCTGCGAAGTGAAGCCGAGGGATTCGAGCGCCTCGGCCGCGGCGTGGAGCTGGCCCAGGCCGCCGTCGATGAGCACGAGTGACGGCATCGGATGGTCTTCCTCTTTGAGGCGGCGGTAGCGGCGCTCGACAACCTCGCGCATGGAGGCGAAATCGTCGACGCCGGCAACTGTTTTCACTTTGAATTTGCGGTAGGCTGACTTGTTCATCTTGCCGTCTTCCCAAACAACCAGCGAGGCTACCGTCTCCGCGCCCTGAATATGCGAGATGTCGAAGCACTCGATGCGGCGCGGAAGCTCGGGGAGCATCAGCGTGTCAGCGAGAGCCTCCTGAATGGCTTTGCGCGAAGGCTCGAGCACGCGGAAGCGCTGCGTGTAGGATTGGCGGGCGTTCTGGCCGGCGAGATCGACGAGGGATTTCTTGTCGCCGCGCTGGGGGACGGCGATGTCGATCTTGTGGCCGGTGCGCTCGGTGAGAAGCG
>JBEKXX010000069.1:0-16625 GCA_049511595.1 Occallatibacter sp. | reverse complement strand
CGTCGCCACCGGCATGAAAGATGCAGGTTACATCTACATCAATATCGACGACACCTGGGAGGGTGAGCGCGACTCGAACGGCGTGCTGCACTCCAACTCGAAGTTCCCCGACATGAAGGCGCTGGCCGACTACGTCCACTCAAAGGGGCTCAAGCTCGGCATCTACTCCTCGCCGGGACCGCAGACCTGCGCCGGCTACGCAGGCTCGCTCGATCACGAAGCGCAGGACGCGCAGCTCTATGCATCGTGGGGCATCGACTATCTGAAGTACGACCTGTGCAGCTACATACCCGAAGTGATGATGAAACAGGCGCCCAACGACAGTGCTGCGCAGATGCGCCTGATGATCGCGGCTTACGGCAAGATGGACAAAGCGCTCAAAGCCACCGGCCGGCCCATCGTCTATTCGCTCTGCCAGTACGGGTGGGACGCCGTGTGGGAGTGGGGTCCGCAGGTCGGCGCAAATCTCTGGCGCACCACCGACGACATCCAGCCCAATTGGAACAGCATGTATACCCTCCTCAACGAGCAGGCGGGCCTGGCCCCATACGCGGGCCCCGGCCACTGGAACGATCCCGACATGCTCGAAGTGGGCAACGGCAAACTCTCGCTGGCCGAGAATCGCACGCATTTTTCCATGTGGGCCATGCTCGCCGCGCCTCTCTTGGCCGGCAACGACCTGCCCAACATGACGCCCGAGGTTCGCGCCATTCTCACCAATCGCGACGTGATTGCCATCGACCAGGATCGACTGGGCCGCGAAGCCACGCGCGCTTACTCCGAAGGCGAGGTTGACGTTTGGACGCGCCATCTATCCGGCGGAGCCTTGGCCATTGCGGTCGTCAACGCCGGATCCGACCGCTACTCCACGCATCCGTTTCACCTGAACCTGGCCAAACTCGGCCTGCAAGGCCCCCAAAAGGGCAAGGATCTCTGGACCGGCAAGGAGGTCACGCTCATCGACAACATGCCGCTCGAAATCTCAAGCCACGACATCCTGCTGGTGCGGATTCCATCACCGAAATAGTCAGGTCGCGCGCCCCAAACACACCGCAAACCACCCCTGCGCATCCGTCCACGTCGCCTCCGCGCGAAATCCTGCCTCGGCCAGCAGCGCCTCCGCCTGCCCCGGCCGGTACTTGTAGCTGTTCTCGGTGTGAATCGTCTCGCCGGGATTGAACGCAACCGTCAAATCCAGCGCGCCGACACTCGCCTGCTGGGCGATCCGGCTCACCAGATGCATCTCCATCCGCGACTCGCGCGCATTCCACACCGCGCGGTGCGCGAAGGCCTCCGCGTCGAAGTCCGCGTCCATCTCGCGATTCAGCCTGACCAGCACGTTGCGATTGAAGGCCGCCGTTACGCCTGCCGCATCGTCGTAAGCGGCCACGAGCGTTGCTTCGTCCTTCACCAGATCCACGCCCAGCAGCAGCCCATCGCCCGGCTCGAGTCCTGCTTTCACCCGCCGCACCAGTCGTAAAGCCTCGCCCGGCTCAAAGTTCCCGATGCTCGATCCGATGTAGAGCACCAGCCGCCTCTCACCGCGATCCGCCGCGCCCAAATCGAACCTGCGTCCGTCGCCGTCTGTGTAGTCCATCACCCGCGGCGTCACCGTCACGCCAGCGATCTCGCGCTCAATCCGTTCTTTCGCTCCATCCAGCGCGCTCGCCGACACATCCACCGGCTCATAGAGCACGGTTCCCTGCCGCTCCACCGCTGCCCTCAGCAGCAGCCGCGTTTTGTCGGCCGATCCCGCGCCCAGCTCCGTGATGCGCAGTCTCGCTCCGTCCGCCGCCTGCGCCACCATCTCTCCCGCGTTCGCCGCCAGAATTCCCCGCTCCGTCCGCGTCAGATAGTACTCGGGCAGTTCCGTGATGGCCTCAAACAACCGTGAACCGGCTTGGTCGTAGAACAGCCAGGCAGACAGCCGCTTGCGCCGCGAAGAGAGCCCTCTACGGACCGCCGAGGCGGCGCGTTGATCGATTTCAAGTATTGGGGCAGGGGAAGATGCTGTACTCATCTGCTTTTCCGTTGGATGCGCCCGGAACGTTTACGACGCCAGCCTTATGCCGGAAAACTGCCACCTCGTCTCCGGCGCAAAGAAGTTGCGGTAGCTCGCGCGGATGTGCCGTGCCGGCGTCGCGCACGATCCGCCGCGCAGTACCATCTGCCCGCTCATGAACTTGCCGTTGTACTCGCCCAGCGCGCCCTCAAGTGGGCAAAAGCCCGGATAGCCCAGGTAGGCGCTGCTTGTCCACACCCAGCAATCCCCATAGCACCGTCCTCGACCCAGCCTTTCGTCCAATTCTCCTGCCGGCGCAGGCATCAGCCGCCCGGAATCCAGCAGGTTCCCCTCCACGGGCTGACCTTCCACTGCCGCCTCCCACTCGAATTCGGTGGGCAGCCGGTGGCCCGCCCAGCGCGCGTAAGCGTCCGCCTCATAAAAACTTACCTGGCTCACCGGCGCCGATGCCACGCGCTCCAACGGCTGCTCGCCGCGCAGCGTAAACACGCTCCATGCGCCATCTTTCTCCGTCCAGTAGAGCGGCGCGCGCCAGCCGTTTGCCCTTACCGCGTCCCATCCCGCTGAAAGCCACAACTCTGCCCGCCGGTAGCCCCCGTCCGCCATGAATTCCGCAAACTCCCCGCACGTCACCAGCCGGTCGGCCAGCTTGTATGGCTCCAGCCACACACGATGCCGCGGCAGCTCGTTGTCGTAGCAGAACCCCTCGCCCGCGTGTCCCGCCTCCCGCAGCCCGCCCTCGAACTCCAGAAATTTGAGCGCGATCTGCTGTTCCCCAATCCCTGTTTTCTGATCCCTGATCCCTGACCCCTGTTCCCTGTTTTCTGACCCCTGATCCCTGTATTTCGGCCGCAGCGGATTCGTGAAAAACGCGTTCAAAATGTCGGTCAGCAGCAGCTCCTGGTGCTGTTCCTCGTGATTCACGCCCAGCTCGATCCGCCGCAGCGCCTCAGGCTCCGGCTCCCGCTCAAAGAGCCGTTCCATGGCCGCGTCCACATGCGCGCGGTAGCGCAAAACCTCGTCGAGTCCCGGCCGCGAGAACGACGACCGCAGCCGCTTCTCGGGAAACGCGGAAAAACCTTCGTAATAGCTGTTGAAGAGCCACGGAAAGTCCTCGTGGAAGAGCCGGTAGCCCGGCAGAAAATCCCGCAGCACGAACGACTCAAAAAACCACGTCGTGTGGGCCAGGTGCCACTTGGCCGGCGAAGCCTCTGGGCACGACTGCACCATCATGTCCTCCGGCGTCAGCGGCTCGCATAAAGCAAGCGTGCCCCGCCGCACATCGTTGAAACGATGGCCAATCTCCGATCGCGGCCCGGAAACGCCGGCTGTGCTCACGGTGTGTCCTCCCGTCTGCGGTGAGTGTAGCCCATTTTCATGAATTTGACTGTCTTTTTGGGGTCGCTGGGCAATTCCGGGGCCGGGCCTTTTTTCGCCGCCAACTTCAGCACTGTCCGTCACATCCTTTCGCGGAAGATCGTGCGATACGCACCTGAACCGTTCAGGCCGTTGTCGAGCCTTTGCAAAGCATGGAAGCAGTGGTAAGCCCTGGGCTGGAATTTGTTGTGGAATGGTGCTCTAATTTCACCGGACGATCTGACGGTTTTGTCGCCCCTGGCCTCGTCGACAGGAGGGACCGTGTTTGCGTTCCAACCAAACCGATGGATCTTGACTGCCGCGCTGGCCGCTCTTTCTTTTGCTGCGCTGCGGCTGCTGCCGGCCCAGGAGAAGGGCCCGGCTCCAGCTCCGGCCGCCGCCGCCACTCCCTCGCCGATTCAGCCTACTCCGGAGCAGCTTGGCGACTCGCTCTACGCTCGTCAGCGCTACCAGGCCGCCATTGAGGCCTACGCCAAAGCACCGCAAAAGACAGCCGACATCTGGAACAAGATGGGCATTGCCTACCAAATGATGTTCAATCCCAGAGACGCCACGCGATGCTACAGGGAATCGCTCAAGCTCGATCCCGGCAATGCTGACGTTCTGAACAATCTGGGCACCATCTATGCCTCGCTCAAGGAGTACGGGCAAGCAGACCGCATGTACCGCAAAGCCCTCAAGCTCGACCCGCGCTCCGCGATCACTCTCAAAAACCTTGGCACCAACCTGCTTGCGGAGCATAAGTACAACAAAGGTTGGGAGGCCTACCAGAAGGCCCTGGCTATCGACCCGCAGATCTTCACCGATCACTCGAGTCCAACAGTCGATAACCCCTCCGATGTGCAGGAGCGCGGCGCCATGAACTACTACATGGCGGCGGGATGCGCGCGCGCCGGCTACGCCGACTGCGCCCTCCACTATCTCCGCATGGCGCTCGACGAAGGGTTTACCACGCGCAAGAAAGTCCAGACCGATATTCAGTTCGCCAGCCTGCGTTCCGACCCGGCCTTCAAGCAGTTACTCGCCGAACAGAGCAAGCAATAGGCTTCTGCAGCCTCGCCTGGAAACGGCGCTTCGTCTCCCGCCGCGTTTCATTCGTCTATCTATCTGTTAGGTTGGCCGCTCGGCCACTCAGGAGTTCCTATGAAACCCCGCTACTTGCTCGCAATGCTCGCCGCCTTTGCTTTCACTGCCGCTGCCGTCGCTCAGGATTCCGCTTCGGCCCCGCCGTCTGGCCGGAATTCTTCTCAGGAACCCGGCGGTAGCTACGGCCACCGCGGCTATGGCGGCGGAATGGGCATGATGGGCCGCGGCCTGATGGGCGCCGTCACGGAAGTAGCGGCGGATCGCTACACCATCAAGACCGATTCAGGCGACGTCTACACCGTCCACTTCACCTCCAGCACGCACTTCATCAAGCAGGTGGCCGGAACGCGCGGACCAGGCGGCGGTCAAGGCGCCGGCGACGGTATGCGCAACGGCAGAGGGAATCCGCCCCAGGAAATCCAATCCTCCGCCATCAAGCCAGGTGACACGATCCGCGTGATGGGCGACGTGGATACAGCCGCGAAATCCGTCGCCGCCACGGCGGTGGTGCAACTCGATCCCGCAGTTGCCCAGCAGATGCGCGCTATGGAGGCCAACTTCGGCAAGACCTGGCTGATGGGCAAGGTCGCCTCCATCGACGGCGTGAAGATCACGCTCACCGGCGCGCTCGATAACGCCCCGCACACGTTCGTCGCCGATGAGAATACGGAGTTTCGCAAACGCCGCGAGCCCGCGACTCTGGCCGATATTCAGGTCGGCGACACGATCCGCGTCGAGGGCGCCGTGAAGGATGGGGCCTTTACCGCGGCCAGTGTGAACGTGGGCGGAATGATGGGCGGCGCACCGCCCACCGTTCCGCGCAACTCGCCGCCGCAATAGGCGAAGCGCGTTTCATTCGATCGATTGCAGGCTCCAGGCCCCGTTGACCAGAACAAAGGTGGCCTGATGCAGGGAACTCAGCTTGTTGCCGGGATTGTGCGCAATGTTCTGCAGAGCATCCGGCACTCCGTTCATATTCACGTCCTCGGTGAACGGGGCGATCCTGCTGTCTCCTACGGTCTCAATCTGGCCCACGTCGCGGGCTTTCAGATGATTGGCGGCCTGCGTCTCCACAACCACGGTGAAGTTCCGATCGGCCGGGTTTTCGGGGCGCCACTGAATCACATCGCCGCCGCTGACCAGCTTCAGCACTTTCTTGCCGTCGGGCGTCAGGGTAAAGTCGCCCCAGTACCCGTTGGGATACCTCTTGGTTTCAATCCAATACTTGGCTAAATCGCCCTGTTGCATACCCCTATCGCCCACCGTGATGTCGACCGGTGCAGCGGGAGTTTGGTCGAACTTGGCCTGAATCATCGCCAAAGCCTGGGCCTGTGTCAGCTCGGGTGCCGGCTTGCAGCCCGCCATCCACCATGCCGCGCCTAACAAAACCAAAGCTCCCGCAATCCGCACCTTCACCGCGTTTTTCACGTTCCCTCCGTAGACCGCATCCAACGGCTCGAATTCCTTCGCTCCGTCATTTTTCACTTACTTTCCACCCCTGTCAATGCAGTTGAAAGTGACACCGCTCACAGGTGTAAGTGCAAGAAAAAATGCTCGAGAGTTCCCGCGATCAGCGAAGGTCGCTCGGCGCTCGCTCCTGAGCCGTGGAAAGGGCTGCAAAAAAGCTCAGCGCCGCATCGCCTTGTTCGAGCCGCCGCGTCCGTTTCAGGCTGCCGTACTGCTCATCCAGAGTGACCTTGCGCCGGTGCTCGGCCACGGCCACCGCGCCGGGCGCCAGAATTCCTTGAGCGTCCCCGCCCAACAGTCTGAGAGTGGCCGCGTATTCCTCGGCTGCATCGTAGGGCGGATCGAGAAAAACCACGTCGTAGCATTCCGGTCTCTCTCCGGCCGCTCCGGCAGACCGCAGAAACGCGCCCACGCTCCCCGCATGTAAGCGAACTCCGCTGCCGATCCCGAGACGCTCAAGGTTGCCGCGCAGAACCTTCAGGGCCGCCGGAGCACGCTCCACGAAAGTGACAGCCGCGGCCTCGCGGCTGAGCGCCTCCAGCCCCATCGCGCCCGACCCGGCATACAAATCCAGAAACGCCGCACCCTCCATGCGCGGCGCAAGCACGTCAAACAGCGTCTCCCGCAGGCGGTCGCTGGTGGGCCGGGTACTCAACCCTGGCGGAGCGGCAAGCCTGCGTGAGCGGTACAATCCAGCGATGATACGCATCGCCATCCAGCATAATCGACTCGCTTCACTGCACCCCCGCGCCGTAGGCGCACCGTTCGTTAGCCCCGCGCTTCAGCGTGGGGTGGGATGGACCAATTCAGATGGCCAGTCCCGTAGGGACGGCGCTCTGGAAGCTCGAAGCCGCGCTTCAGCGTATGGAAAATTTCGCGCGGAAATAACGCGTTCACCGCACCCTGCGCCGTAGGCGCACCGTTCGTTAGCCCCGCGCTTCAGCGTGGGGTGGGATGGACCAATTCAGATGGCCAGTCCCGTAGGGACGGCGTTCTGAAATCCGTTTTTCGGTCGCCACCCTCTACAATCTAACTATGCGTGGCTGGTCAATCCCGCTGGGCCGCTGGATGGGTGTCGAGATTCGCATCCACGTCTTTTTCCCGCTGCTCGTCTTCGTGCTCTTTGCTCTCGGCGGTCCCGACGGCTGGCCGCGCGGGTTGGCCCTCTTTCTCCTTCTTGTGTCGGCCGTAGCCATACGCGACACCGCGCGCCTGCTCGTGGCTGCCTGGCTGGGGTTGCGCCTCCGCGCCATTCTGCTGCTGCCCATCGGCGGCCTGTTTGCCTACGCCAACCCCGAGAGTCAGGAGATCGCCAGCAGCGGTAGCGGGCAGTATGCCCTTGCTCTTGCCGGCCCCCTGGCAAACCTCGGCGCGGCGTTCGCCACTGCCGGCATCGTCTTGGGAGCCAGTCCCAGTCTGAATCTGTTCACATATCCCTTCATCTCGCCTGCTTCTCTTCTGCGCAGCCTGGTGTGGCTCCAGGTCTTTATGGGCCTGTTGCATCTGTTGCCGGCATATCCGCTCGATTGCGGCCGTCTCATCCGCTGCGGCTTTGCCCGCACGCGCGGCTTCGCCTCCGCGGCCCGCGCCGCCGCCGGTCTCGGTCAGGGGCTTGCGCTTGCCGCCATGCTCGCCGGTATGTTGCTTCGCGACCCCTGGATTTTCTTCGCCGGATTTTTCATCATGATCGGCGCGCAGGTCGAGGACCAGGGCGTCTTCTTCCAGTCCGTCGTTGACACCGTACGCATGAGCGAGGTCATGCTCACGGACTTTGCTACGCTCTCGCCCTCTGACACGCTCGCCGACGCCCTCTATCGCTGCGTGCACTCCCTGCAGGAGGATTTCCCCGTGGTGCGCGGCCCGCAACTGGTGGGCATCGTCTCGCGGCAGCGCATCATGGACGCCCTGCGCAACGATGGCAACGCCTACGTGCAGTCCGTCATGTCGCGCGCCTTTCAGGTGGCGCGGCCCGACGACACGCTGGGCGCCACCATTCGCCGCCTCACTGCCGGCCACGGCTTGCCGCTGATTCCCGTCACCGACGGTGAGCGCGTGGTGGGCATCGTGAGCGTGCAGAATCTCATGAGCTCCATGTCTCTGCTCTCCGAGCAGCGCCGCATCGAACGCCAGGAACAAGGCAACTGAAGGCTCCCATGGCGGACGCGAAAGAACCGGCTGGCGCGTCGAATCTTGCGGGTGCCCCAGGCCTCAATTCTGAGACCCGGGAACCGGCTCCATCCACACCGCTCGCTCCCGGCCTCTACCTCGTCGCCACTCCTATCGGCAACCTCGGCGACATCACCCTGCGCGCCCTCGACGTGCTGCGCCGCGTGGACCGCATCGCCTGCGAAGACACCCGCCAAACCCAAAAACTTCTCAATCATTTCCAAATCGAGAAAAAAACCGTCAGTTGCCACGAGCACAACGAGCGGTCGCGAACCACAGAACTCATCCAAAACATGAAAGCGCGGAGCGCTGTCGCTCTCGTCTCCGACGCTGGAACGCCCGCCATCAGCGACCCCGGCTCCTGGCTGGTCCGCGAGGCCATCGCCGCCGGCGTGCCCGTCTTTCCCATTCCCGGTGCTAACGCCGCCATCAGCGCGCTGATCGCTTCAGGATTGCCCGCCGAAGAGTTCGAGTTCCTCGGCTTCCTGCCCGAAAAATCCGGCGCGCGCCGCACGCGTCTGGAAAATCTCGCCAAACTCGCCGCCCTTTCACAAGTAGACCCGCGCAAAACCTCGCGCACCTTGATCTTCTATGAGGCGCCGCATCGCCTGCTCGCGACGTTGGCCGATCTCGAAAGCACCTGGGGCCCCGCCCTGCGTGTCGTCGTGGCACGCGAGCTGACCAAGATCCATGAAGAGTTTCTCCGCGGAACCGTTGCCGAAGTGCGCCGTGAGCTCTTGAGCCGCGATCGCATCCGCGGCGAGATCGTGTTGCTCATCGAAGCACCCGCGCAAACCGTCTCATCCGGCGTCGCGCAGGCCGCAGCAGCCGCGCCCGAGAAGCTCGCCGACCGCGTCGCGCGCATCCGGTCTGAGAACAACATCGACGAAAAGGAAGCTCTCAAGCGCCTTGCCCGCGAGCAGGGCCGCTCAAAAAGCGAACTCTACCGCGAACTCCAGCGCGAGCGTGCCGCCCACCGCTGAGTCTCAGGGCGACCGAACGAATCGATTTCTTGCCAAAGTTGGCTGCTTGTTTCCACGCGCCGGCGGCGGCGCAACATTCGTTAGCCCCGCGCTTCTGCTTATACTGAGGCGCCAAACGGCCTTCGCGATGAATCCCAGATATCGCTGGCTACCCGTCCCCCGCGCCGTAGGCGCACCGTTCGTTAGCCCCGCGCTTCAGCGTGGGGTGGGATGGACCAATTCACAAGGCCAGTCCCGTAGGGACGGCGCAAACTCCATAGATTGCTCGAAAATAAATTTCAGGAATTTGCAGATTATTTCGCCCGTTGTGCGCACAATGGCTCTATGTACAGTCAGAAATGTCCGTCCCTGCGTCCCGGACCCCGTCCTGAGCGAGACCCGGGGACCACTTTCGCCGCTTTCGCCACCGGCTACGGGCTATCCAATTCAGCAACACGAGCTGAAAGCTGGGAGCTAAAAGCCAAGAGCTGCCTTTCACCCCTACCCCCCCTATACCCGGGAGGGGTATCAAAACGGCCTATTTTTCAGAATAAGTCATTCAAAATCAACAACGGACCGTCCAAAAACGTCCGAAACCGCGGCGATTTTCGTCGCCAAACGTCGTCAAATCGGCCCTTTTTGTATTCAATTTTGGGGTTTGTGTTGCTCTCGCGCCGCCAAGCATTAGAAGAGCCCATCCCGCAGCAGACAAGCCAGGGGCAAGAATGTCTGGGGCAGGTTGAATTGCAGGCTTTCTTTCACCTTAGATACCTAAAGTCCGCGGACTTATGGCCATCCGCGGTGATTCGATGATCAACAATGCAACCAAGTGAATCTCAGATTCAAAGAAGCTTCGGAGAGCGCGTGCGGGAACTCCGAAAACAACAGGGGCTTTCGCAGGAAGCCTTGGCGCTCACATGCGGCCTTGACAGGACAGACTTAATTGCGGCTGCACCGCGTACCTGATTTCTGAAGCGCGTGGGGCGGGTTGGCGGCCCAACTGAAGTCGCGCCCTGTTACAAGGCCTGGTTTGAATCGAAGGTACGGGTTGAAGCCGCACGCTTCTTGTGCTCGGTTGTGCTGGAATTCGCAGGTCTGAAGGCCGCTGCTGCCTCCGGTGACTATGGTATCCCACCCTTGCGACAAAAGAACGTCGTAAGGATGGGGCACCCACTGCCTCTATGAGGAGCCGTGCGTCAGATGCGCATAGGCATCAGCACGTAGCGGTATTTGTACTCGGCGTCAGGATCTTCTGGGCGCATCTGGCCGGCGGATTGCGAATCCTTGAATTCGAGGCGGACCTCGCCGGAGTTGTCGAGGGCCTTGAGGAAGTCGAGGATGTAGGTGGAGTTGAAGCCGACTACGATGGGCTCGGAGGAGTAGGGGGTGTCGATGGTGTCTTCGCTCTCGCCGGACTCGGTGGAGTTGGCGCTGACCTTGAGCTCGTTGTCTTCGAGGCGCATACGGATGGCGCCGGAGCGCTCGTCGGCAAACTGGGCGACGCGCTGAATGGCCGCGGAGAGCTCCGCCGCGCGCACGACGGCGAACTTGGTGTTGTCGCGTGGCATCACCGCTTCGAAGTTGGGGAACTGGCCGGTGAGCTTGCGGCTGGAGAGCGTGCGGTGGCCGATGCGGAAGAAGAGAGTGTGTTCATCGTCGGCAAACTCGACCTTCTCCGCGTCGGAGTTCGCGAGCAGCAGTTGCAGTTCCTGGAGCGCCTTGCGAGGAATGAGGACACGCTTTTCGCCGCTGATGCCTTCAAGCGTCTCGGCTGGCTTTTCAACGAAGGAGAGACGATGGCCATCCGTGGCGACCATGGCGATGGATTCGGCCTTGAGGATGAGCAGAGCCCCGTTGAGCGTGTAGCGCGACTCCTCGTTGGAGATAGCGAAGATGGTGCGCGCGATGAGCGTGCGCAGCGCGGCGAGTGAGATGCTGGTGGAGGCGACCGACGGAAACTCGGGAACCTGGGGGTAGTTGGCGCGAGCCATACCGACCATCTTGGTGTTCGACCGGCCGCTGCGGATCTGCACCCAGTGGTTTTCTAGAAGCTTGATGGAGATTTCACCGTCAGGCAGGAGCTTGATGTAGTCGTAGAGTTTGCGCGCAGGGATGGTACACGCGCCGGGTTTCTTGACTTTGACCGCCGTGCTGGTGTGGATGGCCTGGTCGAGATCGGTGGCAGTAATGCTCAGCCGTTCTTCGTCCGCCTCAAGAAGAAAATTGGATAAAATGGGGATGGTGGTCTTGCGCTCGACTACGCTTTGCGTGGCCGTGAGTTCCTTCACCAACTCCTGGCGGCTTACGGTAATCTCCATCGCTGCCCCCTGCGCGGCCGGCTTCTCAACTTCGGCTTCCACACTTGGCATACACCCACCCCTGCTCTTGAAGCCGCGCCCTATGTCCCCACTGTATAACACCTTGCAGGTCGCCGGAAGCGGCTGCTTTTCTTCTTCCCGATTGTAGTCACCTCTTAACCGATGTGCGCGTGGAAAACAGGGCAGATTCTCTGAATTCCAAGGGAGAATCCCCGCAAGGTCCGTGGGATTACGGAAGCGCTTCGACCTCGTTACGCACAAACGGTTCTTACGCTAGCTTTCTACTCTCACTCTACGGATAGTGGAAAAAGGAATATAAGAAAGAAATAAAGCTAGAAGCACCCGTAGTTCGCATAGGAAAAGTGGGAATCCGAGCGAAGTGGCTTCCTGGAAGCGGGTTGAATAGTGGGCCCGTTTCCTAAATCGGGGCTGTGTAATTCAGGAGAAAAGGAAAACAGGTACGAAGGGCGGGAGTTGTGAGGGTCTTTCCCACGGCTCCCACAGGCAGCATGAAAATGGCTGTGGAATGTGCCGCTGTTGTGTGCAACCAGCGCAGAAGAGGAAAGAGAAGAGGGAGTTGCAGCAGGTGTGTCTTGCACAAAAGCCAGCGTTATGACGGCCGATGAAGTAGCGAATGCCAGCGAGTTTTCGGGGTGGCTCTTATACTGAACTATCCATGTCCTACGCGGCGGCAATCGATCAACTCAGCGCTCTGGCGCCAGAGTTATATGTACGCGGAGGCCAGCAGCGCCGGAAGTTCTCCCTGGACGAGGTGCGCACGCTGCTTCGCGCATTGGGCGACCCGCAGCAGAGATTCCCTACAGTACTGATCGCCGGGACGAATGGAAAAGGCTCGACTGCGGCGACGCTGGCGTCAATCCTAACGGAAGCAAGACTGCACACGGGGCTTTATACCTCACCGCATCTGGAGCGGCCCAACGAACGAATCCAAATCGATCACCATGAAATCGCGGACGCTGACTTTGCCCGCCTCTATTTCCGGGTACACGACACCGCTCAGGAATTGTTGCTCAGCAGCCAATTACCACAACTACCCAGCTACTTTGAGTTTTTGACTGCAACAGCATTCCTGCACTTTGCTGAGAGTAAGGTGGACATTGCCGTGCTCGAGGTGGGTATGGGAGGCCGGCTGGACGCGACCAATGTTGTAGAGCCGCTTCTTACGATCGTCACCGACATCTCACTCGACCACATGGAGTGGCTCGGGTCAAGCATCTTAGCGATTGCGCGCGAGAAGGCGGGAACTTTGCGGCGCGACGGAACGATGGTCACGCTGCCGCAACATCCCGAGGCGAGCCAGATTCTAGGTGAGGTTGCCGCGGAGTTGGGCGTACACGCTGTCAGCGCGGTTCCGTATATGCCGGGAGACGGGACGACAGGCGCTTATGGGGTGGAAGCGCTTGGCGCAAGGATCAAGGTCGATTCGCCGCTCGCCGGCGCGCACCAGCAGCGCAATGTGGCGCTGGCCATTACGGCAGCGGTCGAGCTCGGCGCGCAGCACGGCTTTCCCGTGACTGCGGCGGCTATCGAGGAAGGCATTCGCCGGACATGCTGGCCGGGACGAATGGAACGGATCGACGGGCGTGGGATGGAGTGGATTCTGGATGTTGCGCATAACCCTGCCGGCGCGTGGGCGCTGCGCGCGGCTTTGCGCGAAACTTTGCGCGAGGAGAAGCCGCGCACGCTGATCTTCAGTTGCCTGCGCGATAAGCCGGCGGGCGAGATGGCGCAGATTCTTTTTCCCCTCTTCGACCGGGTGATCGTTGCGCCCATCCATACCGCGCGCGCCACACCTCTCGACGATCTGCTGGCCGCAGCAAGGTCTACAGGAACGCCTGCGGTTGCGGCAGAATCGGTACGCGAAGCCCTCCGCATGGCGCGGGAGTACGCGGCCGGCGGCGTGGCGGTGGTTTCGGGATCGGTGTACCTTGTAGGCGAGGCACGCAGCCTGCTGCGAGAGGAGCAGCCGTCATGAGCCCGAGGCCCAACCCGCTGCCGCGGTTCTATCGCTGGCTGTCGAATCTGCTCCAGGCGCCGCTGCTTTTGGTGGTTACGGCAATCTGCGCCAGCACCGCGTTTGCGGTTTCATGGGTAGACAAGAAGGGCAGCGTGCAGCATCGCATTGCGCGTTTCTGGGGGCGCAGCGCGGTGAGCATTACGCTGTCGAAGCTGAAGATCGAAGGTGCGGAGAACTTCCACAAGCACTCCGTCGCTGTCTACGCGTCCAACCACACCTCCTACATGGACACACCTGTGATCTTCGCCGCGTTGCCCTTTCAGTTCCGCATCCTGGCGAAGAAGGACCTGTGGAAGTGGCCGCTGATCGGCTGGTATCTGCGGCGCTCCGGGCAAATGCCGATCGATATTGAAAATCCGCACGCCACGCTCTCCAGCCTGGGCGGGGCCGTGAAAGCGCTGCGCGCCGGCATGCCGCTCTTCGTCTTTCCCGAGGGTGGCCGGACATCGACCGGTGAGCTGCGGCCGTTTCTATCCGGCGCAGCGTATCTGGCGATTCGCGCGCAGGCGCCGCTGGTGCCTATTGCTCTCAGCGGCGTTTTCGACCTGCTGCCGATTCACACGCGCCATTTTTATCCAAGCAGGCTCACCCTGCATGTTGGCGAACCGATCGAGACGAAGGGAATGACCGTTCGCCAGAACGGCGAGCTGACGGAAAAGCTGCGCGCGGCGATTGAAGAGATGGTGGGGCAGAACGCGCAAAGCCGCACGGAAGAGGCCGCGCCTGTTGCCTGAGACGACGGCCGATTCCTGCTGCGGCGCCGCTGCGACTCCGCACAGGCAAGGCGAAGTGAAGCAGTCGCGCGGAACCGGCACGCGCTTTACACTGGTTTCATGCCCGTCCGCATTGCCATTCCCGAGCCCACGAGCGGCGATCCGGAGTACAATCAGCGCGCGTTGCCGCAGTACGTGAAGGCGCTTGAGGCCGCGGGCGCGGATCCGGTTGTGGTGCCGCTCAATGAGACGCAGGAGAGCGTGGCCAACCTGCTGGCAGGCGTACAAGGCGTTCTGCTTCCAGGCAGCCGCTTCGACATCGATCCGCAACGCTACGGCGAAGTGCGGGCGCCGGAGTGCGCGCAAGACGACCCCGCCCGCACCGCGGCCGACGAACTCCTTCTGCAGGACGCCTTCAACCTGCGCAAGCCGATCCTCGCCATCTGCCACGGCGCACAGAGTTTGAATGTGTGGCGCGGAGGCTCGCTGATTCAGGACTTGAAGACTATGGTCAATCACCGGCCCGGCCGGGATGTGGTGGAGGCGCACCCTGCACACATTGCCCAAGAGTCTCGATTGAGCGGACTGCTTACTCCGGCCGATCGTGCGGAGGTACAGGTCAACTCCAGCCACCACCAGGCGATCGGCACGCCGGGGGACAACCTGCGCGTGGCTGCTGTTTCTCCCGGCGATGGAGTCATCGAGGCCGTGGAACTGGATTCGCTGAAGCACTTTGTGGTTGCGGTGCAGTGGCATCCGGAGCGCACCTACACGCAAAGTGAATTTTCACGCGCGATTTTTTCTGCGTTTGTGCGGGCGGCCACCGCGTGGCAGGCGCCGCAAGTGGATGGATCCAAGAGCGGGAAGTGAGCGATGAGCACGACCAGCACAGGTCTGCGGCTCAATACGCTGTTGGCAGAGGCCGGTCTTGAGCCGTTGGACGGCGAGACGGCAAGCCGGTTTGAGGCCTACCTTTCGCTATATATTCGCTGGAATACGCGCATCAACTTGAGCTCGATCCGAAACGAGGAAGGAATTCTATCTCTACATTTTATTGAATCCATTGCAGTTGCTCGTGCGCTGCCAGGAGGGGTAGCGACCTTGCTCGATTTCGGCTCCGGCGCCGGTCTGCCGGGCATTCCGATTGCGATCTGTCGGCCGGAGATCGCCGTGACGCTGGCCGAGTCGCAAGGTAAGAAGGCCGCGTTCCTGCAGGAAGCGATTCGCACACTGGGGATCTCGGCGAAGGTTCACGCTGGCCGGGCCGAGGCGCTTCGTACGGAATTTGATTGCGTGGTCTTGAGAGCAGTGGACAAGATGCCGAAGGCAGTTGCGGCCGCAGTGGAGTTGGTCGCGCCGGGAGGCTGGCTGGCATTGATGACCACCGGCGCGGAACTCGAAAAACTCAAAGCCGCAGCCGGCTCGGAGTTCTCCTGGCCCCAACTCCTTCCGCTTCCTGGCAGCAGCGACCGCCTGCTTGCCCTCGCAGCGCGCGGCTGAAGATTCACTTCGAAGTAGGCTCTGTGCTGCCTTCTTGCAGGATGGGAAGGTGAAAGCGGGAGAAGCGACGATTCGTTTCTCCCGCTCTCCTTCACGTCTAAGGTTTGGAGCTGGTAACCGTAAAGCTGTCAAGCGTAAAATTCTTGCTTAACCCGCCCGTGGAGCTGATTTCGAAGCCATATTCGGTCGAGGTCATAGTGGAACCCGACTTTAGGCACGCCGAACCAGGACCACTCGAGCTATAGCACGCGGTGGAGTTCTCCAGCCACTTGAGCATGGCGTACATGTCCACGCTCCCGGAGCTGAAGCCAAAATTCTTGCTGCCGTTGGGACCTGTGATTTCCCAGATGAGCTCCACACTACCGGAGCCCTCGTTGCCAAATTGACATAGGTTCCAGGTATTTGTCGGGACGCCGTACGACCCGCCGAATTGGACGCTGGTGGCTACTACGTGGGTGGCGAACGTAGTGCAATTGGGAATGTTTATTAACTGGTGTTGGATCATAACCTCGTTGCCCCAATCGTTGAGCCACAGGTCGTAGCCAATATCGGAGACGGTAGTCGACGAGGTGTCGGGGCTTACCGAGAACGAGGAGTACATGTAGCTGTAGCTATCCAGCGTCACAGCATCGAGTTGATCAAATCTAGTGCTGGGATAAGTATGGATAGCTCCCGAACCGTCCGTGGGGTAGTTGGCTGTTACATACCAGTTCCCGGGGCTGGTCGAGTACAGCGTCTGACTCCACGATGAAGGAGGATTCCACACGTCCTGTTCCGTGATGATGGGGTAAGTGCCGTTTGCGGTGATCTGCGGGTAGTTATACGGACCGCACGTGCCGGTTGTGGTGGTTACGGTGCACACCGATCCCGACGTCAGGGTAAACGAGACAGTATAGGGCTGAGGCGAGTTGGTCGCTCCCGAACTGGAGACGTTCACCGTCGCGGTGTAGGTTCCGGCCGCGAGGCTCCCGGTAG
>JBEKXX010000068.1:0-17062 GCA_049511595.1 Occallatibacter sp. | reverse complement strand
GTCTCGATGCCGCCGATCCCCGGCATGTTAATGTCCAGAAGCACCGCATCGTAAGGCGCGGCGCGCAGAGCCTGCAATGCCTCCTCCCCGCGTGAGGCCTCGGCCACGTGAAAGCCCAGCTCCATCAGCGGAGGCCGCAGCGCGCGGCGAATGGCCGGCTCGTCGTCGACCACGAGAATCCGAATTGGTGGCTGCATCATCCCTTGCTCTCCTTCTCCCTTATAAGCGGAATGGCCGCATAGAACGCGGTGCCTTCCTCTTCACCGCTGGTTACCCAAACATACCCGCCGTGGATCTGCGCCGCCCGCCTGGCCACCGATAGGCCAATTCCTGTGCCCGGGGCGCGATTCGAGTAAGTCGAGGAGCGATAGTACCGGTCAAAGATCCGTTCGCGGTCCGCCATGGGAATCACCGGCCCAAAGCTGTGCACTGAGAAAATTGCTTCTCTGTTCGCGACCAGGACACGGATTGTGATCGTGGTCCCAAAGTTCGCGTATTTGCAGGCGTTGTCAATGTACTGGGTCAGCAACATCACCATCAACCGCCGGTCGCAACTCAACACCAGGTTCTCGTCTTCAATCTCCACGGCCGCCTTCATGCTGGCCAGCCGGTCCTTGAGGGCGGCCAACACCTCCTCGATCAGGCTTCCCGCGTTGACCCGTTCCACGTGAATTGCCACCTCGCCCGCATCCAGCCGAGCCGTGGTCAGCAGGCGCGTGGTCAACTCCCCCAGCAACCGCGTCTGCTCATCGATCAACCCCACCAGCTCCGCCTGCCCCGCAGAAAGTTTCCCCATCTCGGCCAATCCCGTCGAGGCCGCGCGAATCGCCGTGAGCGGAGTCTTGTACGCATGCGCCAGGCTATCCAGAACCGTGGCGCGCAATTGTTCCGTGCGCCGCTCGGTCTCGATTCGGCTCTCGTTGGCGAAGGCGCGGTACCGGTCGAAGGTGATGGCGATCAGCGAGGCGATGGCGTTGTTGGTCAGCGGGCCTGTGTCCCCGCGCACCACCAGGCTGCCGACAGGCACCGTCCCCAAGCGCACGACACGGCGCCCGATCCCAGTCTCCGGGTCGTCGTCCGATGTCTCGAAGTAGTAGACGTTTTGCGCCATCTCCTGCGGGTCAACGTTCCAGAAACCCGCCTGGTACACATCGTGCAGATCGGCATCGAAGACCGCGACGGCCTCCAGGTTGAAGATCTCGTGCACCAGCTCGGCCAGTTGCGGCCCCGGTTCCTCGTGAAGATTCATTTGCAGGGTCCGCCGCGTGAACTCGTACAGGTCCTCCATCTGCCCTCCGCGCGATTCAGCTTCGCGGGCATGATCGGTGATGCGAGCAGACAGCCGGCTCACCGTGAGCGCCACGAGCACGAAGACCAGAAGGGTGATGGAATTGGCGGGGTTGGCCGCCAGGGCAAACTCAGGCTGCCGCCCCGTGAAGAAACTCTCCGCCACCACGGCCGACAGTGAAACAATAACCGCCTGCCAGAATCCGCACAGCAGCGCCGTAGGAACCACGATGAGCAGATAGAGCAGCGCGGCGATAGGCAGCAGCCAGCTGGACCAATGCGTAAACGCCGCCACCATGATGACCGCGACCACTCCCAGCGCGGACTCCAGAGTAAACAGGAGCACCCGCGGGCCGGAACCGCGCGGAGGCCCCAACAGGAAAACCGACCTGGCTGGATAGCTCTGTGACAACCGGACACTCACTTTCCGCTTTCGAAATCGCCGCGGCAACCTGCCGCGCGCAGGGAATGAAATTGGGAAGCACAGCCGCTTGTATTGCACCCTTTTCGCTTTCGAGGGATCGATCCCGCTTCCTCGCGGAATTGCCCACAAGCTGAAGGGTCTGAGCCGGGAAAAGAAGAGTTTATCAGGTTCTTCACCATTCTCTCCCCACTACGTGCCTCAGGGCCGCCGCTGCGCCGGGCGCGCCAAACAGTTGGCAAAAGCTACGGCCCTGCCTGCTCCCGCACGGTCAAAGAGTGCTCTTTCTTCAATCCTCATGCTTTCCTGATGCGTTCCTCATTTCATCTTTATGCTTTGTTTGCATTACTGGTGGTAGTTCGCTCGGTTCGACATTCGTCGCCCATCACAACCGCAATTGCCGGCCTTATTGCTGGCGGTCTGACCCCCAGGTGTACGCGCCGCGCGCAAGTATCAGATGCCGGGCCCCGATCCTGTAACGGGCATGCCCCATGGTTTACCAGCAGCATGAACCACCCTTGTGTCATTCACAAATTCTCTTTGGAGGTAACTGATGTTTTTGAACGCAAAGGTCATCCTTCGATCGATTGCTGGAGCTACGTTGGCAACCGCGCTCGTGGCCGGCGCGCAAACCCCTGCCCCCGCGCCGGCGCCCACGTCGTCTCAGCCCGCCGCGCAAACCCCCGCTCCCGCTGCCCCTGCGGAAGCGGCGCCCGCCCCGCTTTCCACATTCGTTCTTACGGGTCCGCTGCAGTGGCTGCCACCGGCGACCTTCGATGCCGGCCCCTTCGGCAAGCTTTCCGTCAACGGTATCGTTACCGGATTCGCGGTGGGGCAGAACAACCCCGTTCCGGGCGACGACACCAAGGAAGCCACGCTTAGCAATGGGCAGATCTTCATCCAGAAGGCCGACGGAAAGTTCCAGTGGTACGTCCAGGCTGGCGAGTACACCATGCCGACCCTGGGCAGTTCTTATCTTGACGCGCAAGACACGGTCAAGGATTTCTACGGGCCGGTTCCGGTGGCCTTTGCGAAGATTGCCACAGGCAAGACAACCACATGGCTGATCGGCGCCCTGCCCACGCTGATGGGCGCGGAATCCACCTTCACCTATCAGAATTTCGACATCGAGCGCGGCGTCTTGTGGGCCCAGGAGAATGCGGTCAATCACGGAATTCAGGTGAACCAGACGCTCGGCAAATACCTCACCGCCTCTTTCAGTTGGAACGACGGCTACTACTCCAACCGCTACTCGTGGCTGAGCGGCTCGCTGACCTTTACTAAGGGCGCCAATACGCTCGTCTACGACGGCATGGGCAACCTGGACGAGACTGCTTTCCAGACCTTGGCGACCCCGGTGCAGAACAATAGCGTCATGCACGTCGTCATCTACACCTACACCAAGGGATCGTGGATCGCTTCGGCCTATTACCAGTACAGCGACGTCCCTACCAATTCCACGATCGGTGTCGCCAAGGGAGCTACCACAAACGGTTTTGCCGCCTACCTCAGCAAGTCCTTCAAGAGCGGTTTCTCGCTTCCCGGCCGCTTTGAATACATCACCCAGTCGGGCGCGCTTGACGGACCTGACGTCAATCTCCTCGGTTTTGGCCCAGGCAGCTCGGCCACCACCTTCACTGTCACACCCACCTATCAGAAAGGCGGCTTCTACTTCAGGAGCGACTTTGCCGTGGTGCACGCTATGAACTACACCCCCGGATTGGTCTTTGGCCCGCTTGGGAGCGATGCCACTCAGTTCCGCGCCGTCGGTGAGTTCGGCTTTATCTTCGGCGACAACATCGTCAAAAAATGATCGAAAAGGCGCGGTGCTCCGCAAGGCGGCATCGCGCTCAACTTCACATAGGACTGCATTCTTTATTTGGTCCTCACGAACCGAACGATAGACTCGCACTACCACAAACGAAACCGGGACCGGCCCAGGCACAACCAGGCGAACGGCAGGTTCCGAAGCAATTAGCGGCGCTGCTCGAAAAGATGTAGGGCAAGATACGCCAGCCGTTGAAGCGATTGAGAAAATCCCCGGAGATCAGCCGCCGGGAGCCGCCAAACGAACCTTAACTCTCAGGAGAATGCTCATGGCAGATCAGAAAGCACCTCAGATGCAGGCCACTCTGGGCCTTACCCAGTTGACCGCAAATGCAATGGCGCTCATCGCCCCCGGCGCCTTCCTCTGGCTCACCTTCTACATCCAGGCCACCACGGGCGTTGCGGGTCAGCCATCCACCGCGCCAGCCATGTGGCTGGGCATCTTCATTTCCCTGCTGCTCTGCCTGGCCACAGCCGTGTCCTACGCCGAGATCTCCAAGCTCTATCCCGGCACCGGCTCCAGCTACTACTACGCCGAGCAGGCCATGCTCTCCAAGGACAAAGCCTTCAAATACGCTCGAGTGGCGAAGTTCATCGTCGGCTGGGGCTCCCACCTCTACTACTGGGTCTATCCCGGTGTGATGGTGGCCGTCACCGGGGTCTTCGTCGGCTACGTGGTCGGCTTTCTCTACCCGAGCTTCATGAGCGGCGCCAACCCCGGACTGCTCTTCATGTCGATCGTCGCAGTGCTCTTCTCCTTCTTCGTCGCGTGGATCGCCTCCAAGGGAGCCGGCGCTTCCTCGGCGGTCAACATCGCCATGAATGTGATTCAGATTTCCGCGCTGATTACCTTCAGCGTTCTGGCCCTGGGCTACCGTGCCAGTCACCCTTCCGGCACGCCGGGCTTCCAGTACGACACACAGACGCTGGCCACCTACACCTACCAATTCGCCACCGCCAAGGACGGTTCCATCATGCGCGATTCGAGCGGCACGCCTTTGCCGCTGCTCGACTCGACCGGAAAGCCCGTTCCCTTCCAGATCACCTATCCGGAGACTGATTCCAGCGGCAACTTCCTCGCCCACCCCAACGCCGCTTCGGTCGTCGGGGTGCACAAATGGAGTTGGGTTTTCATTCAGTCCACGGTAGCTATTCTCATCCTCGTCGGTTTCGAGTCGGTCACCTCGATGGGAGGCGAGGCAAAAAATCCGACCAAGCATATTCCCATCGCCGTCATTGCGTCGCTGCTCATTCAGGGGTTGTTCTGCTACCTGTTTGAGTACTTTTGCGCCAACTACTTCCTCAATTCGGGGTATACCATGCAAAGCGCCACGGGCTCGGCCGCGCCCATCGGCGACATGATGATCGTCGTCGGCGATCAACTGCTTGGCCAGGGCCACGGCAGATACTTCATGCTGGCCGAGGCCATCACAGTGTTCTTCGCCCTCATCGGCACCACGCTGGCCTGCATGAATACGGGCGCCCGCGTGACCTACGCCATGGGCAAAGACGCCGAGGTTCCCGAGCACTTCGGCATGTTGCACGCCGGATCCCTGTCGCCGCGCAAGTCCATCTGGACGCTGGCCTGGATCTCCGCGGTCATCGGCGTCATCTCCATCTCGCTGATGTTCGGCGACGCCGGCGCTCCCAGTGACGCGACCATCGCCGCTCTGCCCAAGGGCATCTTCAGCAGTTGGGGCTACCTGCCGCACGACACCCTGGCCAAGCTGCCCAACTCGCTGCTGGCCATGACGCTCACCTCCAACTTCGGCACCTTCATTCTCTATGGACTGAGCTGCCTGCTGTGCATCGTCGCCTATTCCGAGCGGCACGACAAGCACATCGTCAAGCACTACCTGATCCCTGGCTTCGGCCTGCTGGCAAACCTGACCTGCATGGCGTTCTACCTTGCCGGTCCGTTCTTTAACCTGGGCACAAAAATGGAGCCATTGACCGCTCTCGGCATCTCCGCCGTCTGGGGCCTCTATGGGGCGATCTACTTCCTCCGTTCCTCCAAGGCCAAGGGCAAGACGGTCCTGCTGGAATCGAAACATCAACTTTCGTAAACCGCGGCTCAACCAGCGCAAAGCCTCTGGGTGGCTTCTCTCTCCGGCCTCGTTATGAGAGGCTGGGGGAGAGGAGGCCACCCAGTAGCTTTTTCGAGTCGGCGCCTCAGCGTTTCAAAAACCCACGGCATCTTGGCCGCGCAGACGCGCCAGATGACCTCATGCGGCGGCGCATATGTTAGACGTACAGTTCGGCCAGGCAAGCGACTTCGGCAAGGTTCGCACCAACAATGAAGATGCCATGGGCTCCTTTATTCCCGCTACGCGCTCGCAAGGCCGGTCCCACGGCTTTCTTTTCGTGGTTGCCGACGGAGTGGGCGGGATGGATCTGGGCGAGATCGCATCGTCAACCGCCGTATCGGTGCTTACCGAAGAGTTCGCCAAGGCGCAATCCGGCGCCATGCTCATCAGCCTGGTCCCGCGGCTCATTCAGCAAGCCAACGCCGCGGTGCACGATCGCAGGCTTGAGCCCGAATACCACGGCAAGAGCATGGCCACCACGCTGGTCGCCTGCGCCTTGCGCTACGACCAGGCCGTGGTCTCGCACGTGGGCGATTCGCGCTGCTATCTCGTACGCAACGGCCAGGCCCGGCAAATCACCCAGGACCATACCCTGGTGAACGAGCACCGTAAGCTGGGCCTGATCTCGGCCGGAGAAATCGCCTCATCCGACTCCCGCCACGTGCTCATTCGCTCCCTGGGCCCGGAGATGTTCGTCTCTCCCGACACCACCGTTCTCACCATTCAGCCGGGCGATGTTCTTGTCCTTTGCACCGACGGCCTGCACGACGAAACCAGCGAAGCCGAGATCGCTTCCATCGTTTCTCAGAAGAAAGACGCGGCTCTGCTTGCCAAGGAACTCGTCGCTCATGCCGTCGAAATCGATGGGGGCGACAATACAACCGCACTGGTGATCCGCGTGCGCGCGGTCGAACAGGTGGGCATGTACCGCGGCCGCCCCTACCGCCTGCCTGTGTAATCTGTTCCCGCGGTCCCGTTGGCCCCTTGCTCCCCGCTTAACGGAATCCTTATAGTTCCTTGTCCCTTTACCCGATACAGTAAAGAAGGCCATACTGGAGCGTACCGCGCCATGAGTTTCTTCGACGTTCTGGAACCTGGGACACAGCTCGATTTCTACCGCATCGACGAGCCCGTCGCGAAGAGCGGCATGGCCACTATTTTCCGCGCCACCGACACCCGCGACGGACGCACCGTCGCTCTCAAGATTCCCCACCCCGACCTGGAAGCCGATCCCATCCTCTTTGACCGCTTTAAGCGCGAATCGGCCATCGGAGAAAGGCTCCGCCATCCCAACGTGATGCAGGTCTACTGCGGAGAGCAGCGCTCCCGCGTCTACATGGTCATGGAGTGGTGCCCTGGCCGTCTGCTGCGCGCCATCCTGCAGGAGGGCAAACTTCCCCAGGACCGGGCCATCCGCATCGCCATCGAAGTTCTCAAAGCGCTCGATTACATCCACGCCAACGGCGTGGTGCATCGCGACCTCAAGCCGGAAAACATCCTGATCGACGGCAACGACCGCATCAAGCTCATCGATTTCGGTATCGCCGGAGATTCCGCCTCGCGGCGTCTCACCTACGCCAACTTCACAACGACGCTTGGCACTCCGGACTACATCGCTCCTGAGCAGGTGAAGGGCAAGCGCGGCGACGGGCGTACCGACATCTACTCCGTGGGCGTGATCCTTTACGAGATGCTCACGGGCAAGCTGCCCTTCTCCGGACCGTCACCCTTGGCCGCCATGAACGACCGCCTTTTGAACCATCCCGTCCCGCCGCGCGTGGCCGACCCCTCCGTCTCGCCCGAGTTGCAGGAGATTCTGTACCGCGCATTGGAGCGCGATCCCAGAAACCGGTACGCCACCGCCCAGGAGTTTCTCCACGACCTTGAGCACCCCGACCAGGTCGGCGTCGAGGACCGCCCCGAACTCCTCAACTGGCAGAAACGCAAGTCCCAGCTTTCCCGCAAGATTTTCTATTACAGCGGCTTGGCCCTTATTCCGGTCGTCATTCTGCTCATCATGGTTCTCATCGCCCGCTTTCATTGACTTGGGTTTTCCACACCCTCAATCCCAAAATCTTCACGGATTCTTTATGCTGAAGGAAATAGGATTCTTGTACATCCTGGGCGCCTAGCGAACCTGAATTGAATTTGTGCTCCGGTGGCGGCTCAAACCGCGCGTTTCGTGTGTTTTCACGCGGTTGAACCCTAAGCTTGAATCCAATTCGCACTTTTTCTGTTAGTGCCGCAGTTTGGCTCAAGCATTTTCAGGAACCCTGTGTCCGGGGAACGACAAACCTGTACTCAACGCCCTCAACTCGGGAGCGGTCACCAGGTGAAATCCACCAGGAACACTTCGTTTCCGGAAATACCGTCTACCTCCATAACGAAACCTGTGTTTAAACTTCACAGCAAGAAGCGAAAGGAGAAGTAAGAATGCCGCGCACCCCCACTGACGTAAAGAAGCTTGCCAAGGAAGCCGGTGCAAAAATTGTCGATCTTCGATTTATCGACATGCCGGGCATGTGGCAGCATTTTTCCATTCCAGTCGAAGACCTCGAGGACGATCTGTTCAGCGAAGGTATCGGCTTCGATGGATCGAGCATCCGCGGGTTCCAGCAGATTCACGAGAGCGACATGATTCTCATCGCCGATGCCGACACGGCAGTGATGGATCCGGTTCTCTCCGTTCCCACCCTCAACATCATTTGCAATGTATTCGACCCCATCACGCGCAAGCCTTACAGCCGCGATCCTCGCTACGTGGCCCAGAAAGCTGAAGCGTATCTGAAGAAGACCGGCGTCGCCGATATGAGCTACTGGGGCCCGGAGGCGGAGTTCTATATCTTCGATAGCGTGCGCTACGACCAGACCGCCCACAGCGGCTACTACTATGTGGACTCCAATGAGGGCATCTGGAACACGGGGCGCGAGGAGAGCCCAAATCTGGGCTACAAGCTGCGCCACAAGGAAGGCTACTTCCCGGTGCCGCCGTCGGATCAATTGCAGGACATCCGCTCGGAGATCATCCTGGCCCTTAAAGATATGGGCGTCAAGTGTGAGGTACACCACCACGAAGTAGGCACGGCAGGCCAGTGCGAGATCGACATGCGCTTCGGTCCGCTCGTGAAGATGGCCGACAATCTGCTCAACTACAAGTACATCATCCGCATGATCGCCAAGAAGCATGGCATGACGGCTACCTTCATGCCCAAGCCGCTCTTTGGCGACAACGGCTCCGGCATGCACGTCCACCAGAGCCTGTGGAAGGGCGACACCAACGTCTTCTTTGACAAGAAGGGCTACGCGCTGTTGAGCCAGACCGCGAAGTACTACATCGGCGGCCTGCTCAAGCACGCGCCGGCGCTGCTGGCCATCGCCGCTCCCACCACCAACTCCTACCGCCGACTGGTTCCTGGCTATGAGGCGCCGGTGAATTTGGCTTACTCCAAGCGCAATCGCTCGGCAGCCGTGCGTATTCCCGTCTACTCCACGAGCCCCAAAGCCAAGCGCATCGAGTTCCGCTGCCCCGATCCCTCCACCAACCCCTATCTTTGCTTCGCGGCGCTGCTCATGGCCGGACTCGACGGCATCAAGAACAAGATCGATCCCGGCGAACCGCTCGAGAAGGACCTCTACGAGTTGGAGCCGGCAGAAGCCAAGAAGATCAAGAGCACGCCCGGCTCGCTGGGCGAGGTGCTCACCGCTCTCGAAAAGGACCACGACTTCCTGCTGCAGGGAGACGTATTCACACCCGATCTGATCGAAACCTGGATCAGCTACAAGCGCGAACGCGAATTGGCTCCGGTCAATCTGCGCCCCGTGCCTTACGAGTTCTTCCTCTACTACGATCTGTGAGTCGAACTCAGACCCCTGCGTTGCTTCGAACGGCCGGCATCATTTGGTGCTGGCCGTTTTTATTCCCGCCTCAATCTCCTCGGTCAGCGCCTCGGCCGCGTCGATGCAGTCGTCACGGCTCACGTCACGGTGCGTCACCAGCCGAATCGCATCCGGCCCAAACGCGCCAGCCAGCACACCGCGCGCCTTGAGCCGCGCCACCAGCTCGGCCGCACCCCTCCCCGCCGTCAGGCGAAAGACCACGATATTCGTCTCCACCGTCACAAGATCGATCGAAACGCCCTCGGTATGTGCCAGCGCCTCGGCCAGCAGCCGCGCATTGGCGTGATCTTCGCCGAGCCGCTTCGGCCCCTCTTCGAGGGCGATCAGGCCCGCTGCGGCCAGCACGCCCGCCTGCCTCATGCCCCCGCCCAGCGCCTTGCGATAGACGCGCGCCCGCGCCATCAATGCCGCAGAGCCCACCAGCATCGACCCGACCGGCGCGCCCAATCCCTTCGACAGGCAAAACATCACCGTGTCGAACCCTCGCGTCAGTGCTCTCACATCAACGCCAAGCGCAACGGCCGCGTTGAAGATGCGCGCCCCGTCCAGGTGCAGGGGCAGCTTGTGCGAGCTCGTACCTGCAACAATCTCCTCCAAAACTTGAAGGTCGGAGACCCGTCCGCCGGCAAGGTTCGCAGTGTTCTCGATTTCAATGAGACCGGTCGCCGCGCGGAATGCGCCATAGGGAGTGATGGCCCGCTCGATGTGCTTCCAGGTAAGAATGCCGCCCTCGGCGGGTACGGCACGGATCAGGCAGCCGGAAAAGACCGCCGTCGTCGCCATCTCGAAATCCAGAATGTGCGCCCGCGACTCGGCAATCACCTCCTGGCCGGGCTGCGTCAGCGTGCGAATCGCGATCTGGTTGCCCATGGTGCCCGTGGGCACAAACAGCGCCGCCTCGCGCCCGAAGACCTCCGCCGCGCGCCGCTCCAGCAGGTTCACCGTGGGATCTTCGCCATAGACGTCGTCTCCCACCTCGGCCGCCGCCATCGCCGCGCGCATTTCCAGCGTCGGCTTGGTCACCGTATCCGAACGCAGATCAATGATTTTCGCCAAACTGTTTATCCTTTCTCGATGGCTCCGCTCTTCCTCTTGAAAATGTCCGCACCCGCGTTCAGTGAAGACATCCAAGCCGGGAAAATCCATCCCTGACCGAGGCCCATCTCGAATCTTGCGGGTATCTTTGTTCACCCTCCTCGCGCATCATGCAAGCCCTGTCACTTTTGCGCCTTTGGGAATCAACTTCTCGCAAATGAAGAGCGCGTTCCAAAAGAGCAGAGCATTCCGGCCATCCCACTCAAGTTGCTGTTCGTATACCCCGAAGACCTGGTAGCCAAAGCCGCCCAGGAATCCCGTGATCGCGGTGAAATCGGCATAGCGAAAATCCGTGCGATCTTTCGTGCGCGGCATCGGCTCGCATTCGGTAAAGATGAAATGGATTCCCTGTTCGCGCAGAAGAGGAGCGGCGCCCGACAGCACCTCCAGATCGTAACCCTCTGTGTCGATTTTGAGAAAATCGATCTTCTCAACCCGGTGTGTTTCCGCAAAGCCGGCAATCGTGTCCACCGCAATCGACTCATGACGGTCCTCTGGCCGCCTGACCATGACCGAACTGAGCTGGCTATTTGGGTTAACGTGGATCGCCAATTGACCGGGCTCACGTCCCATGCCTACGTTGTATGTATGCACGCGGGGCAGCTGACGCGCCGTTGCAACCAGTTCCCGATAGGTTTCCCGCACAGGTTCAAAGCTATAAATCTCAGCTTGCGGAAATTTTTTTGAAAACGAGACTGCCGATTGGCCCACGTTCGCTCCGACATCGAAAACAACTTTGAAGTCGGTGGGCGCAAACCTTCTGCCCATATCAAAATACCAATCCATTCCATGGGGTAGGCTATATCGATAGATTCGGCACCCAGTAGCGCGCTCTACGGCCGCCTTAACTGCATTGAAGATTGCATTCATATGAACTGAACCACCCTCGAACGTCGGTAATGAAGCGTCCGCTGCCGCCCCATCCTGCTTCTCCGCGCTCAGCCAAGCGCCCTTGTCCCCCGTTGCCTCCGCATTACGGGATCTCCTTCATCGGCAGCTCCATCACCGGCGTGCGCTTGCCATCCTTCTCCGCATACGCCCACAGCCCGTGGAAGTTTGCCCGGATCCCCGGCTGCGTCTTGAGAAACGCGCTCATCACGGCGGTCGCCTCGGTTCGCAGCGCCGCCGGATCGGTGACGCCCGTCGATTCATACACCACGGCCAGATCAGGTTCGTGCAGCAAGGGATCGAGAACCACTGCGTCGATTTTCCACGTGCGGTCGCCATCGGGAAGCGACAACGGAAATGCGCTCTGCGGCGACGGCGCGATCAGTGACTGTTCCTGGCGCAGCTTTTCCAGATTCGGCGAAGAGAGAAAGTCCACCGGCAACAGCAGGTAGCGCGCCGCGTCGTAGCTGAACCACGCGCTCCACGGGTCCACTTTCGCCAGCTCCCGCCCGCGCACCCAGTACCATACGCCGTCGTGCCCATCGAAGATTCCCGGCCGCACCGTCAACCCCGCCAGCTTCCATGCGGTTGCGGCGCTATCCCAGGCCAGAATCAGCCCCATCTGCCCGGCCAGCGGCGCGCCCTCCACATCCGCCAGCACAACGGCGTAACGCCCAGGAGGCAGTGCGCTCATGGTGATGGTCACAGTGAGCGACCCCGACGAGTTCGAGCAGAAGAACTGCGTGTCTGCCGGCACGGTCTGGTTGCTTGCGTCCAGCAGATACACATCCCGCAATTGGAACTGCCCGCCCTTGACCAACGGCACAGCCTGTTCTACCGCCGCGCGAATGTCATCCCATACCGATGCTTCCTGGGGCAGCAGATCGGCCTGGAGCGCTGCAAAATTCTGTCCCAACACCGCGTTTGCCATCCGGCCCGCGGCCGTCGCCAGCGCTTCGCGGTCCAGCGTCCCCATTTCGGCCTGCGAAGTGCAGGTTGCTGCACGGCTTGCCCATGGCGCCAGCAGCAAGGCCACTGTAACTGTCCAACCTCTCCATCCCATGCGCATTCCCGGCAACATCCCCTCCGCCTGAATGTCCTCTTTCGAGCGTGTATCGACCACTGCTAGTCTAGTACAGTGAAGCAGCAGCGCAGCGCGGCCCTGCCCCTGGGCGGCTGGCCGCGCGCTTCTGCTGCCGTTAAGGAGCCGATTCCGGTGCGTACTCTCCAATTACCGCAAACGGAATCTTCGCGCCATGTCACCCTCCGCCGGCGATTTTGTCTTGCTGCGCGCAGACTGCCCCGGTTTCTCGCCTTGTGCGCTGCGTTGCTGGCGGCGCATTTGCTTTTCGCAGGCATATTGCTCGTCGCGCAAACATCAAGCGCCTCGTCAACGGATACTGCCCCTGCGCATAAACCGGTCCATTCCCCCAAGGAGTCCGCCGCTCATCCTGCGGCGCCAGCGACGCCGGCGCTAACCGCGCCCATAGCTCCGAACTGGCCCGCAAACGATCTGCCAGCCGGGGCTTCCGTGGTTTGGGACAGCCATGGTCTGCTCATCGTCGCCTCCAACTCCAGCCTGGCGCAGATTTTGAAGGAGGTTTCGACGGAGACTGGCGTCAAGGTGGAGGGGATGGAAGCGGATGAACGCGTTTTCGGCACATACGGTCCCGGCCCAGCGCGCGATGTACTCTCCCGGCTTCTGGATGGCTCCGCATACAACGTCCTGATGATCGGCGATCAGGGCCAGGGCGCACCGCTACGCATTGTTCTCAGCCCCAGCTCTACCGCTGCCGCCGCGGCGCCGCAGGCCGCAAGTACCCCTCCTTCCCCGCCCAGCGGCGAGGATACTGCGGGAGATCAGGAGCCGCAGGAGCAGATCATGGAGGAGATGCAGGCGCGCCAACTCCAGCGGCAACAGGATGAGACGCAGAACGGCCCGCAGAACTGATCGGGGCCGCAACAGCGTGCGCTTTTTGTCTGCCAGTGAATGGCTGAAAGCTGAATGCCGGCTTTTACGAGATCCGCGCGGCTTCCGCTTGGGTCTTCACCGCTGCCGGTCGTGGCCGCGGCCGCAGGAAAGCAAATCCCAGGCGCAATAGAGCGTACGCGGCCAGAATGCTGAACGCCATAGCGCCCACCGACGCGCAAATCAACATCGCCAAATTCAACAAATCCGCCATTCCTGCCGCCTCTGGTTGGATTGCGCTCGCATCCCGCAACGTGCACGTATTGCTGCTGGAAGCGTCTCACGTTCCGCACGGCAATCGCCAATGCGATTGTCGCAGAAGATGCGCCGCGTTGACCCTGATTTCTGTTGCCAAATAGAATACCCCCAAAGGGTTGTTCTGCGGTGAATCCCGATCGGCAGCGCTTGAGAGTACGGGTTGTCTTCGTAAAACCTAGCCATGTCCATTACGCACATCTCGGTGCGCGGGGCGCGCCAGCACAATCTGCGCGACATCAGCGTACGCATTCCCCGCAATGCCCTCAGTGTGGTCACCGGTCTTTCCGGCTCGGGCAAGAGCTCGCTTGCCTTCGACACCATCTACGCCGAGGGCCAGCGCCGCTACGTCGAGACGCTTTCAGCCTACGCGCGACAGTTTCTCGACCAGATCGAGCGCCCCGACGTGGATTCGATCGAAGGGCTGAGTCCGGCCATCTCCATCGAGCAAAAGACCACCAGCCGCAGCCCCCGCTCCACCGTCGGAACCATCACCGAAATCTACGACTATCTCCGCCTTCTTTACGCCTCGGTTGGCACGCCCCATTGCCCCAACTGCGGCCGGTCCATCGTCCGCCAGACCGTCGAACAAATCGTCCAGCGCATCCTCGAGCTCGGCCAGGGTGAGCGCGTCACGGTCTTGGCGCCCATCGTCAGAGGCCGCAAGGGAGAGTTTAAGGATTTATTGGATCAGATTGACCGGCAAGGGTTTCGCGCGCGGGTAGACGGCGAGGTGCGCGACCTTTCCGAGCCCATACTTCTGGACAAACGAAAGAACCACACCGTTGAAGCTATCGTCGACCGCGTCCTCCTCAGGCACGAAGGTACGAGCGCGGGTACGGGTGTCCCAGGTCCGGCGTCCCCACGGACAGGTCTTCGTCCGCGGGGTGGAGATCCCTCGCATTTGGGGGCCTGGGAGGGAAGTAAGGCCGGATCACAGCCGAACAAGCCCTCTGCCGAAAAACGCCTCGAGCAGGCCGTCGCAAAAGCACTCCAACTCGCCAATGGCCTGGTCCTCGTCGCCTTCAACGCCGGCAATGAGCAGTTGTTCTCCTCTTCCATGGCCTGCCCGGACTGCGGCCTCGACGTGCCCAAGCTCGAGCCGCGCAGCTTTTCCTTCAATTCGACATTCGGCGCCTGCCCCAATTGCCACGGTTTGGGATCGCTTTACGACTTCGACCCCGCCAAAGTCATCACCGACTGGTCCAAACCGCTGCTGGATGGCGGCCTGGGCCCCGGCTCCTCGTCGCAGTACCTCGTCAAGCTCATCCAACTCGCCGCCGACCGCTACAAGATCGACCTCAAGGTTCCCTTCGAAGATCTCCCCCCGCGCCAGCAGCATATTCTCGTCTACGGGCCGCCCAAAGGCGAAGCGCCCCGCACCGGCTTTCACGGCATCCTCGCCTACCTGCGCGACAATGCGGAGGATGCGCGCAGCGACAGCTATCGCGAGTACATGATGAGCTTCATGTCGGCCGCGCCTTGCCCCATCTGCCGCGGCAAGCGCCTGCGCCCCGAGTCCCTCGCGGTCGAAGTCGGCGGACTTTCCATCGCCGGCTTCACCGCGCTGCCGCTCAACCGCGCGCTTTCGGCGGCCATCAACCTCCAATTCACCGAACGCGAGGCCTTGATCGCCGAGCGCATCCGCCGCGAGATCGCCGAGCGTCTGGAGTTTCTGTGCGCCGTCGGCTTGAACTACCTCTCGCTAGATCGCAGCGCCGCCACGCTCTCCGGCGGCGAGGGCCAGCGCATTCGGCTCGCCACGCAGATCGGCTCTCGCCTGCGCGGCGTCCTCTACGTCCTCGACGAACCCTCCATCGGCCTGCATCAACGCGACAACAATCGCCTGATCCGGGCCCTTGAGCGTCTCCGCGATCTCGGCAACACGGTCCTCGTCGTCGAGCACGACGAAGAGACCATCCGCCACGCCGACTATGTTCTCGATCTCGGTCCCGGCGCGGGCCGCCTTGGCGGCAGCGTGGTCGCCGAGGGCACGCCGGCCGAGATCATGGCCGTGCCCGCTTCGCTCACCGGACGCTATCTGAGCGGCGCCGAAACCATGCTGCAACGCGCCAAGCCGCGTCCGCTCACCGGCAAGTGGCTCGCCGTCAGCGGCGCGCGCGAGCACAACCTGCAGGACCTGAACCTTCGCATCCCTCTCGGCGTCATGACCGTCGTCACCGGCGTGAGCGGCAGCGGCAAAAGCACCCTGGTCAACGACATCCTCTACCGCTCGCTGGCCAAAACCATTTACGGCTCGCGCGAGGAACCCGGCGCGCACGACGCCCTCACCGGCACGGAACAGATCGACAAAGTCGTTCGCATCGACCAATCGCCCATTGGCCGCACGCCCCGCTCCAACCCGGCGACGTATACCGGCGTCTTTTCGCCCATCCGCGATCTCTTTGCCATGCTGCCCGAGGCGCGCGAACGCGGCTACAGGCCCGGCCGCTTCAGCTTCAACGTCTCCGGAGGCCGCTGCGAAGCCTGCCAGGGCGACGGCCAGCGGCGCATCGAGATGAACTTCATGCCCGATGTTTATGTCCAGTGCGAGGTGTGCAACGGCCGCCGTTACAACCAGGAGACGCTGGCCGTAAAATTCCACGGCCGTTCCATCGCCGACATTCTCGACCTCAGCATTGAAGACGCCCTGCCCTTGCTCGCCGATGTGCCTCAAGTGCGCCAGAAGCTGCAAACACTGGTCGACGTCGGCCTCGGCTACGTGCACCTGGGCCAAAGCGCGACGACTCTTAGCGGCGGCGAAGCGCAGCGCATGAAGCTGGCCCGCGAGCTCTCCAAGCGCCAAACCGGCAAGACCCTCTACCTGCTCGACGAGCCCACCACCGGCCTGCACTTCGATGACGTGCGCAAGCTCCTCGAGGTTCTGCACCGGCTCGTCGATCTTGGCAACTCGGTCATCATCATCGAGCACAACCTCGACGTAATTCGCAACGCCGACTGGGTCATCGATCTCGGTCCCGAGGGCGGCGAAGACGGCGGCCGCATCGTCGGCGAAGGCCGTCCCGCAAAGATCGCCGCTACGCCCGGTTCTTACACGGGCCAGTTCCTCAAGCGCTACTACAAATCCACCAACGGCCGCCTGGCGCCCGCCGGCTCAGAAGAAGAACTCTTTTCTGCTCCGTCAGCCAACGGCACAGGCTCCAACCCTTCCGCATCGGGGCCAGGGAGCACCGATCCTCAACCCGAGCCGCGCTCCAACGGCAAGCGCCTGCGGCGAAATACTCGAACCGCTGCCGACGCCCGCCGTACGAAGAAGACAGGACGCCCATGACCAACTTCCCCGAAGACGACCAGAGCGAGCCAGCAGGCTCGCCC
>JBEKXX010000067.1:0-17478 GCA_049511595.1 Occallatibacter sp. | reverse complement strand
GCGCTCCCGCGCGGGCTAAGCTGTGGCGCGAAGCGGCCTGGCTCGCTGCATGTGTCGTGCCGCTGGCGGGGTGGTATGCGTATCACTACGCCAAAACAGGCTTTCTCTTCGGCAACCCCGAGTACCTGCGCTACAACGCCGAAGCCACGCTGACTCCGCTGCGGATTCTGGCTGCGTTCGGCCACCGCATTGTGCATTTGACGATGCACATGAATCTTTTTGTGCCGGTGGGGGTGGCGTTTGCCGCGCTGCTGCTGAACCCACGGCCCGACGCCAACGGCCACGAACGCGCGGCGCTTGCTCGGCCGGTGCTGCTGAGGATTTTTCTTCTGCTGCTGTCCAACGCGGCGCTCTTCAGTGTGCTGGGCGGCGCGCTGCTCACGCGTTACCTGCTGCCGATGTATCCGCTGGTCCTGCTGGCGGCGGTGACGACCTTCTACCGCCGCGTGCCCTATTGGCATGGGCTAGCGCTGCTCTCGGCGGCAGCGTTTCTCATCGGTCTCTTCATCAATCCGCCCTATGGATTTGCTCCCGAGGACAACCTGGAGTACGCGCGCGTGGTGAGGATGCATCAGGCCGGCATCGCGGAGCTGGCGAAGCTCTATCCCAGCGCCACGGTGCTCACCGCCTGGCCGATTAGCGACGAACTGACGCACCCCGAACTGGGTTATGTGAAGCAGCCGTGGGACGTTGTGGCAATCGACGATTTTTCCGCCGCGCAGATCGCCCGCGCCGCCCAGGAGCCGCAAGCGTACTCCGCCGCTCTGGTCTTCTCCACCAAGTACGATCCTGCGTCGCCGCTGCTCAGGCTTGGCGGCGAAGCTCTTGACGAGCGCTACTTCGGCCTGCACCACGATTTGCCGCCCGAGCTGATCGCCTACCAGTTAAGCGGAACGAGGGTGTGGAAGCGCGACCAAGGCGGAATGTGGATCGCGCTGATCCACTTCGACCACCCGGTTGAAGCGCGGCTGGAGACGGAAGGCAAGAACCGCTGAAGCGAACGCGCAGCGAGATCGTTCCTGGTTCGATGGAAAGAAATTATTTTGCCAAGTACAGGAACAGTTCTGCCATGCGCGGTGTCTACACAAGCACAGTGGTACCGAATGGGATGATCGGAGGGCCTTGAACCCCCGCTCCCGCGCCTGAACGCGCAGAGCGGGCCGCCCCGCTACGCTTTGCGGCAGGTCTTCCAACCTCTCTTCGGCGCTGCTGAATTGAAGTTGAGGGAGGCGGCCATGTTCGAAGACGCCACGTTCGAAACGATGAGCAGAATCCACACACGCAGCCTGGGCTGGATGGTGGCGACGTTTGCCTTCAACAGCTCCATCCTGCTGGCGATGGCGATCATCCCGATCCTGCATCCGGAGATGCTGCCGCAGATCACGAACCCGATCCTGATGCAAGCGCCGGTACAAGAAGCGCAGAAGCCGAAGCCGGTGGTGAGGACACAGCAGGAGCAGACGGCGCCTTCGGAGATCAAGGCCGGCGTTGTGCAAGCGCCATCGGTAATTCCGAAGCAGCCGTATATTCCCGGCAAACCGGAGGAGCCCTTGCCGGGCACAGTGATCGCTCTCGGCGGCCCCGGACCTGGCACGGGCATACCTGACAATCCCTTCAACGGACACGGCACGTATCCTGACGTGCGTCCGGCGGTTGAGGCGCCGCGGCCCGTCTCCTCGGGAGTGATGGAGGGGATGCTGATCCACAAGGTCGTTCCCGAGTATCCCGCGGTAGCGCGAACCATGCACGTTGCGGGCGCGGTGGTTCTGCAGGCCACGATCTCGCGCAGCGGAACCATTGAAAACCTGCACGTGGCGAGCGGCCCGGCGCTCTTGCAGCAGGCGGCGCTCGATGCGGTGAGGCAGTGGCGCTACCGGCCGTATCTGCTCAGTGGCCAGCCGGTGGAGGTGGAGACGACGGTGAGCGTAGAGTTCACGCTGGAGTGAAGCGAGCGCTACTACGGCGGTTCTCCTGCGACTATGAGCCATTTCCGGCATCATGCAAGGTGGCTTTTTCTTGAGGAAAAGGCCACTTAGCGATTGTGCCTTGGTCTATACCTGCAGGAGACCCGCTACTAGCGCGCGGCGAGTGTTATGGGTAAAAATGGCATCTGTCATGAGACACATCACTCGCCGCGAACTTTTAGGTAATGCTTCCGCCGCAACGCTTGGAACTTTTGCCGCTCAGCAAATTCTCCGGGCTGCCGCGCCAACCCGACGCGAGCGAGTGTTTGTAGGCTCGTCTGCGCCTGACGGGATTCTGGCTTACGACTGGGACCCCGCGACCGCAACGCTCGCACCGGCGGGTGTGGCCGCAAAGGTTCCCAATGTAGAATGGCTTGCGCTTTCGCCGGGGCATGAGTTTGTTTACTCGGCGTCGGCGCTGGACACGTTCGAGGGCAAGCCAACCGGAGAAGCGGCCAGCTTCCGCCTCGCGAGCGGGGAATTGCACCCGCTCTCGGCGCGCAACTCCGCGGGCACGGGAACGTGCTACGTGGCCGTAGACGCGACGGGGCACATGCTGCTGGCCGCCGACTACGCGGGCGCGAGCGCGGCCAGCTTTCGCATTGAAGAAGGCAAGCTGAGCGAGGCTGTGTGGGCCGAGCACTACACGGAACACGGTCCCAATCCGGAGAGGCAGCAAACGGCGCACGAGCACTTCGCGTCGTTCTCGCCGGACAACCGGTTTGCGTATATCAACGACCTGGGCGGGGATCGCATTCACATCTACCGGGCCGATCCGGCCACGGCGCGGATGACGCCGGCGGGAACGTATCACGGCGCGCCGGGATCTGGCCCGAGGACGCTGCATTTTCATCCCAACGGCCACACGGCGTATTGCATGAACGAGCTGGCGTCGACGGTAGACGTGCTGGAGTGGCACAAAGCCGACGGAAGCCTGACGCTCGTGAATCGCATTGAACTACTGCCCGCGGATTATCACGGGCCGACGCGCGGATGCGATACGGTGATCACCGGCGATGGGCGGTTCGTTTACTTCGCCAACCGGGATGACAATTTTCTGTATTCGTTCAAGGCGGATTTTGCGACGGGCAAGCTGGCGGCGATCAAGCGATCGAATTGCGGAGGGAAGACGCCGCGGAATTTCACGCTCGATCCCACGGAGCGATGGATGCTGGTGGCGAACCAGGATTCGAATGGGATCAGCGTGTTCGCGCGCGATCCGGTGACGGGCGAGCTGGCGGATGAGGTGAAGAGCAGCGTAGAGGTGGAAGCGCCGATGCGGATTCTGTTTGTGTAAGGTCGCCATCCCGGGCCCCCAAAGGCGAGGGACCCGGGGCACCCGGCGGGTTTGTGGCGCCGAGATTTCCTCATAGGGGTAATCAGGGAGCTAACCAATTTGCGCGCCCAATGGGGGCGGCAGAGGCCTGGTTGCCTCGAACCCCTCATCTGTGCGGCTAAAGGAATTAAATCCAAACTCCCCTAAAGTTTCCCGGACTTCAGTTTTTAATTCGCATCCGATAACGCGGATTACTGTGTAAGCGGGCTCTGCCGAATACACGCCATGATGCATATCGATGGTTCCCATTTCATCGATGAGCATCTGTGCGGGATCGCTTGCTGCCGATTTAAAAACGGTGACTCCGTCAAGATGATTGCGTTCTGGGAGTTCTGCCCATGCCTTCTGCGCTGAATTGCGATTGGTGGGGGAATCTACAACCCACACGGGACCTACTTCCAAGAGTTCGCGGACTCGCGGGCCGAATTCGCGATCTAGGACAACAGAAACCGAATATGGAACTCTGCCCATATGAGGATGATAAGGCCGCCGCTCAATGCCAGATCTGTGCTAATTTAGCTACCGGGGTGGTCTTCTCGGACTTCTTGGCCATGTAGCACATCGCGAAATCAGCAACTTACGCGTTTTTAAATGGTCGTTTAAGTCGTGCCCTGATACAAGACCCTTCCCCGATATTATTGATCGTTTACGCGGCTTGGGTTTCGCCTTTGAGCTGCTCGGCCTGGTAGTGGGCAATGAGGGCGTCGACGATGGGCTGCAGGCGGCCCTGCATCACCAAGTCAAGCTGATGGAGCGTGAGGCCGATGCGGTGATCGGTGACGCGGTTCTGCGGAAAGTTGTAGGTGCGGATTTTTTCGCTGCGGTCGCCGGAGCCTACCTGCTGTTTGCGGGCCTGGGCGAGTTCGGCGTTCTGCTTTTCCATTTCCATTTCGTACAAACGCGAACGCAGCACGCGCATGCCTTTTTCGCGGTTCTTGATCTGCGATTTCTCGTCCTGGCAGCTGACCACAGTATTGGTGGGCAGGTGGGTGATGCGCACGGCGGAGTAGGTGGTGTTGACCGACTGGCCGCCAGGGCCGGAGGAGCAGAAAGTGTCGATGCGGATGTCCTTGGCCTCGATCTTGATGTCGACTTCCTCGGCCTCGGGCAGCACGGCCACGGTGACGGCAGAGGTGTGGACGCGGCCCTGCTGCTCGGTTTCAGGCACGCGCTGCACGCGGTGGACGCCCGACTCCCACTTGAGCTGCGAGTAGACACGGCCGCCTTCGATGATGGCGATGACTTCCTTGTAGCCGCCGATGCCGGATTCAGAAATCGACATCACTTCGACCTTCCATCGCTTCTGCTCGGCAAAGCGGGTGTACATGCGGAAGATCTCGGCGGCAAAGAGCGAGGCCTCGTCGCCGCCGGTGCCGGCGCGGATTTCGAGGATGATGTTCTTCTCGTCGTTGGGGTCTTTGGGCAGGAGCAACACCTTGAGCTCTTCTTCGAGGGCCTGGGCGCGCGGCTCGAGGGCGGCGATCTCCTCCTGCGCCATCGAGCGCAGATCGGCGTCGCTTTCGGAGAGCATGGCGCGCGCGCCGGCAAGGCCCTGGCGCACCTGCTTGAGCTCGCGGAATTTCTCCACAGGCGCTTCGATTTCGCGCAGAGACCTGGCGATCTTCTGGTATTTTTCGTGATCGGCAAGGACTTCGGGCAGAGCGAACTGCGATTGCAATTCGCTGTAGCGCTGCTCCATTTGTTCGAGGCGATCGATCATGGCGGCCCTCCTGCTCACTGCGTGCGGCGGACTTTTTGATGAGTGTTGGGATGAGAAGGATGAAGAACGAGTGTATGCGGCGGGCGCCGCTAGAGAAGGGCCGGGATGGGCTGGTGGAGGGTCACTGCGATTTCTATTTTAGCGCAAATCTGACCAGGCTAGAGGAATGGGTTGACAATCCGAACGTCATCGATGACCTGGCCGTGTTGCATGTCTTCGGAAAGTACCTGCTGACAGCCGGCTTGTCGCGCGCAATGCATGACCAACGCATCCCAGTACGAGAGATTGCGAAGCCGATGGAGATCAATCGCTGAGAGAACGTCAGTCAATGCAGGCTCAACAACATCGAACGCCGCGAAGAGTTCGACCTTTCGCCGAGCGGAGGCAGGGTCCACGCCATACTTTCGGGTGACCGTGACAAAGTACTCCTGGAGTACTTGCAGAGACACAACGCCCGACGCCGACTGTTTGTGCACATTCAGAATGTCGAGCGCTTGTTTTTGCTTAGCGGGATTTGCCTGGTCGTCCGTATACACAAGAACGTTCGTATCGAAGAATGACCTCAGCAGGCTACCTCCGCTCGTAAATCTCATCCCGGTTAAAGCGCCAGCCGTGTGAGTCTCCCTTGCCGGAGAGACTGCGTAGCTCCTCGAACCAACGCTCGTTGTCACGGTCGTCCTCTCCGGCTACGTGGCGCAGGCGCTCGCGGATCTCCTCGTTCACACTCTTGCCGACGGCGCGCAGCCTTTCCCTGGCGCGGGCGACGGTCTTTTCGTCGATGGAGAGGGTGAGGTTCATGAGCACAGTATACGTGGACACGTATTATGTGTCAATCTACTGGAACGCACATTGATTCCAAGATATTTCCTTAAATTAGTTTATATTCAGTTGTTTACACGCCTCCTTTGCCGAGCAAAATACCGATGCCGTAGGTGACGGCGCCTTCGAGTGCGCCGACGACGGTCATTTCGAGGCCGGAAGACCACCAGGAACGGACGGTAATGAGGGACTTGGCGGCTCCGACGGCGAAGTGGGCGGCGAGCGAAACGATGGCCGCGGCGATGACCGCCTGGATGCCTTGCATGAAGAAGAACGGGATGACCGGGATGATGGCGCCGACGGCCGTGGACAGCGCGCCGGAGCTGGCCGAAACGAGGGGGTTGGCCAAAGCCCCTTCGCTGGAGCCGAGGCGCTCGGCGGAGAGAGCGCGCAGCAACTGCTCGGGATCGCTGGCGATGTGATTGACCATGTGGAGAGCGTCCTCCTCGGGCAGCCCTTTCACCTGATAGTAGAGAGAGAGCAGCTCGCGGGCCTCGGGGCCGTTCATGGCGATGGCCTCGCGCTCGCGGGCGATCTCAGCGTGGTAGATTTCGCGCTCGCTCTTGGCGGCAAGATAAGCGCCGGAGCCCATGGAGAGCGCGGAGGCGATCATGCCGGAGAGGCCGGCCAGCAGAACATAATGGCTGGTCTGGGCCGGGTCGCCAAGGGTGGCGCCGGAGACGCCGGAGACGATGCCGAAGATGGCGCCCAGGCCGTCGTTGACGCCGTAGATGGCGTCGCCGATCCACGCGCCAGGCTGCTTGCGGCCTTGATTGCGCTTGGCCAGCATCTCTTCGAGCACGGCTTTGGCGTCGATTTTAGGTGCGCCGGCGGGGGCCTGGTAGTGGCCGCGGATGAGCGAGCCCAGCTCGCGGTAGTGGTCCTTTTCGTCCTGGATGACGTGCTCGAGGATGGCGACGGAGCCCTCGTCGCCGAGAGCCTTGAGCTGCTCGCCGTAACGGGCGATGTCGCGGCTCTCCTCGATTTCCAGGCGGCGCAGGGCCATGCGCAGGCCGCCGGCGCGGTTGGCGAGGGAGTCGGCCTGGCCGCCGGGACCGCCGGAGTAGACGGGCTGGGGTCCGCCGAGCTCCTTGATGCGCTCGGCCCATAAAGCAGCGTGCTCGATCTCGGCCTGGGCCAGGTGGCGGAGAATCTGGGCGCGCATCGGATCGGCGTCGCGGTCGGCAAGGGTGGTGTAGGTGTGGTAGCCCTCCATCTCGGCTTGCCAGTTGCCCTCGAGGGCGACCAGTATCTTCTTGTTTCTTGCGCCGGACAGCATGGCAATGGGCATGGATCGCACCTCGCTTAGCAAGAAGAATAACGGATGGCCGTGGCGGCGAGGTAGGGGCGCGGGACGTGAGGGATGGTGTGACGGCGGGCGCGGTATGATGGGGTTCGACTTTCAGCATGAAGCGCGGAGCAAAGAACCGAAATACGAAAGCGCACAAAGGCAGCCTGCTTGTGGCGGCCGGAGTGGCGCTGGTGGTGCTTTTGCTGCTGCTGCGGATGATTGCGTTTGTGGCGGGGCACGGCCGGCATCATTATTGAAGCGCGGCGCGGCGCGAGGGCGTCAGGGCTGTGCCGGACGAGCACCGCGGGCGGCGTGCCAGGCCTTTGCGTACTTCCAGTGAATGTAGGCCGAGTGGTTGAGGTGCAGCAGCAGGCCCTCGCGTCCATCCAGAAAACCCAAGCGGAAAAAGTAGTTGTAGACGAAGGTCGCGGCCGGATTCAGGACCGCGTTCCAAAGGAACGCGGGCAGCGACTTGCTGTCGCGGCCCTTATGGTGCAGCAGCCGGGCGATCTCGGAGCTGTAGCGGTTCATGTGCTCCAAATAGCGGTCCAGATCCGGGTAGGCGTAGTGGAGCATGTCGTGCTTGAGCTTGCCGCGGGGGCCCTCAAACTGCGGCGTCGAGTGCGGACTGGCTTCCTCGCTGAGCCGCGCCGCCCCGCGCCGGAAGAGGCGCAGCTTGCGGTCGGGATAGAAGCCTCCGTGGCGCATCCAGCGGCCGAAGATCAGGTTCAGGCGGGGAATCCAGTAGGCGCCGTATTGGGGTTCGCGCCCGTCTTCACAGGCCAGGAGCCGGCGGATTTCGTCCTGCAAGCCGGGGCTGAGCACCTCATCGGCGTCGAGAAGCAGGATCCAGTCGGAGGTGCAGAGATCGAGGGCGACATTCTTCTGTGCGCCGTGGCCGGCGATGGCGTGAAAGAAGGTTTTGGCGCCGAAGGATTGGGCAATCTCGATGGTACGGTCCTTGGAGCCCGAGTCTACGACCACGATTTCGTCGGCCCAACGAACGCTCTCCAGGGTGCGGGGAAGGTTGGCCTCCTCGTTCATGGCAATCATGGCTACTGAAAGGGTCTTGCGCATCGAGGCAAGGATAAACCAGCGAGGCGCGGCCGGAGCAGCCGAAGCGCCGCAAGCGAGAGGGCGGCTGGGTTAAGGTCCGGTTGCGTACTTCGCGGCCGCTTCCACCTCGGCGGAACGCCGCGAGGGTCCACCCCACGGACGAGGACCTGTCAGTGGGGACCACGGGGCAGGGCACGCCAACGGGCACCGAGGGAACCATCCCTCTGCCGCTCGCGTATTCTTGTACGAACGAGGGCAAGGAGATCCAAGACGATGAGCACGTACGCGTATCCAAATCCGCAAGCCATCTTCTACCAGCAATACGAAGCGATGCGCCGCGACGAGGTGGTAGGCATTCTGCTGGCGCTGTTCCTGGGAGCGTTCGGCGCGCACCACTTTTACCTGCGCCGCACGGGGCTGGGGATTCTCTACTGCGTCTTCTTCTGGAGCGGCATTCCCTCGCTCCTCGGCTTCATCGAGTGCTTCTTCATGCCCGGCCGGGTGCGGGAGTTCAACGCCATTCAAGCGGCGGGGATCGCGGCGACGCTGGGGATTCCGGTTCCTGCGTGGGGCCAGGCGGTAACGGTGAACATGCCGGCGGCGGGCGCGGGGCAGCCCGGCACATTCACAGCCTGTCCGCGCTGCCAGCGGGCGAATGTGGCGGGGGCGCGGTTCTGCTCGGGGTGCGGGGCGGGGCTGTAAGCGGGAAGCACCGATGGGGAGCAGTTGCTCGGTTTCCGCCGGGTCTATTCGTATCTGAGCGCTACTGTAGGTTGCACAGTCGCCGCGCGATGGGCCGGAGCGTAGCTCGCGGCAATCGCTACCGCAAACAGAACTGCCGGGACTCCTGCGAATACCATGAAGTCGTGCGAACTGATGCCGTAGAGCATCGATCCAATTGCGCGCGATACCGCCAGTGCGCAAGGTATTCCTAAAACGACTCCCGTGCCCGCCAGCAGCACTCCTTTGCGCAAAACAAGCCGCAGCACGTCTCCGGAGGATGCGCCGAGCGCAATTCTGACGCCCATCTCATGCATGCGTTGTGTAACAGAATATGCCACAAGTCCATAAATCCCGATGCCAGCCAGCGCAAGTGCAAAGCCTGCGAAGCCGCCCAGCAAGGAACTGATCAAACGCGGCTCCGCTACGGAATCGTCCACCACTTGCTGCATGGTTCGCAACTTCAGGACCGGCAAGCTGGAGTCGATGGACTGGACGGCGCTGCGCATGGTTCCTGCAAGCGCTGCGGGATCGCCGGTGGAGCGCACCGTGACCCACATCGAGTGACCCGGCAACTGTGCATAAGGAAAATAGATCATTGGCACGGGCTTCTTCATCGGCTGCTGGTGCTTGACCGATCCAACGACTCCAATAATCGTTTGCCACTTAGCTTGATACTTGATCTTCCGCCCCAGTGGGTCTTCACCGGGGAAAAACTGTCGCGCAAATGTATCGTTAACGATGGTCACCGGTAAGCCGACAGGGGTGTCGTGTTCGTCAAAGTCGCGTCCCCGGATCAGCGGAATTCCCATAGCCCTAAAGTAATCCGGCGTCGAGATATTGAACTGCGCTTTCATCTGCATCCAATCCGACGGCTTTACGCGCCCCTCGATCTCAAAAGGGCCACCGCTGTAGCTGCCCGTCATTGGCAGTGTTGCTACGGCGGCGGCAGCCACAATTCCTGGCTTGGCTCTCAGGTCAGCGAGAAGCTCCGTATAGAAGGCGGTGGTCTGTTGCGAGGAAGAATATCTCTGATAGGGAAGATCAAGCGCAAACGTCAATAAGTGCTCGGCGTTGAGGCCGGTATCCATATGGAGGATGACCATCAGGTCCTTCAATAGCAGCCCGGCGCCGACGAGTAGAACAACCGAAAAAGCAACCTGGCCGATAACCAGACCGGAAAGCAGCCGGCCCCGCAAGCGCACACTACTCCAGTTTGCGGTTCCCCCCTTGACTGCTGAATTCAAGTCGACTTTTGTGCCGTACCATGCCGGGACCATTCCAAAGGTGATTCCCGTCAACACTGAAACGACTGAGGTAAAGGCGAGCATGGCTGGATCGATGCGTAGTGTCGCATCCAGGGCGAATTCCTTCGGAGCGAACGTTCGCAAAAGATTCATGAGCCCCGACGCAACGAGAAGTCCTGCGCCTCCGCCAATGACCCCGAGCAGCGCGCTCTCGGTCAACATTTGGCGCATAACCCGCCTCCGGGTTGCGCCTAGCGAAATGCGAATTGCGATCTCTCTTGCGCTGCCCGACGCCCGCGCCAGCGACAGACCGGCTAAATTCAGACACGCGAGCAACAGGACGAAGGCAACCGCTGAAAACAACACAAGCAACGGCTTCCCGGCCTCCTCGGCGATTGCGTTGCGAATGGGTGTTACCGTCACTCCCCACCCCGTGTTGGTCGCCGGATATTCCTGTTCGAGACGGCGCGCAATAGCGGTCATGTCGGCTTGCGCCTGCTGTATCGTGACCCCAGGTTTCAACCTGGCCAGCACCCCGTATTGATGCTGCAAGCGGCCGCTCGCAGGGGCTTCGCGCAGCGGCGTGAAAAAGTCACAAGTTGGGATGCCGGGCAGCGCAAAGCGTCTGGGCATAACACCAATGATGGTGAACGTCTGGCCGTCCAGCGTCATGGCGCGTCCAAGAACGTCCGGACTCTTTGCAAAGAGCCTTTGCCATGAAGCGTAAGTCAGCACTGCCACGCGAGCCGCATCGGGTTTGTCTTCATCAGCAGTAAAGAATCGACCCAATACGGGCTGGACGCGCAGGACACGCAGAAAACCAGCAGTTGTACGTTCGCCGATAACGGATTGCGGCTCTCCTTGGCCGGTCAACGTATATTTCCCGTTCCAGGGCGCGATCGCCATCTCCTCGAAGACTTTGTTCTGCTCCTGCCAATCGAGAAAATCTAGATAACCCGTAGAACCGTTCTGCCCGCTTGCGTGACGAGCATCGACGAAGACAAGCCGGTTCGAATCCGGAAAGGGATAAGGATTCAAAAGTAAGGAGTTGGCGACGCTGAACATGGTGCTTGTCGCGCCTATGCCGAGCGCAAGGGTCAACACAGCGACGGCTGTGAATCCAGGGCTCTTGTAGAGATGACGCAAGGCCTGTCGCAAATCTCGTAACAAGATGTTCACCGGGTGCTCTTTTCAAATATGTATTCTGCCCTGGAAAAGCAATTCTATTGCCAAAGCTATACGCGTTAACCCCATGAAAACAACTCGAATTTGCTTATGTGAATGGGACTGAGGTGTTCGAATCTGAAAGGCCCTGTTCGAAATCGAACAGATCCTTTCTCTATTTTGTAAATGACTCGACTCGTCTTGGATGGTTGCCAGCTCGCAACCTGCCCTTGGCTTGGCTGGGACAACCAGCCGTAAATAGCAATCTCCCAGGTTAGGCACGATGCGACTGCGCCAAACCTGGAGCGACTGCTTGCCGGGGCGCACGGATTGCGCAGTGGTTCGTGCGGCTGCTTACATATTCCCGTGGCCGGAGCGCATGGACTCGTTGAACTTCGGCTTGGTGAAGTCCAGCGCGGCTTCGAGCATGGCCTGGTAATCGGCGGCGCGGGCCATGAGCGCGGGAGTGGCGGCGGCAAATTCGCTGTCGAGGGTCATGAGTCCCTCACCGGCTTCATCACCCGCCATGCGCAGCAGGTCGGCCTCAGTGGTGTTCAGGTACTGCGCGTCGCGCGGATCGGCGATCCATACCGGTTTGCCTTCGCCGAGCACTCCGGAGAGCCAGTAGACCTTACTCAACAGGTAGCGGAGCCGCTCGGTATCGTCGGTCTCGGTGAAGATGAACTTCTTTTGCCATCGGCTGTAGTAGCGCGTGGTGACGGGCACAGGCTGGCGGTTGCCGGATTTGACGAACTCGAGTTGGCCCATATCGACCGTCTTGCGGACGGCGTTGTAGACGAAGGTCTCCGCGTAGGGCTGCTCCATCGCAGGGACGATCTCGGCAAAGGTGAGCGTGACGGAGGCGGAGATTTTGGCGTGGAGGTTGTGCGCGCCGCCGTCGGCCAGGTGGATTTCGCCATGGACGATATAAGTGTCGGCGCCCGAGGTGGAGCGGTGAAAGGGCCACTCGAATTGCCCGAAGGCCAGGGGAAGGCCGCCGAGAGTGACGTAGCAATCGGGACGAGGGTTGCGGAGGCGCTTGGCTTCGGCAGCCAGATGGGCGGTCATTTCGGGAAGCAGATGTGGCTTGTCAAAGTTGAAGGCGTCAGTCAACTCAAGCTTGAGCGAGCGGCCGGCGGCGTCTTTGCCGGGCAGGCCGAGTTCGAAGACGGCGGTGGGACGGCCGTGAAGGTCGGCGCCCTGGGTGGCGGAGACGAGAACCAGGCCGGCCTTTGCAGCGGCGGCTTCGAGAGAAGTGGCGAGGGAAGATTTCAATTTTGCTGTCATTGACGGGGAATCCTGGGTCGGAGGTCGATGCAGAACTATTTTAGAGCCTGACGGCGGCGATTGCGGCTGCAAGAAAAGAACTCGGCGGTTTTGCGCAGAAGCCAGGCAAGGGGCCGCATTTACAATGACAGTCGTGACTTCAGAGCCCTCAAAACATATCATTCTTACCGAAAATCTGACCAAGGTTTACTCGGCGGGCCGCATCCAGGTGGCTGCGGTGCGCGGGGTTTCGCTGGCCGTCGAGCCGGGCGAGTTTGTGGCCATTGTGGGTCCGTCGGGCTCGGGCAAGTCGACGCTCTTTTATTTGTTGGGCGGGCTTACGAGAGCGACCGAGGGGCGCGTGGTGATCGACGGAGTGGATTTTGCCGCGTTGAAGGACCACGAGCGGACAAAGCTGCGCAAACACCGTATCGGCTTTGTTTTCCAGAAGTTCAACCTGCTGCCCACGCTTTCGGCCATGGGAAATATCGAGATCGCCTACACGGTGAGCGGGCGCGCCTCGGGTCCCAATGGAGTGCCGATGGACCGGCAGTATCTGGACCACCTGAGCGAAATGCTGGCGATCAAGGGAAGGCTCGACCACCGTCCGGCGGAGCTGAGCGGCGGCGAGCAGCAGCGGGTGGCGATCGCGCGGGCGCTGATCACGCGGCCGGCCATTGTGCTGGCCGATGAGCCAACGGGCAACCTCGACACGAAGAGCTCCGACGCCGTGCTGCACATGCTGTTGCGCTCGAACCGGGAGCTGGGCCAGACCACGCTGATGATCACGCACAATCCCGAGGCGGCGGCCATCGCAGGGCGCATCCTGCACATGCGGGATGGCCAAATTGTTCACGAAGCAGCCGGTTCTGGTCCGGCAGCGCTTGGGCAGTCCGTTTCCCCAACTCCCTCCCAGCCCGCATTCGAGCGTTGACTCAGTGGGTTTTTCTTGGTATCTTTGAAAGGTTCGCAAGAACATCGCCAGTGGTGTGTGTACACGCGGGCGGAGTAGGGAAATTCCCTGAGCAGGCAGTACTAGACGGGGAGATTTCCAAGGCCGAATGCAGTTAGCCGGCCAGACAAGTTCCCGGAATGGCTCTCTTCTTGCGGAGGGCAGGGAACACTCGCATCGGCGCTCGCGCGTTCCCCACCTTGGAGGGGCTATGCGGGCCGGAAGCGGGAAACGGAGTTGGCTCCGCCCAGGGATAAGTTTTCTGGGCGGACGACCGATCACCGTCCCGGTTCTCGTCTGAGAGTGGAACGAAGACAGACGCGAAGCAGTAAACATAGGGCTTCTCTGTGTTTGCGCGGCCTGGAGTGCCGCACAGGCCCGGAACGGCCCAAAAGGGTTTGTGCGGCTGTGGAGCAGAATGTGCCGGGTTTTTAACGGTAAGGAGTTTCGGTTTGCCGACATTTAATCAACTGGTTCGCAAGGGGCGCACGGCCCCGCGTTACAAGACGGCGTCGCCTGCATTGCAGTCCTCGCCGCAGCGGCGCGGCGTGTGCACGCGGGTGTATACGCAAACGCCCAAGAAGCCGAACTCGGCCCTGCGTAAGGTGGCTCGCGTGCGGCTGACCAACGGGATCGAGGTGACGACCTACATTCCCGGCATCGGCCACAACCTGCAGGAGCACTCGATCGTGCTCATCCGCGGGGGCCGCGTGAAGGATTTGCCGGGCGTGCGGTATCACGTGATCCGCGGAACGCTGGATTCGGTGGGCGTGACGGCCCGCAACCAGAGCCGGTCGAAGTACGGAGCCAAGCGCGCCAAAGGCGGCGCGAAGAAGTGAAAAGCAGCTTCTAGCTCCCAGCTTCTAGCTTGTTTGGTGGTGAGGTCGGCCACCGCGGCAGAATCTGGGGAGAAGGAGCTAGAAGCTAGTGGCTAAAAGCTAGTAGCTGTTTTTTTGAGGATTTATGCCGAGAAAAGGGCACATTGCGAAGCGGGAAGTGGCGCCGGATCCGGTATACGGATCGACGCTGGTGACCAAGTTTGTGAACTCGATGATGTGGGGCGGCAAGAAGTCGACCGCGCAGTCCATCTTCTACCAGGCGATGAAGAACCTGGAGGAGAAGGGCGGCGGCGATGACGCGCTGAAGCTCTTCAAGAAGGCGGTGGAGAACTGCAAGCCGCTGCTCGAGGTGAAGACGCGGCGCGTGGGCGGCGCCAACTACCAGGTGCCCATCGAGGTCAATGCCGACCGGCGCACTTCGCTGGCCATCCGCTGGCTGATCACCTACGGGCGAAGCCGCGGCGAGAAGGGCATGACCGACAAGCTCTCGAACGAGCTGCTGGATGCGGCCAACGGGCGCGGCGCGGCCATGAAGAAGAAGGAAGACGTGCACCGCATGGCCGAGGCGAACAAGGCCTTTGCGCACTATCGCTGGTAGAAAAACAGCCGCTAGCTACTAGCTTCTAGCTTTTAGCTGATCGGCGATGGGTTAAGCGTTGGAGCCGCCCATAAGAAGGTGGTTCCGGAACCAAAGGAGCTAGAGGCTAGAAGCTAGTAGCTGGCAGCTAGTTGTAACCGCGGGGGAAGACATCCCGCAAGGAATTGGAATCGTGGCTCGCACCGTACCGCTAAATCGCTGCCGGAACATCGGGATCATGGCGCACATCGACGCCGGAAAGACGACAGCGACAGAACGCATCCTCTTCTATACCGGCATCACGCACCGGCTGGGAGAGGTGCATGAGGGCACGGCGACCATGGACTACATGGAGCAGGAGCAGGAGCGCGGCATCACGATCACCTCGGCGGCAACGACCTGCTTATGGAACGACTTCCGCATCAATATTATCGATACACCCGGCCACGTGGACTTTACGGCGGAAGTCGAGCGCAGCCTGCGCGTGCTTGACGGCGCAGTGGCTCTGTTTGACTCCGTCTCCGGAGTGCAGCCGCAGACCGAGACCGTGTGGCGGCAGGGCGACAAGTACAAAGTTCCCCGGATCTGCTTTGTCAACAAAATGGACAAGAACGGCGCGGACTTCGAGCATGTGCTCGAGACCATCCGCAAGCGCCTGGGCGCGCGGCCGGTGGCGCTGCAGATTCCCGTCGGCGCCGAGGCCAACTTCAAAGGCGTCGTGGACCTGATCGAGATGAAGGCGATCGTCTGGCAGGATGAGACGCTGGGCGCCGAGTATACGGTCGAGCCGATTCCCGCAGAGCTGCAGAAGAAGGCCGAGGCCTTCCGAATGCAACTGATCGAGGTCATCGCCGAGACCGATGATGTTCTGCTGGAAAAGTTCCTCGAGGGCGAAACGCCGACGGTCGAAGAGTTGAAGACCGGCATTCGCCAGGCCACCATCGATCTGAAGGTCTTCCCGGTGATTTGCGGCAGCGCCTTCAAGAACAAGGGCGTGCAGACGCTGCTCGACGCCGTCGTCGATTACCTGCCCAGCCCGCTCGACAAGCCTCCCGTTGAGGGCGTCGATCCCTCCCGTCGCTCCAAGATCGAAAAGCGCAAGCCCGACGACGACGAGCCGCTTTCGGCTCTGGCCTTCAAGATCATCAACGATCCTTACGGCAAGCTGTGTTTCGTGCGCGTCTACTCCGGCTCGCTGAAGACGGGCGACACGGTCGAGAATCCGCGCACCGGCAAGACCGACCGCATCGGGCGGCTGGTGAAGATGCACGCCAACAAGCGCGAGGACGTGACCGAGATTCTGGCCGGCGACATCTGCGCCTGCCTGGGCGTCAAAGATCTGAAGACCGGCGACACGCTCTGCGATCCTCATCATGCCATCGCGCTGGGAGCGATCACCTTCCCCGACACCGTGATTTCGGTGGCCATCGAGCCCAAGACCAAGGCCGATCAGGAGAAGATGGCCGTGGCGCTGTCGCGGCTGGCCGATGAGGACCCCACCTTCAAGGTGCGCACCGACGAAGATAGCGGCCAGACCATCATCAGCGGCATGGGCGAGCTGCACCTCGAGATTCTTGTGGACCGGATGAGGCGCGAGCACAAGGTGGAGGCCAACGTGGGCGAGCCCAAGGTGGCGTTCCGCGAGACCATCCGCAAAAAGGCCGAGGCCGAAGGCAAGTACATCCGGCAGACCGGCGGCTCGGGCAACTACGGCCATTGCAAGCTGCGCGTGGAGCCGAACGAGGCGGGCGCGGGCTACGAGTTCATCAACGAGATCAAGGGCGGCGTCGTTCCCAAGGAATACATCAAGCCCATCGACCAGGGCGTGCGGGGCGCGATGGAGCTGGGCATTCTGGCCGGCTATCCCATGGTGGACGTGAAAGTGACGCTCTTCGACGGCAGCTACCACGAAGTGGACTCGAACGAGATGGCCTTCAAGTTCGCCGGCTCGATCGCGTTCAAAGAGGCGGCGAGGAAAGCGTTGCCGGTGCTGCTGGAGCCGGTGATGGCCGTGGAAGTGACGGTGCCCGAGGAGTTCATGGGCGTGATTATCGGCGACATCAACTCGCGCCGCGGGCGAATCGAGGGCATGGAACACGCCGCCGGTTCGCAGGTGATCCGGGCGATGGTGCCGCTCAAGGAAATGTTCGGCTACGTGAACGATATTCGCTCGTCCACGCAGGGGCGCGCGTCGTATTCCATGCAGTTCGCGCGCTACGAAGAGGCGCCGCGCATGATTGCCGACGAAATTATCGGTCGTGCGCAGGGGAAGTGAAAAGGACGAGCTACTAGCTTCTAGCCACTAGCTTCTAGCTTTCGCGGTGGCGGAACGAGCCGAAACGGCGGGCTAGAGCGGCGACGAAGCTAGAGGCTAGCAGCTAGAAGCTAGCGGCTGTTTTAAGGTATTGGGGCTGGAGCCCGCATTGGCGGGCGCTCCGAGGAGCAACGGGCAGCAGCAGCGAGGAAAGGAACTTGAGGCTTTATGGCGAAGGAAAAGTTTGATCGCAGCAAGCCGCACGTGAACGTA
>JBEKXX010000066.1:0-17479 GCA_049511595.1 Occallatibacter sp. | reverse complement strand
AGCCTTACTGTTTCGCGCCCTGGCCGCCATGTGCGGGAGATTCTTCGAGTGGTAGGGCTGGACGAGATTCTGTTGGCGCGGCACGAAGACGAGAGACCGATGCGGCAGGCTCAGTTGATTAAAAGCGCGGCTTAGGGCCTGTCATGAACTTTCCCGCGTGCGATAGAATCAGGCTGAATCTCCGCACATTCCAAATTAGAGCGGCGATGTAAGGGGAAGCAATGTCGCAGGGTTTCGTGTATCGCACGCGGCTGATTTTCTATTACAAAAGACTTTCGGCGGGTCCCGATTTTTTGATGTGGAGGCTGAAAGGTTCGCCGCCTAGACGGATCCCGCATCTGGTCAAGCGAGCAGTGGTGCGGGAGTATGCAGAGCGGTTCCACCTTCCGGTGCTGATCGAGACGGGCACGCAATATGGGCAGATGATTAACGCCGTGCGGAAGCAGTTTCGCGAGGTTTATACGATCGAGCTGGATGACACGAACTACAGCCAGGCGGTAAAGAACTTCGCCGGTCACAAGAATGTTCACGTCATTCACGGAGACAGCGCGGTGGAGCTGCCCAGGCTGCTCAAATCCATCGCGGATCCCTGCCTGTTCTGGCTGGACGGCCACTCCGGCAAAACGCCGATCATGGATGAGTTGCGGGCGATCTTCAGTCATAAGCCGCACCAGCACGTGTCTCTGATCGACGATGCGCACTGCTTCGGTACGAGCCGGTACTACCCCGCGCTCGATGCGGTCAAAGAGTTGACCCGGCAGATGAATCCCGGCGCGACGGTTGAAGTGCGCGACAACATCATCCGAATCCACAATGAAAACTCCGCTCGGCAGGACCGATTCCGCCTTGGGTGCGATTCCGGCGCGATCCGGCCGCAACGCTTGACGAAAGAAGCATTTACGGATGACAGGAGCGCTGTGCGTACGCCGCATGGCGTTTCGGAATACGGTACTGCTTCTCCCGAATCAGGAGTGGCGGCTCATCTTTCTCCACCCGTGTGACCCATAGCACAGGCAATCCTAACCCTCAGACGATATTCGTAGATACGACTGATCAACGCCGCGAAAAGCCGTCGCAGATCCGGGTAACTTTCAAGTTCAGCCTCTGTTAAGGGCGCCATTGGCGTGCCGGGCCTCCGTTCCGTTACCCTTTCATGTGGACAAGCATTGCGGAATCCCAAGATGGAGGCTTTACCCATGACGCAGGGCGTTCTGGAGCAGGCGTCTGCCGAAAAGGCGGGCTCGACTTCAACCAAGTATGTCTATTTCTTCGGCGGCGGCAAAGCCGATGGCAACGGCAAAATGAAGGACGTGCTGGGCGGCAAAGGCGCCGGCCTGGCTGAGATGACCAACGCCGGTCTGCCGGTTCCTCCCGGATTCACCATTCAGACCGAGGCCTGCCGCGAGTACATGCGCGGAAAGCTGAACCCGCAGATCGATACCGATATGCACTCCGCTCTGGAACGGCTCGAAAAGCTGCAGGGCCAGAAGCTCGGCGCGGGCGAAAATCCGCTGCTCGTCTCGGTCCGTTCCGGCGCCAAGTTCTCCATGCCCGGCATGATGGACACCATCCTCAACCTCGGCCTCAACGACCAGGCCGTCGAAGCGCTCGCCAGGCGCAGCAACAATCCCCGCTTTGCTTACGACTCGTATCGTCGCCTCATCCAGATGTTCGGCGACGTGGTCCTCGATATCCCCAAGAAGAAGTTCGAGCACATTTTTGATGGCGTCAAGCACGCCGTAAAGGTCAAGTTCGACTACGAGCTCCAGCCCGGTGCGCTCCAGAAAATCATCGCCGAATATAAAAAGCTCGTCAAAAAAGAAACCGGCAAGGACTTCCCGCAGAACCCGCTCGATCAACTCGTCGCCGCCCGCGACGCCGTCTTCCGCAGTTGGGAAAACGACCGCGCCAAGACCTATCGCCGCATCAACCACATCGACGACTGGCTCGGCACCGCGGTCAACGTGCAGGCCATGGTCTTCGGCAACCTGGGCGAGAACTCCGGCACCGGCGTCGGCTTCACGCGCAATCCCGCCACCGGCGAGCATATGTTCTTCGGCGAATACCTGATGAACGCGCAGGGCGAGGACGTGGTCAGCGGCGTGCGCACTCCGCTTTCCATCAGCGAGCTCCAGAAGGCCATGCCCAAGGTCTACGACCAGCTCAAGGACATCACCAAGCGTATGGAAAAGCACTACCGCGACATGCAGGACTTCGAGTTCACCATCCAGGATGGCAAGCTCTACATGCTGCAGACGCGCAACGGCAAGCGCACCGGCCTGGCCGCTGTCCGCGTGGCCATCGACATGGTGCGCGAGGGCCTCATCACGCAGGAGGAAGCCATCTTCCGCGTCGAGCCCAACCAGCTCTACGACTTCCTGGTTCCGCGCCTCGTGGAAAAGGGCGAGAAGGTGGAAGTGCTCGCCACCGGCCTGCCCGCTTCGCCCGGCGCGGCCGTCGGCCAGATCGTCTTCACCGCCGAGGAAGCCGTGAAGCAGCACCAGAAAGGCTGGAAGTCCGTGATCCTGGTCCGCGGCGAGACCACCCCTGAGGACATCGCCGGCATGGAAGTGGCAACCGGCATCCTCACCTCGCGCGGCGGTATGACCTCGCACGCCGCTGTCGTCACCCGCGGCATGGGCAAGTGCTGCGTGGCCGGCGCAGGCGATTGTGTCGTCGACGAAGGCAAGAAGGAGCTGCGCGTCAAGGGCCGCACCTTCAAGCACGGCGACTACATCTCGCTCGACGGCACCACCGGCCGCGTCATCGCCGGCCAGCTCAAGACGCTCGACGCCCAGCCCGACGATCCCGATCTCGTCAAGTTCATGAGCTGGGTCGATCCGGTGCGCAGGCTCCAGGTCTGGGCCAATGCCGATATTCCGCGCGACGCCAGGCAGGCCCGCGCATTTGGCGCCCAGGGCATCGGCCTCTGCCGCACCGAGCACATGTTCTTTGCCGAAGACCGCATTCCGCACATGCGCGCCATGATCCTGGCCGACAACGAAAAGGACCGCCGCGCGGCATTGAAAAAACTGTTGCCCATGCAGCGTTCCGATTTCGCCGGCCTCTTCAAGGCCATGGAGTCGCTGCCCGTGGTCATCCGTACCATCGACCCGCCGTTGCACGAGTTCCTGCCCAAGCGCGAGGACCTGCTGGTTGAAATCCAGCACCTGGTAGACACCAAGCCTCGCTCCCCCAAGCTCAAGGAACTGCGTACGCTACTGGCGCGCGTGGAAGAGCTGCATGAGATGAACCCCATGCTCGGCCTGCGCGGCTGCCGCCTCGGCATCACCTTCCCTGAGATCACCGAGATGCAGGCGCGCGCCATCATCGAGGCCGCGGTCAGCGTCAAGGCCAAGGGAGGCAATCCGCATCCCGAGATCATGATTCCGCTCGTCGGGTCGATCGAGGAGATGCGCAACCAGGCGGCCATCGTTCGCCGCGTTGCCGAAGAAGTCTTCAAGGAGAAGGGCGCGACGGTCGACTACAAGGTGGGCACCATGATTGAGATTCCTCGCGCCGCTTTGACCGCCGATCAGATCGCCGAGGAGGCCGAGTTCTTCTCGTTCGGCACCAACGACCTGACCCAGACCACCTTCGGCATCTCGCGCGACGACATCAACAACTTCCTGCCCGCCTATCTCAAGCTCGGCATCTTCAAGCAGGATCCCTTCGCCACCCTCGATCAGACGGGCGTGGGGCAGTTAGTAAAGATGGCCGTGGCCAAGGGACGCAACACGCGGAAAAACCTCAAGGTCGGCATCTGCGGCGAGCATGGCGGCGATCCCGAGTCCGTCAAGTTCTGCCACAGGATCGATCTCAACTACGTCTCCTGCTCGCCCTTCCGCCTGCTCACGGCGCGCCTCGCCGCCGCGCAGGCCGCGCTCGAAGAAAAGCTCGGCGCACAGGGCGGCAGCAAGTAACCGCAGTTCAACTCGAAACAACGAGGGCGTCCGCAGTTGCGGGCGCCCTTGGTGTTTGTGCGGGCGGATTTTGTTGTCAACCCCCGCCGACGCCCTTAACGCCCTTATCTCGCTGATTTCACATGAAATATATTTCTGCCCAGGTTTGCCGATCATTTCGGCCCTTTTTCGCATAATCAACTCATGAGCGTTCATCCAGGCAGTCCGCGCTCCGGGGCGATCCTTGCGCTAAACTTTGTCGCCGGACGCTTCGAATTGCAGCAAAACGCAGCTAAGTCCAATGAATTTGTGCCTTTATGAATGCGGCCCTTTGCAATCAGCCATTTACGGACACCACCCGAAAGAAAAATGCGCGTAACCATTGTAAAATCATACGTTTACTGTTAAGTCCTTTGGAATCAGATATGGACCGGTATACCCAATCCAGTAAACCCTTTGTTATCAAATATGGAGGGTTGGCATACGGGGGAGGGGGGGACCCCCTCAAATGGTGGTACGGGCCGGGCACATGTCTGACATTTTAGACCGGGGACATATCTGACACTGCCGACCGGACTGGTGAGGCCAGCTCCTGGTGTCCTTTCCCTAAAGTTCTTGTACAAAAGCGTGCGGCTGAGGCCAACGCGCTTGGCCATGGAGCGTGTCGGCCAGTGCGTGGCATCCTCAGGAGTCGATTCCAAGGTGAGTGTCAGCACCCGCTCCACATCCGCGTCGCCGGGCTTGCGCGAAGCGCCCGGCCGCGGCTCGTCTAGCAGATCGTCCAAGCCAGACTTGCTATAGCGCCGCCGCCACTTGCCCACGGTGTGCTGCATGGTATGCAGCTGTTTAGTGATCGCTGTGTTGCTGAGCCCATCGCCAGCCGGCAGGACGATGCGCGAACGCAGGGCCAGCGCCTGGGCCGTCTTCGGCCTCTTGCTCCAGGCATCCAGCTGAGTTCGATCCTCGCCGGAAATGCATAACGGAGCCAGTGGACGGCCTTTGCGCACCGGACTTCCTCCCACTTTATCCGATGCCTGAGAACTCGATAATTATCCTGGGGACAGGACACTGGTAGATCGGGGCGCGCAAAAGCAGATTCCCATCTGTATGATTACCCTGAGACGGCAACACAAATGAAAACGATCGAATCTAGAAAGCGCTCCCGTGCGGAACAGCCGGTGATGGTGGCACAGACGGAACTGCGCGCCGGCGCCTTGCGGCTTCCGGGGCTGTTGATGCAGTGCCTAACCCATATGGCGCCGGCGGCGGCGCTGCTGTTCACCATTCAATTCACCACCTCACAGGCGGGTCTGGCCGCACCTGTGGCATATCTCACCGCCTTCCCTATCGTCTTGGTGCTGGGCGTTTGCCTTATGCAACTGGCCAGATGTCTGCCCTCGGCCGGCGGCTACTATACGTACATCAGCCGGACCGTGAATCCGCAGGTTGGATTCCTGGCTGCCTGGCTCTATTTCTTGTACGATCCGATAGTGGCCGCCTTCATCCTGGCTTACCTCGGCTCGGTGATAGAGCACGCCTTGAAGGCTGGCTATGGCGTGATCTTCCCCTGGTGGGCCTTCTTGCTGGCGGCGGGAAGCCTGGTTGGGTGGGTGACATACCGAGGAGTTCGGGTTTCAGCGAAATCCATGGTTGTGCTAGGGGTGGCGGGAGTCACGATCGCGATGGTTCTCAGCCTGTGGGGATTCTTCATGCCGGGGCCGGGGGGGATCAGTTTTTCGCCCTTCAACCCGGCCAAGGCAGCCAGTCGCAATGGCCTGGCCCTGGCGGTGATCTTTTCGATCTTTGCGTTCAACGGCTGGGAGTGCGGCGCTCCTCTGGCTGAGGAGAGCGAAAACCCGCGCCAAAACCTTCCTCGCGCGATCCTGATCTCGATCCTGGTCATGGGGGTCTGCCTGGTATTCGGCTCGTGGGGGCTGTTGGTGGGCTGGGGCACGGAGAGGCTGCCGGGCCTTATCAACTCGGTGGAAAATCCGACCTTTGTGCTGGCGCGGCGTTACTGGGGCGGCGCCTGGGTGATCGTGCTGCTGGCCTTGCTGAATTCGATTATCGCCACTTCGATCGCCGCCAACAACTCGGCTACGCGCGTGTGGTTCGGCATGGCCCGCTCCGGGTCGCTGCCGCGTGTGCTGGCCAAGGTGCATCCGCGGTTCAAAACGCCCACCAATGCAGTCTGGCTGCAAATTGTGCTCACGTTTGTCGTAGGGCTGGGGCTGGGCTGGTTGATCGGGCCAGACCAGTTATTCGTATTTATGGGCACGGTGCTGACGTTTGCCCTGATTCTGATTTTCAGCACCGCCAATCTGGGCGTGTTTCTGTATTACTTCCGCCAGCGGCGGGAGGAATTCAACATCCTGCTTCATGCCGTTTTTCCTCTGGTGGGAACGCTGGCGGTCTTCGTGGTGGCTTACACCTCGCTCACCCCGTGGCCTGCTCCCCCGGTCGCTTACGCTCCCTGGGTGGTTGCGATCTGGCTCGTGCTGGGCATCCTGGTGCTGATCGCGATGAGATTGACCGGCCACAAGGGCTGGGCAACCACGGCGGGTAACGAAATTGAGGAGCGTGCCGAAACCGAGGAGGAAGCGGAACAGCGGTCGGCGCTGTTGTGAAATCGGCTAAAACAGCGCAATCGGATTGAAGAGAGAGCCGGTGCCCTTCGGCAGGCACAGGGGCGCGGCGCACACCATGAATTCCCAGCGTCTTTCCTCTTCGCATGTCTTTGCCAGGTCCTCAAGCTGAAGGCTGTCGGCGCAAGCCATGCCCATAGCGGCCAACTGGAGCGCGTGCAGCGGGCTGGCGACCCCCTCGACGTTGCAGGGCACGGTTTCGCCGTCGCCGTCGGGCAGGAAGGCGGCTATCTTTCTTTCGTGCATCCATAACACCGTGGACGCGTGCAAGCCGGCGCGGCCCTGGCCCGAGTAGCCGCAGTTCCACGGGCCGAGCTCCAGCCTGCGCCGGTGGTGCCCGGTGCGGAAGAGCAGTATGTCGCCTTCTCCGAGGCGCACCCCCTCGGCCTTTTCCGCCGCCTCCAGCTCGCCGGTGGTCACGGCTTCACCCAACTCAAGCCATTTCTCGCCGCGCAGCCTCGGTATATCAAGCAATACGCCGCGCCCCACGATGCCGCGGACGTAGGCCGTTACGTCCATTGCCAGAGGCCCTTCGGAGGTAACGAGGCTCGTGGGCTTACCGTTGTAGAGAAGGCCCATGTAGCTTACATGGCAGAGCGCGTCGAGGTGCGTCAGGCAATCGCCGTGAAATTCGGTGGCCAAATAGTCCAGGGCGAAGCGCGGCTCGCCCTCCGGCCTTATCACGTCATGGTTACGGATCAGATGGCGGACGGCAGGCCGGGGATTGTCGGGCCCGGCCGCGGTGTTGATCGGTATGGCGAGGGAAACGGTGCGGCCCACCTGGATGAGCCTGGCCGCCGCCGCGATTTTATCCGGGGTTATGTAATTGAGCGTGCCGAGTTCGTCCTTCTCTCCCCATCTGCCGCGGTTGTTTACTGCTTTGAACAGCTCGTCGAATTCCTTCCTCGTTATCGGCGGGGCTTTCATCTTGAGTATTTCCCTCTCTCAGCTTTCGAGTTTCTATCTCGGGTTCCGAATGACAAGACGCTTAAGCAGACGGTGGCGTCTTCGTCCTTGCCTTCACGCCCGCCAGGTCTTCAATGACGGTGATCACGGCGGATGGGTCGAGGCCGCCGCGGCCGGCCGCCAGAAGAGCGCTGTAGAGCTGGTGGGCCAAGGCGGCTCCCGGCAACGGGACATTCAGTTTGTCGGCGGTCTGGAGGGCAATGCCGAGGTCCTTGTTCTGAAAGGCGACCGTGCCGCCGGGCTTGAAATCTCCGGCAATCATCTTTGGGCCGCGCACATCCATGACGCGGGTTTGGGCATAGCCGCCGCTGAGGACCTTGAGGATGATCGCCGGGTCCACGCCGGCTTTGGCGCCCAACACAAGAGCTTCAGCCAGGCCTACTAAACTCAGCGCGACCTGGATTTGATTGCAGGCTTTCACGATCTGGCCTGCGCCGTGCGGGCCACAGAGGTTGATGGTTTTGCCCATCGCCTGGAGGACAGGCCGGACCTGATTCAGGACTTCCTCCGGACCTCCAACCATAATGGACAGAGTAGCCTGTTGGGCTCCCAACTCGCCGCCGCTCACAGGAGCGTCCAGGCAGCCAACTCCGGCTTTGGCGAGTTGAGCGGCGATCTTGGTCGCAGTCGCCGGCGCGCAGCTGCTCATGTCAATGAACACCAGGCCATCGTGGGCGCCGGCAATGACGCCGCGGCTACCCAGGGCAACCTCTTCGGCGGCTTCAGAGGTCGTGACCATGGCGATGACCACATCCGACGCGCGGGCAACATCGGCGCAGCTTTCGGCTGGAGCGGCGCCGCGCTCGGCCAGCGGTACTATCGCGGCAGCGGCGACATCGAATACGGTGAGGGAATAGCCGGCCTCGATCAGGTTTTCGGCCATATGCCGGCCCATGATTCCGAGTCCGATAAATCCGATCGTTGGTTTCATTTCGAAACCTCAAAAACTTTGCGCAGCGCGTCTTCGTTGCCGGCGTGTTTTTACCGTTTGCGGGCGCTGGCAAGATGATAACGAACGAGGACCCCAAAATTCCACAGCGCCTTTGCCGGCTAGGGCCGCTGAAAGATACAACCAAACAAGGGACCGGGTTCAGTTCTCGGTTCGTAGCTCAATTCGGTTGCGGCGGCTACGGAAACTGCGATCAGATGTCGAGGTTCTTCACGTCGAGAGCGTTATCTTCAATAAATTTGCGGCGGGATTCGACGTCCTCGCCCATCAGCGTGGTGAAGATGGTCTCGGTTTCGGCGATGTCCTCTAGCTTGACGACGAGCAGGGTGCGGCGCTCCGGGTCCATGGTGGTTTCCCAAAGCTGCGTGGCGGTCATCTCGCCCAGTCCCTTGTAACGCTGCACCTGGTAGTCCTTTTTGCCCTGCTCGACGATGTACGCGAAGAGTTCGCGGGCGGTCTGCTTCTCGACCGGCTCGCGAAGCGCGCGCGTGCCGCGGCCGGACGACTTGGCCTCCGCGCGGGTCTCGACACTGCCGGGCGAGGGTGCGCCTTCGGCATCCGGCTCCTCTTCGTCCGCGGCGGAGGCGGCAGCGGCTTTGGCGGCATACTCCACAAGGAACGGCGGTTCGAGAAACTCCTTGATGAGCGAATATTTCGACATCATCTGGCGGAACTCGGGGCTGGAAGCAAGCGTCCAGTCGATGTACCGCTCCTGGCCTTGCGCATCTTTAAAGCTGATGGACCAGGTGTGGTGCTCCTCGTCTTCCACGGGCTTGGCCACCTTGAACTGGAACTCATCGGCGAGCTCTACGAGCTGCGCATGAAGAGCGGCGAGCTTCTCCGGCACATCGCCGCCGTTCTTCGAGGCAAAGTCGGCGCGATGGGTCAATTCCGCGCGGGCCAGCATCTCGGTGAGTTTTTCGTTGCGGATGCGCTTGTCAACCTTCTCGACAAAGCCGAGATACTCATTCAGCGTTGCCATGAATCGGGTCAGGTCGGCGCCCTCGATGCGGCCGGCGGACTCGCCGTGACGGACCACCATGCCTTCGGCGGCGCGGTTCACCATCACCTTCATAAACTCGCGGTCGTCTTTGATGTACTGCTCGAAGCGGCCCTTCTTGATTTTGTAAAGCGGAGGCTGCGCGATGAACACATGATCGCGCTTGATGAGCTCGGTCATATGGCGGAAGAAGAAGGTGAGCAGCAGAGTGCGGATGTGGGAGCCGTCCACGTCGGCGTCGGTCATCAGGATGATCTTGCCGTAGCGCAGCTTGCTCGAGTCAAAGTCCTCCTTGCCGATGCCGCAGCCGAGCGCGGTGATCATGGCGCGGATTTCCTCGTGGCCGAGCATCTTGTCGTAGCGCGCCTTCTCCACGTTCAGGATCTTGCCCCGGAGCGGAAGAATGGCCTGGAAGCGGCGATCGCGGCCCTGCTTGGCGGTGCCGCCGGCGCTCTCGCCTTCCACCAGATAGAGCTCGCAGCGTTCGGGGCTGCGCTCGCTGCAATCGGCCAGCTTGCCGGGAAGCCCGCCGCCGTCGAGCGCGCCTTTGCGGCGCGTCAGGTCGCGGGCCTTGCGGGCCGCTTCGCGGGCGCGCGCCGCCTCGATGGCCTTGTTGATGACGCGGCGGGCGACGGGAGGATTCTGCTCGAGATACATGCCCAGGCGCTCGTTGACGAAGGCCTGCACCGTGCCTGCGATGTCGGAGTTCAGCTTGCCCTTGGTCTGGCCTTCGAACTGCGGCTGCGGCAGCTTGACGCTGACCACGGCCACCAGGCCCTCGCGCACGTCGTCGCCGCTGAGCGACTCCTTCATGTCCTTGAACAGGCCCATTTGCTGGCCGATGAAGTTGATGGTGCGGGTGAGCGCCGCGCGGAAGCCGGAGAGATGCGTGCCGCCGTCCACGGTGTTGATGTTGTTGGCGAAGCTGAAGACGGTTTCGGAGTAGCTGTCGTTGTACTGTAGCGCGATGTCGATTTCGACGCCGTCGCGCAGGGCCTCCATGACGATGGGCTTGTCGTGCAGCACCGTTTTGCCGCGATTCAGGTGCCTGACGAATTCGGCGATGCCGCCGGCGTAGCGGAACTCGGCGCGGCGCGCTTCGCCGGTCTTGGCGTCGGCGGTGCGCTCGTCGGTGAGCGTGATTTCCAGGCCCTTGTTCAGGAAGGCCATCTCGCGTAGCCGCTGCGCCAGTGTGTCGTAATTGAACTCGGTGGCGGTGAAGATGGTCCGGTCGGGCAGGAAATGGACCTTGGTGCCGCGGCGCTTGCTGGTGCCGGTCTTTTGCAGCTTCGATGCCGGAATGCCTTTGGCGTAGCTCTGCTCGTAGGTGAAGCTGGGATCGCCGGGCTTTTCCGGGCGCCAGATTTCGACTTCGAGTTCTTCGCTCAAGGCGTTCACCACGCTCACGCCCACGCCGTGCAGGCCGCCGGAGACTTTGTAGGTGGAAGCGTCGAATTTGCCGCCGGCGTGCAGCTTGGTGAGAACGACCTGCGCGGCGGGCATCTGCTCGCCGCCGGGCAGATCCATCATGTCCACGGGAATGCCGCGGCCGTCGTCGACCACGGTGACCGAGTTGTCGACGTGAATGACGACGTCGATCTTTTTGCAGTAGCCGGCGAGGGCCTCGTCCACGGAATTGTCGACGACCTCGTAGACAAGATGATGCAAGCCGATCTCGCCGGTCGAGCCGATGTACATGGCGGGACGGAGGCGAACGGCCTCCAGGCCTTCAAGGACCTTGATGTTCTCGCCGGTGTAGTTGTCGTTGTCGCCGTGGATGGAGGTGCCGGTCAGAACTTCAGTCGCCATACTATTCCGTTCGCAAGGTTTGCTGTTGTCATCCTGAAAATACTTCCATCGTCCCTACGGGACTCCCGATTCGATTCCGTCCGCTATCCCCACGCTGAAGCGCGGGGCTAACGGCCGTTGCGCCTACGGCGCGGGGGTGTGACGCTCGATCTGGTGTCCTGCCCCTGAAGAAAAACAACCGCGGATCCTTCGGCTTCGTCCGCTGCGGCGGACTCCGCTCAGGATGACAGCGGAGCCTCAGGATGACAGCGGTACTTCAGGATGACAGCGCGCCTGTTCGCCGATCGTCAACTCAGCGCCCATCCATATGCCGATGCGCGTTAATCGCCTGAAAAGAGAGGCCGTCAAGCACGCCCAACTAGCCTGATTTTATCATGCGGCGCCGGATGCTGCCGGAGCGGGTCGCCGGGCCCAAAGTGGTTACTAAAGTTGCAAAATTAAGCCATTTTGGTGACGTTAGTAATAAATATTCACTGTTACTATCTATCTTATTGAGAATATTAGACTTGTATGCGTTTACAAGCGTACGGTTGGCCCTAAATGAGAGAAAATTTCCTCTCCACATCCACTTCGCGAGGTTACCAAAGATGAAAACCGCTATTCGCATGTTTGCCCTGTTCGTCGCTGTTTCTGGCCTTGTTTCTGCGTCGATTTCTCCATCCGCCGGCAGAACCACCGCCATGCACCGTTCGATTCTCGTCGCCGACCCGGATCCGCAACCTCAGGTTCCGATACCTCCTCCGTGCGGGTTTAATAGGACATGTTTCGCGCCCGTCAGTCCGGCCCGGTAGTTGAGGCTTCCGGTCAGGGTACCGTGTAGCACGAAAGTGCCAGAAGCGCGTTACCCTTTTGTGTTTGAACCATAAGGCATAGAGGGGCTATTCTGTGAGCGCTCGAGCTATCGCAGAATAGCCTCTATGCTTATGAACAACGCAATGTGGGCGATGAACGCGGTCGAAACAGTCCTCTGGGCCGCGCTCGCCATCCTTTTCGTGAGCAAGGGGCTGCATCGCCGCTTCCCGGCGATGTGCGCTTACCTCACGTTGCGCGCGGTTGCTACGCCGCTGCTCGTGTTCCTGCTCTATGAAGAATCACGGCCGTGGGGGCTTGCCAATCATCTTGCCAGAGTCTATGCGTGGGGCTTCCTAGCGGCCTATTTAGCGTGCACGGTGCTGCTGTATTTCATTTGCATCGAAATCTTCCGGTCGGCGCTGGCGGCGTTTCCCGGAATCTCGAAGCTGGCGGTCGTAATCTTCCGCTGGGCCGCCGTGGTCGCGGTGATCGTGAGCTTGCCCTCGGTTCCCTACGTGCAGAGGGGGGTTTATCTCATCTCCGACATCGCCTATGGGATGATGCACTCCATGAGCTTGCTGGAACTGTGCCTGCTGGCGTTTCTGTGCTTGAGCATGAAAGCGCTGCGCCTGTCGGTGCGCGATTTGTCGTTCGGCATCGCCCTGGGCTTTGGCCTGATGTGCTCCGGCGACTTTATTCTCGTCTCGTTGGGCTCCCGCATAACTTCGTACGCCGATCCGCTGGAGTTTCTTTATGAGGCGGTGATCCTGGCTACGCTGGCTACCTGGATGACGTATTGCATCCTTCCGGAGCCGGCTCGCAAGCCGGTGCTGATGCCTGCAAGCTCGACCATCTATCGCTGGAACGAGATCGCGTCGGCGCTGGGCCATACGGGCACCAAGGTGGCTGTGCCGCTGCCTGCCAGCAACTTCTTCCTCTCGGACGTGGAGCGCGTGGTGGAAAAGGTTCTGGCCCGAAATATGAGGGGACGCGAATCGGAGACGTGAAAACAGTGGTCAGTGGTCAGTGGTCAGTGGTCAGTGGTCAGGGATCAGAAAAACAGGGAACAGGGATTAGGGAACAGAAATACGAAAGGCCGCGGCGAGTGCCGTGGCTTTTTTGATTTTGCGGCAAAATTCTCGAATTGGACGGAACGGCGCGAGAGCGCCGATTGCCGCGGCTGTTTGATTTTGCGGCGGAATTCTCGAATTGGACGGAACGGCGCGAGAGCGCCGATTGCTGCGGCTTTTTGATTTTGCGGCGGAATACGGCCAAGTAGGCGCAACGGTCGTTAGCCCCGCGCTTCAGCGTGGGGAAAGCGAACGGAATCGAATCGGGAGTCCCGTAGGGACGGCGCAAGGACATTCGTTATGCGGGAACCATTCATGAGATGGCTTCCAGCGTGGTGAGTCTGAAGTTTTTTGAAAAGCAACCGCAGATCCTTCGCTGCGTTTGCCGCAAAAAGCGCGGCAAACTTCGCTCAGGATGACAGCGGTATTCAGGTGGCAGCGAATTTGATGATGACAGCGGTATTTATGTCATGGCAGCGGGTTTGAGGGTGGCAGCGGGTTTCAGGTGACAGCGGTATTCATGGTGCGAACTTTACGAACAGGACACCAGATCGAGCGTCACACCCCCGCGCCGTAGGCGCAACGGTCGTTAGCCCCGCGCTTCAGCGTGGGGAAAGCGAACGGAATCGAATCGGGAGTCCCGTAGGGACGATGGAAGCGCACGCGCGTGGATGTGGCCTTGCTATTCGGCTGCGACGGGATCGATGGAGGCGAAGCGTCCGCGGCCGCCGCGGTCGGTGAACACCACGCGGCCGGTGACCTTGGCGAAGAGGGTATCGTCGGAGCCGATGCCCACATTGGCGCCGGGTTTGATGCGGGTGCCGCGCTGACGCATGATGATGGAACCGCCCGTGACCAACTGACCGGCAAATGCCTTCACGCCGAGCCGCTGCGCGTTTGAGTCGCGTCCGTTTGTGGAGCTGCCTCCGCCTTTTTTGTGTGCCATTGTCGAATCCCCTTCTGAAAAAAGCTGCTAGCTTCTAGCTGCTAGCTTCTAGCTCCTAGCTCTTTCTGATCGATACCCGTTTCTGGCTCAGCAGGAAAAAGCTGGAAGCTAGAGGCTAGAGGCTGGAAGCTCGGCCGCGAGCTAGCTTACGGCCGAATACGTGACGCCGTCGGCCTCGATCGTCTTGATGCGCACCTGGGTGAAGCTCTGCCGGTGCCCCTGCAGCTTCTTGTACTGCTTCTTGCGCTTGAAGTGGAAGACCAGGACCTTGTCGCCGCGGCCTTCGCCGAGAATTTCTGCCGTCACTTTGGCGGCGGCCGGCTTGGCCAGAGTTCCTGGCTCCCCGGAAACGGCAAGCACGTCGCTGAACTCGATGGTGGGACTGCCCGGCGCGACGCTCTCGATTTTCAACACGTCTCCTGGCGCAACACGGTACTGCTTGCCTCCGGTGCGAATGACTGCGTACATAAAAAACCCTCCAGCGCCACGGCTCACGGAACCAGGCGCAAAGCGCGAATCAGTGTGCTCGACAGGGGCGGATACAGACGGGTTACTGCATCGGGCGCCGGGCCGGACCTAATCGTAGAACCCGGCGACATCCCGCGCACCCTTTCACGCGGGTGCATCGCCAAACTCCTTGATTTTATCGTCAAAGCGGAATGCGGGTCAATGTGCCGCGCCGATGCCGTGGGTGAGGGCGTTGGCGAGAATATCGTCCGGACGAGGCGGCCTGGCGGACCATGGCTGCGCGCGTCCCGAATCGGAACCAAGCGAAAGAATGGAAATCCTAGCGGCGGGCTGGAGCGATCGATGGCGCTCCACGCTTGAGCGCTCGCCTTCCGTGGGCTAAGTTCCAAGACATGAGGGAAGCGATCGAGTGTTCGCCGGCGGCAGGCATGGCCGGGGCGCGCGAGGTTCCGCGGAGCGAGAAGAAGCGAGCGATTGCAGAGGGCCTGCGTCATGAGGCGGGGCTGACTGGACGATTGGCCGAGATCGCGCTCTGCTACCAGCGCGCGCTGGAGCGCAATCCGAGGCAAGCGGGGGCGCTGGTGGGCATGAGCATGGTAGCTCTGGCCAGCCGGCAGACCGAAGCCGCGGTGAAGATGGCCGCCGCGGGCGCCGCTGCCGCGCCGGAGATGAGCGCGGCATGGGTGGCGCTGGGGCAGGCTCTGAAGGCGGCCGAGCGGATGGATGAAGCGGAGCGGGCGTACTTGGAGGCCATCCGGCTGGACGGAACGGACCCGCTGGCGCGGGCAGGAATGGGCGAGCTGAAGATTGCCGCAGGCCGGCCGCGAGAGGCGATACGGGAATTCGAACTGGCGCTGGCGCGGCGCCCTGCGCTGGTTGCGGCGCATCTCGGACTGGGCAACGCGCTCGCGTTCATGGGACGGAACGAAGAGGCGCTCGCGCGGTACGAGACGGCGCTCGCGCTGCGTCCGCGGCTGCCGGAAGGGGAGTTTGCGGCCGGATTTGCCCTGGCGCTGCTGGGACGCGCGAAGGAGGCCGAGACGCGCTACCGGCGAGCGCTGACGATGCGGCCGGACTTCGCCGCGGCGTGGACCAACTTGGGGAACCTGCTGCGCGGCGAGGGCCGGGAGGCTGAGGCCGAAGCGGCGCTGCACCGTGCGGTGGAATTGCGGCCGGACCTGACGTCGGGATGGGTGAATCTGGCGATTCTGGAGCGGGAGAAGCGCCGGCCGGAGGCGGCGGAGGCCTATTTGCGGCGGGCCTTGGCGCTGAACCCGGACCAGGCGGAGACGCTCGTGGCGTGGTGCCAGTTTCGCGCGGCGGAGCAGGACCTGGCGGGCGCGTGGGGCTGGCTGCGGTGGGCGCTCGGTCGGAACCCGAACCTCGGCGAGGCCGTGAATATGCACGGCATTTTGCTGCATTTGGAGGGACGATTCGCGGAAGCGGTTCCTGTGTTTGAGCGAGCCGAGGCGGCGGGAAACCGTGCGGCGGCGTCGAATCGCGGGAACTCGCTGCTCGATCTGGGGCGGATGGAGGAAGCGCTGAAGGCGCATGAGAGCGCAGTCGAGGGCGATCCGGCGAGCGCCGGAGTCAAGTACAACCTGGCGCTGACGCAGTTGCGCCTGGGCGACTGGGAGCGAGGCTGGGCGGGATATGAAGCGCGGTGGGGATTCCGCGAGGTGCACCGCGCGCCGCGAAGATTCCGGCAGCCAAGATGGCGCGGCGAGCCGTTGCAGGGGGAGCGCGTGCTGCTACATGCCGAGCAGGGCCTGGGCGACACGATTCAGTTCTGCCGCTATGCGGCGCTGGCGGCGGCGCGGGGCGGCGTACCGATCGTGCAGGCGCAGCCGGCGGCGGAGCGGCTGATGCGGCGGCTGGCGGTGGTGCGCGCCGGAGGAGCTGAGACCGCGGCGTTGGGAACGGAGCCGCCGGAGTTCGATCGCGAGTGCCCGCTGCTGAGCCTGCCGGCTGTTTTCAAGACGACGATCGAGACCGTTCCGTGGACGGGCGCATATCTGGGAGCGGACGAGGAGCAGGCGGCGGAGAAGCTGGCGCAATTGCCTTCCGTGCGGCCGGGCCCGCGCGTGGGATTGGCGTGGGCGGGCAATCCAAAGTACAAGGCCGACCGCGCACGATCGCTGCGGCTGAAGACGCTGCTGCCGCTGCTGCGCGCCGTGGATGCGACCTGGGTTTCGCTACAAAAGGGCGAGGCCGCGGAGCAGTTGGCGGACTTGCCGGACGATGTATTTGTCTGGGACGGGTCAAGCCAAGACCGCGACCTGGCCGACACGGCGGCGATCGTCGCCGGTCTCGATCTGGTGATCACGACGGACACGTGCATCGCGCACCTTGCGGGCGCCATGGACAAGCCGGTGTGGATTCTGCTGCCATACCTGGCGGATTGGCGATGGATGCAGGAGATCGAAACGACGCCGTGGTACCCATCGGCGCGTCTTTTCCGGCAGCGAGCGCCGGGAGACTGGGCTGAAGTTGTGGAGCGAGTGATCCGGCAAGCCAGCGAGTTGGCGAGTTAGCAAGTCAGCGGAGTTGGCGGGGTTAGCGGAGTTAGCGGAGTTGGACGAAATGCGGGCCAAACTCGGCTGAGGATGACTGCTTTGTTATTGATGCGAACTTCAGAGACAGGACGCTAGTCGGAGACCATGAGCTCGCCGGGGACGATGGGGCGGGTGCGCGGGAGCAGGCCGCGCGAGGCGGCGAGGCCAAAGAGCGCCAGCACGCCGAGGAAGGCAACCAGCTTGACAAGGCTGCCGGTGCGCGTTTCAGGCAGCGCCTTCCAGAGGACGAGCAGGACGGTTTGCGCGGCGGTAACGGCCCAGACCGAGCCGTAGAAGTAGCGGCGCTCGATGCCTTCGTTCTTGGTGGAGGCGCCCACGCGGGGCAGCTTTCCCAGAATGCCCAGGAGCAGGATCAA
>JBEKXX010000065.1:0-17640 GCA_049511595.1 Occallatibacter sp. | reverse complement strand
GCTTCCTTTTCTGTCGGGAAGTGACTGCGCATGCACTTGGCGATGGCGGAATGTGAACTCCAATAACTCACTTATTCAATGAATCCCCGTGTCCGTCTGAATCTGGACTGCAAGGATTGCAACTGACCACGAGATAACCGACAAGAACCCTCTTCGTCTTTTCGGCAACTGATTGCGAAACGACGTCTTCTGTGGTTCCTTGCACTTTATTGTCGGAGCCGGCCGAAACCCACTCAGGGGGTGCTGAGACTTTGGCGAGAACAAAGCCGTCAGCATCCTCAAGGGTGAAATCAAAATGACCGTTGTATTGGACCTGACTTGGTGGGCCTTCGATCAGGCCATTTTCAAGCTTTGTCTCTCGTTGATACTTTGCTGGCAGAGATGACACCGGTACTGGCTTGATGGGCAATGTGATCTTGTACCCGATTTGAAGACCCCTGTCACGGCTCAGGAATTTCACCTGCCCGGTCGGCCTACTGGCGTTTGGAATTGGGATATCTGGCCTCATTGCATCCAGCTCTAACCGGAAACCCCCGTCATCGTCCGTAACCGAAATCCAAGGGTCAGGTACCGATGTCTTTTTCAGCCGCATCACTGAATACATGGCCAATGCGCCCAAAGCGAAGCAGAGGACAGCGGCACCCGAGATGATAAGCAGTCTTTTCATGGACGGTCTAATGATAGACCTCGGGGCGCTTCACATCACAAATGAGCCAGCGGTCACTCTCGCTTTTCAGAAGTGGGTTCTGTAAGCAACTTTCTGTACCGGTCGATCTGCTTATTGATTTTTGCGCGGGTCTTATCGATCCGTTTCTGTGAGAGGTGATTTCCTTCGGCGATGCCGAACATAGCCAGAACAATGCCAAGGGTGACCAGAACGATGCTCAGAGAAAGCCAAAGCTCCCGCGGCGCGGTTGTGGGATTCGCGTAAACCCAGATGAAGAAGATAAAGGCTACTCCGTCGAACGCGATACCCGCAAAAAGCAGTTGGAAGAGATAGAGATACAGGTCGCGAGGATGGGTATTGAGGTAGTTGATTCGCTCGAGAGACAGTTCCAGGCTAGCCAGATACTCAGTACACTGACCTCGACTTTGCGGTGTGAGGGGAGAGGGACGTTTCAGGTATTCGTGAAAGCGCTCAAGTGGCTCTCTCAAGAAAACCCCGACCACAAGAAGCGCCAGGCCGATGGCGACTTCTACCGCGATTTGGGAGGCGGTCATTTGTCATGATCGTAGCACCAGAAAGAACAGCGATGAGTAGTTAGAAAGACGGCGTTCTTCAGGGCCAGAGATTTTACTCCCGTCGGAGTGTTATTTTTCTCTGGCCCCTTAACGGCGATTTCGCCTTAGCCAAGCGCCACCGACGATTAGGATTGCCAAGGGCCCTTTCGTCTGATCCGGGTTAGCCACCCGGGACTACTCTGGTGCAGAACGGTTGCAACTGCGTCTCGGCGAGCACGCCATATTCTCGTAGGCGGGTGGCATACCCTTCAGTTTCTACGCTCTCTCCATGCCCAATACTGTGGGTGCCCCATCCTTCGCATGTTTTGCGAAGGGTGGGTTGCACAAAGGCCCGCTCGCCAGCATTTTGTTTGCTTCTCGTTTTCGCGCTGTCCATTCAGATTCGATCTCCACAGGGCCCTCGAGGCCGGTGGCGTAATGGAGGAAGCTGGACCATTTCCAATCCTCAGGCCGTTCCACCAGTCCGCGCGCGACCGGATTGCGGTGCATGGAGCGCAACTTCTCGATTCGCTTGCGATCGGTGAAAACATTGAAGTCGTAATAGCGCCGCTGGGGCACCCATTTCTTAGGGATGGGTACGCCGCGGCGGACGAGAGTTCATCGCGGCTTCGCCGCGTACTCGATTTCTCGAAAAATTGGTGGGCGGGGTCCCCAGGCTTGCGCCGTGGGGCTACCGTCTTTTGCCCGCTGCGCGGGCTGGATGGCGAGGTTTGAGCGCGGCTTCGCCGCGGCGAACGCCGGCCGGGGCTAAAGCCCGTGTCGATTTGAGGTCGTGATTCAGGGACCTGAACACCTGAAGATCCCTGCTCCCTCCGATCTTTAGAAAGAGCAGAAGCAGGTCCCTCGGCTCCGCTGAAAAACGCTTCGCTCGGGATGACACGGCGCGGGTGGGAGGGCCGCGCTGCGCGCGGCCCTCCTTGCTCAGGACGACAGCCGGGCAGGAGCCCGGCGCTACACAAACGGCCCCGGCATTACACAAGCTGCCCCGGCATTACACAAGCTTCCCCGGCACTACACATAGGAGACCGGCGCTACAGAAGCGCGGGGAGCCTCTATCTAGGAGTTTCCCAGTCGTCTGACGCGGTTTTGCCGCCGTCGGTCCAGGTGACTTCGATGTTCTGGTAGTCGAGAGTGATCTGCTCGTTGCCGCCCGCCTTGCGAACGCTGAGGATGGAGGCGTTGGTGAGCACGATTCTCTGGGCTGTCTTCGCGCCTCGCGCGCCGCCCGTGAAGGTAATCACCACTTCGCTCAACAGCTCGTTGGTACTGAGGGCCTGAGCAAACATGGGCGATGCCCTATCGATCTCTTTGGTGATGGTGATGGTGGAGTGCATCCGCCTGCCAGCGTGCATCGCGGTGGCCATTGGGGTGTCGCGGACGACGTTGACGAGATGAATGTTGCCGGACATCGCTTCGCCCTTGAACTGTCCTTGCCTGGCGCCCTTGATTGTGATGTATGCATCGAACGCGGCGTAGGCCGGCACCGCGGGCAGCAGCACAGCGACGACAGCGGAGAGCACAAACAACCGTCCTGCAGAAACGATACGCATCGGAAACCTCCTTGAGCTTTCAACGGATGGGAAGCCGTGAAGCCGGATTGCTGCTCCGGCGGCGACAGTATATCGCCTGTAGGGTGCGCTGCGGTCTCTATTCAGTGGGTGGGCCGTATCTGACTCGCCAACCCGGGACAGGGTTCAGGTATCAGGTGTCAGGGATCAGCACCGATCCCACCCGGTTGGCCGCGCCAGAAACAGGAAACGGGGGAGCGAGGATAGAATCGATTCAACATGCAGCCGAGAATGCAGCATTCGTCAACATCGGCAGATTTGCCTGAAGGCAGCCGATTTGTGCGCGCTTGCCTGCGCCAGCCGGTGGACCGCACGCCGGTGTGGTTCCTGCGGCAGGCGGGCCGTTATATGCAGGAGTACCGCGAGGTGCGCAAGCACCACACGCTGCTGGAGATTTGCAAACAGCCGGAGCTGGCCGCGGAGGTGACGATTACGGCGGCGGAAAAGCTGGGCGTGGATGCGGCGATTATCTTTGCCGATCTGCTGCTGCCGCTGGAGCCGATGGGGCTGGACTTTGAGTTCCAGGCGGGCGAGGGGCCGGTGGTGCACAGGCCGGTACGATCGGCCGAGGATGTGCGCGCGCTGCGCACGGACCGCGCCGGCGAGCTGGCTTATGTGGCGAGGGCGATTGAGAAGGTGGCCGCGCATTTCCGCGACAGGCTGGGGATCATCGGGTTCTGCGGCGCTCCGTATACGCTGGCTAGCTACATGATCGAGGGGGGCGGGTCAAGGAATTACATTCACACGAAACAGATGATGTATAGCGACCCCATTGCATGGGGCAGCCTTTTGGATAAGTTGGTCGTTGTGCTCAGCGAGTACTGCCGCTTGCAGGTGGAGGCCGGGGCAGACGCGATTCAGATATTCGATAGCTGGGTGGGGTCGCTGGGGTTGAGTGACTATCGCGCATATGTGTTTGAGGCGTCGAAGCGGCTGGTGCGGGCGGTGCAGGCGATGGGCGTGCCGGTGATTTACTTCGGCGTCGAGACGGCCGGATTGCTGGGGCAGATGGCGGCGACGGGCGCGGATGTGATTGGGCTGGATTGGCGGCAGCCGCTCGATGAGGGATGGCGCGCGGTGGGATATGAGCACGCGGTGCAAGGGAATCTGGATCCGATCACGCTGTTTGCGCCGCTGGAGGTGTTGGAAGAGCGGGTGAAGGAGATTCTGCGCGCGGCGGGCGGGCGCGTGGGACACATTTTTAATTTGGGACACGGGATTGTTCCGGGCACGCCGGTGGAGAATGTGCAGGCGGTGGTGCGGATGGTGAAAGAGCATGGACGTAGGGAATAGCCAATAGCCAATAGCCAGTAGCCAATAGCCGGTAGCCCCAATAGTGAATAGAAAGAAGGGGAACAGGGAACAGAGTGATTCGTAACGGAGAGCTGAATGGCTAAACAGGCGGTGCTGCTGCTGGCGCACGGGACTCCGGAGACGGTAGAGCAGGTTCCCGAGTATCTGCGCAACGTAGTGAGCGGACGGCCGCTGCCGCAGGGGGTTGTTGAGGAGATTCAGCACCGGTATGCGCTGATTGGGCGCAGTCCGCTGACGGAGATCACGCTCGAGCAGGCGAGGCTGGTGGAGGCCGAGCTGGCGGGCGAGGGCGAGCGGATTCCGGTGTATGTGGGGATGCGGAACTGGAAGCCGTATATTCCCGATGTGGTGCGGCAGATGCGCGCGGACGGAATCGAAGAGGCAGCGGTGATTTGCCTGGCGCCGCAGAACTCGCGGACAAGCGTGGGACTTTACCGGCGAGCAGTAGAGGCGGAGGCGGGAGGATTGCGAATCGACTTTACGGCGGGGTGGGCGGATCATGCGCTGTTGGCCGAGGCATTCGCGGAGCGGTTGCGGCCGGCGCTCAAAAAGCTGAGTGCTGAAACGGGCGAGCCTGTGCCGGTATTGTTTACCGCGCATAGCGTGCCGACACGGACGGTGGAGGCTGCGGCAGCGGGAGAGAGCGGCATCCCTTCCCACCCTAGCGACAAAGACAAAAACGTCGCTAGGATGGGGCACCCGGTCTGGCCGGGCGAGGGGGCCGATCCGTATGAGAAGGATGCGCGGCGAACGGCGGAGATGGTGGCGGCGAGAGTGCCGGAGATTCCGCAGTGGTGGTTTGCCTTTCAAAGCCAGGGCGCAAGCGGCGGGCCGTGGCTAGGACCAAGCGTGGAAGAGACACTGGACCGGATTGCGGGAGAGGGAGTAACGACTCTGATTCTGCAGCCGATCGGGTTTCTTTGCGACCACGTGGAGATTTTGTTCGATGTGGATCGGCTATTTCGCGAATACGCCGCGAAACGGAATGTGCGGCTGGAGCGTCCGGAGTCGTTGAATGCCTCAGTAACGCTGGCGAGGGCGATTGCGGATCTTGCGCGCAAGGGGTTGGGGCGGCTGAAGGACGCAAGGGCGACGGGATGAACGGGTTTGCACATCCTGCTTGGTTTCTGCCGTGGGTTGCGCTTGGGGAATTGGGGGTAACGAACGCTCGCATACGAGGGGCAGAAGTTTTTCTTTTCACGAAACGGAGTTCCGGAATACGATTGAGACATCGTCAATCGTAGAGCCGGATTTGAAGCGGGTCCGCTAGAGTGGGAAGGCGCGTGTCTGTTGAGCCGGCTGGGAGGCAGGAGTTAAGCGGGCTATTTCCGGAGAACAGCAAGAAAGCGATTGACTATTTTGGGGGAGCAAAGTGAGCGAGGAGAGCGCACAGGGAGCGCTGGCAGGGAGTGTAGTTGAAATGGGCAGGAAGAGGGACGTGGTGTACTGCCCAGTGTGCGGGGGAGACCAGGTCTACCGAGTGGAGCGGAGGGGCGTTCTGCAGAAGAGGATCTATCCGATCCTAGGTTTCTACCCCTGGCAGTGCAAGGAATGCAATGCCGTGGTCATGCTGCGGAAGCGCAACCGGCGGCGGAGAAAACATGCGGCCGTGTAGGGTCCGACACGCCAGCAAGCAGCTCAGGAGCGGAAGAAGTTCCTGGCCAGGAAGAGGACATTGGCGGGCCGTTCAGCCAGGCGGCGCATGAAGTAGGGATACCACTCTCTGCCGAAGGGCACGTAGACGCGTACCTTGTAGCCTTGGCTTACAAGTTTGCGTTGCAGATCGCGGCGCACTCCATACAGCATTTGAAATTCAAAATGGGCAGGAGCGATTGCACCCGCGGCGGCGTACGCCTTCACCGCGGCGATAAGGGTTTCGTCGTGCGTGGCCAGCGCGTGATCGATGGGACTGTCGACAAGCATTTTCGCGAGGGCGAGAAAATTCGCGTCCACGTCCGGTTTGCGAGGAAAGGCGACCTCGGCAGGCTCGTTGTACGCGCCTTTGCAAAGACGGATGCGGACTCCGTCGGCGATAAGCTGCTCGACGTCGGAATGGGAGCGGTAGAGGTAGGCCTGGATGACGACGCCGACCGCGCCGCGCAGGCCGGCGCGAGCGTGAACCCGGCGCACGATGTCCAGAGTGGCTTGCGTGAGGTTTGAGTCCTCCATGTCGATGCGCACGAAGTTCCCTTTGGCGCGGGCGTGGAGGACGAGATCCCCGGCAATGGACTCGGCCAACTCAGGCGACTGCTCGAGACCCATCTGCGTGAGTTTGACGCTGACGTTGGCGTCAAGGCCGCGCTCGGCGACGGCATCGAGCAAGCGGTGGTACACGTCCGCGGCACGGTGCGCCTCGGCCGCCGAGGTAACGCTTTCGCCCAGCGAATCGAGAGTGACGGCGATGCCCTGGCGGTTGACGGTTTCAGCAACCCGGAGCGCATCGTCGAACTCCATGCCGGCGATGAATCGCTTGTTGAGGCGGGTTCCCAGCGCAGAGTGCTCGAAGAAGCGGCGTAATGGGCGGTTGTGAGAGAGTGCAATGAAGGCGGAACGCAGAAATGGCATAACCTGCCCCTGCTGAAGAGCGCGCACTTTGCAAACAGAATAGTTTCGCACACCGGGCCTGGGCAGGGTGAAGCAACCGGGCCGGCACAGGCTGGGCGCCCGCACGGCAGCGACATTGGCATGTCCTGGCTCTTTCAGCGCAATTCGTAGAGGGCGCAGCCGTGGGGCGGAAGCGCGACACGGATCTCCTTCGATTCCCCGATGGCCGAATCGTCCCACACATTGCGGGCGGAGTGCTTTGCGCCGTCGAGGCCAAGCTGTTTCCAGGTGGTGCGGAGCGTGGCCGGACTGCTATCGAGATTGAAGAACGCAAAATACTCGGCGTAGCCGCGGGCGCCAGGTTCACCGATAGTGGCGCGCCAGACGCGGGCATTTTGAAAGCCGGGTCCGAGCGCGGCGGCGCCGACGGGGCGGCTGTAGCTCGCATACTGATCAATAAACAGCACGGTTTGATTGGTGAGGAGGGACCGAGTGAAGTCATCGAGACGCGTGAGGTTGCCGCCGAAGATAAGAGGCGAGCGCGCGACGGCCCAGAGCGTGAACTCAGTGCGCTGTTCGTCGGGAGTTTCACGCGACCGGCGAGTATCGCCCCAGCCGGCGCTGGGACCGAGCCAGCCCTCGGGAAGCATGTCGGCGTCGGGCCAGCTGCCCGGGCCGGTGTAGGGGTACCACTGCGCGAAGCGATCGAACATGTCAACGATGCCGGTGGGGAACTCGCCGTTATCCGGTTGATGAGAGAAGCTCCAGCCGTCCCAGTGATCGTCGCCGATGCGCCATATCTGCGCGTATTTGGCGACCTCGGCAGCGCGGCCGAGCGAGGTGGGTCCCGGAGAAAGACTGAGCACGATAGCACGGCCGGATTTGCGAATGGCTGCGGCGATCTGGCGGATTTCAGTGGAACGATAGGGGTGGTCGGAGATGCAATCAACCTTGAGGAAATCGATGCCCCAGGACGCGTAGAGTTCCAGCATGGAATCGTAGTATGCCTGGCCAGCGGCGTTGTCCTTGACGCCCCAGTTGCTCTCGTCCCAAGGGCAGGGAGACGTGGCGTCGGCAGCATCGGCGGCGTGGAAGGAAGTGCCGGCAATGGGCAGGTTGGCTGCGACGATCTGACGGGGAATGCCGCGCATGATGTGAATGCCGAATTTGAGGCCCTGCGCGTGAACCCAGCCGGCGAGAGGCCTAAAGCCGGCGCCATTCGCGGCCGAAGGGAAGCGGTCCGGCGTGGGGACGAGCAGGCCATTCGCGGTCCAAAGATACTGTTTTTGCGCAAGGGTCCGACCGGTGGGATTGGTCATGTACCAGCCCGCGTCGATGACGGCGTACTTCCATCCGTATTGCTGGAGCGAGGCGAGGACGGCGGCGTTGGCCTTGAATTGTTCTTCGTCGATGGCGGGGCCGTAGGAGTCCCAACTGTTCCAGCCCATGGGCGGAGTAGGAGCAAGGACCTGAGCATGGATGAGGGGCGAGACAAGACACACGGCGGAGAGAAAAGCCGCGAGCAGAAATGCGGGCTTGGTCATGAGGAAAGGATAATGCAGTGGAGCTAGCGGAGTTGGCGGGTCAGCAAGTCAGCGAGTTGGCGCGGCGTTGCGAAGGGTGGGTTCGTGGTATCCCACCCTAAACGCAAAAAGCGCGTTTAGGATGGGGCACCCGGCAACCGGCACCCAGCGAGTTGGCGCGGCGTTGCGAAGGGTGGGTTCGTGGTATCCCACCCTAAACGCAAAAAGCGCGTTTAGGATGGGGCACCCGGCAACCGGCAACCGGCACCCAGCGAGTTGGCGCGGCGTTGCGAAGGGTGGGTTCGTGGTATCCCACCCTAAACGCAAAAAGCGCGTTTAGGATGGGGCACCCGGCACCAAGTGTGGGGCGTGACAAAAAGACAACCGCAGGTCCTTCGACTTCGCGAGCCGCGTGACGCGCGGCCCGCTCGCTGGGGATGACAAGCGGAATTGGCGGGTTGAAGGTTAGCGGGCGCTGACGGCGGCGGAGTGGCGGAGGCGCGGCGCCTTCTCTTCTTTTGCAGCCAGATATTCGTTGACGGCGGCGGCGGCTTTGCGGCCTTCGGCGATGGCCCAGACGACGAGGGATTGGCCGCGGCGCATGTCGCCGGCGGCGAAGACGCCGTCGTGGCTGCTCATATAGTTCGTGGTGGCGACGTTGCCGCGATTGTCGAGGGCGAGACCCAACTGCTCGATCATGCCATTGCGTACGGGGCCAAGGAAGCCCATGGCGAGCAGGACGAGATCTACGTCGAGGGTGAACTCGGTACCGGGCTGGGGTTCGAACTTGGGCGCAGGGCCGACACGGACACAGTGAAGTTGCTTGACGTTGCCTGCATCGTCGCCGGTGAATTTCACAGTATTGATGCTCCAGTCACGGATGCCGCCTTCCTCGTGCGAGCTTTCAACGCGCAGTTGCAGCGGCCAGAGCGGCCAGGGCGTTGAGGCGGCGCGCTCCTCGGGCGGGCGGGGCATGATCTCGAACTGGTGGACGTTCTTTGCGCCCTGACGATGGCTGGTGCCGAGGCAGTCGGCGCCGGTGTCGCCGCCGCCGATGATGACGACGCGCTTGCCGGTGGCGAGGATGGGGGCGGCAGCTCCCATCGCTCGAAGAAGCGCTTCTTCGGAGTCGCCTTCGTTGCGGCGATTCTGCTGGGGCAGGAACTCCATGGCGAAGTGAATGCCCTTGAGCTCACGGCCGGGAACAGGCAGATCGCGGGGCGCTTCCGCTCCGCCGCAGAGAAGGATGGCGTCGAAGCCTTCGGTTAGCGACTCGACGGAGACGTTGATGCCGACATGGGCGTTGGCCTGGAAGATAACGCCTTCGGCCTTCATCTGCTCGATGCGGCGGTCGAGGACGTGCTTTTCCAGCTTGAAGTTGGGGATGCCGTAGCGAAGAAGGCCGCCGATGCGGTCGTTCTTCTCGAAGACGGTGACGGAGTGGCCGGCGCGGCGGAGCTGCTGCGCCGCGGCGAGACCAGCGGGACCGCTGCCGACGACGGCGACGCGCTTTCCGGTAGCCTGCTCGGGCGGCTCGGGATGAATCCAGCCTTCGTCCCAGGCGCGCTCGACGATGGAGCGCTCGATGAGCTTGATGGAGACGGGCGGCTGATTGATGCCGAGAACGCAGGCGGCCTCGCAGGGGGCAGGGCAGATGCGGCCGGTGAACTCAGGGAAGTTGTTGGTGGAGTGGAGGCGGCGAATGGCGGCCTGCCAGCGGTTGTTGTAGACCAGATCGTTCCAGTCGGGGATGAGATTGTTGACCGGGCAGCCGGTGTGGCAGAAGGGCACACCGCAGTCCATGCAGCGGGCGCCCTGCTCGCGCTGCTTTTCTTCCGGGAACGGCTCGTAGATTTCAAACCAGTCCTTGATGCGCTCCCCGGCCTTGCGGCGCGTGGGCTGTTCACGTTGGATTTCGAGAAAGCCCGTGACCTTACCCATGTTGCACCTCTGCGGCTGCCGCCACGAGAGGCGACGAATGTGTGGGGGAAGCGTAGACGGAATCAACGCGGGCGACGCCAAGAACGCGCTTGTACTCGTGGGGGAAGACCTTGATGAACAGCGGCTGAGCACCAGCCCAGTGCTCGAGGACCCATGCGGCACGAGGGCTGCCGGTGAGATCGCGATGACGGACGAGCAGGCCCTGGACCCGCTCAACATCGGCGGGATCGACGAGCGGCTCGAGATCGACGCTGGCCTTGTTGCAGCGGCGTGAGGAGAAGTCGCCCCGATCGTCGTAGACGTAGGCGATTCCTCCGCTCATGCCGGCGGCGAAGTTGCGGCCGGTGGAACCGAGGACGATGACGAGGCCGTTGGTCATGTACTCGCAGCCGTGGTCTCCGACGCCCTCGATCACGGCGACGGCGCCGGAGTTGCGCACGGCGAAGCGCTCGCCGCCAATGCCGTTGAGAAGGCCTCGCCGCTGGTCGCGCCGTAAAGAACGACGTTGCCGACGAGGATACTTTCCTCAGGGAGGAAGCTGGAGGTCTTGGGCGGGTAGGCGACGAGGCGGCCGCCGGAGAGGCCCTTGCCCATATAGTCGTTGGCGTCGCCTTCCAGCTCGAGCGTGACACCCTGCGGCACGAATGCGCCGAAGCTTTGGCCGGCCGAGCCGCGGAACTTGTAATGGATCGTGCCGTCGGGCAGACCTGCAGAGCCGAAGCGGCGGGCGATCTCGCCGCCCAACATGGCGCCGACCGTACGGTGCACGTTGCGAATGGCGAAGGAAGCGGCGACCGGCGTTTGGGACTCAAGCGCAGGCCTGGCCCTGGCGATAAGGGCATGATCGAGCGCCGGGCCGAGACCATGATCCTGGCAGGTGGTGCGGCGGCGCGCAACGCGCGAGGGCAGCGGAGGCACGTGGAGGATCGACGAAAAGTCGATGCCTTTGGCCTTCCAATGCGCATCGTCGATGTGCACATCGATTTTTTCCACATGACCGACCATCTCATCGACGGAGTGGAAGCCGAGCTTGGCCATGTACTGGCGCATCTGCTCGGCAATGAAGAAAAAGAAATTGATGACGTGCTCGGGCGTGCCGGTGAAACGGGCGCGGAGGACGGGATCCTGAGTGGCGATGCCGACGGCGCAAGTATTCAAGTGGCACTTGCGCATCATGATACAACCCATTGAAATCAATGGCATTGTTGCGAAGCCAAATTCTTCAGCGCCGAGCAGGGCGGCGATGACGACGTCGCGGCCTGTCTGGAGCTTGCCGTCGGTCTGCACGCGGATACGGCTGCGCAGGTCGTTGAGCAAAAGAACCTGCTGGGTTTCGGCAAGGCCGAGCTCCCAGGGCAGGCCGGCGTGCTTGATGGAACTGAGCGGCGAAGCGCCTGTGCCGCCCGAGTCGCCGGAGATGAGAACGACATCGGCGTGGGCTTTGGAGACGCCGGCTGCGACGGTGCCGACGCCGACCTCGGAGACAAGCTTGACGGCGATGCGGGCCTGCGGGTTGACGTTCTTGAGGTCGTAGATAAGCTGCGCCAGATCCTCGATGGAGTAGATGTCGTGATGCGGCGGGGGCGAGATGAGGCCCACGCCGGGGATGGAGTGGCGCACAGCGGCGACGACCTTATCGATTTTGTGGCCGGGAAGCTGGCCGCCTTCGCCGGGCTTGGCGCCCTGGGCCATCTTGATCTGCAACTCGTCGGCATTGACGAGGTAGTTGGTGGTGACGCCGAAGCGGCCGCTGGCGACCTGTTTGACGGCCGAGCGGCGCGAATCGCCGTTGGGATCGGGCTTGAATCGAGCCTCATCTTCGCCGCCCTCGCCCGTGTTGGACATGCCGCCGAGGCGGTTCATGGCAATGGCGAGGGTCTCGTGCGCCTCTTTCGAAATGGAGCCGAAGCTCATGGCGCCGGTGGTGAAGCGCTTGACGATCTCCTTGGCCGGTTCGACTTCTTCGATGGGGAGAGGCTTCTCAGCGTACTTGAGCTTGAGCAGACCGCGCAGCGTGCAGAAATTGCGGTTCTGGTTGTCGATGAGGTCGGTGTACTCCTGGAACGTGGCGAAGTTGTTCTGGCGAACAGCTTGCTGCACCTTGCTGATGGTGAGCGGATTGAGGAGGTGATACTCGCCGCCCTCGCGATATTGATACTGGCCGCCGACGATGAGGTCGGTTTCGGATTCGGTGAGGGGCTGGAAGGCGTAGGAGTGCTTCATCTGCGCTTCGCGGGCGAGCACGCCGAGGCCGACGCCTTCGATGCGCGAGGCGGTGCCGGGGAAGTAGTCCTCGATGAGCGAGCGGTTGAGGCCCACGGCCTCAAAGACCTGCGCGCCGCGATAGCTTTGCAGGGTGCTGATGCCCATCTTGGAGAAGGTCTTGAGCAGACCTTTGTCGATGGCCTTGATGAAGTTCTTTTCGGCCTGCTCGGCAGAGATGTTTTCGGGCAACATGCCGCGGTGCTTGAGATCGTGGATGGTCTCGATGGCGAGGTAAGGCTTGATGGCGCTGGGGCCGTAACCAATGAGGAGGGCGAAGTGCATGACCTCGCGCGGCTCGCCGCTTTCGATGATGAGCGCGACCTGGGTGCGTTTTTCTTCGCGGACCAGGCGATTGTGAACAGCAGCCATGGCCAGCAGGCTGGGAACGGGCGCGTAGGTCGGATCGACTCCGCGATCGGAGAGGATTAAGAGCGTGTAGCCGGAATCGACGGCGTGCGAGGCGCGGTTGCTCAAGTCTTCGAGCGCGTGGCGCAGGCCCTTCTCTCCATCCTCGGAGCGGAAGAGCGCGGGCAGCGTGGTAGCGAGCAAATCGCCCGACGAAACACGGCGCAGCTTTTCGAGGTCGCGATTGGTGAGGATGGGATGGGGCAGTTTGAGGGTATGACAGTTCTCGGGCGCCTCATCGAGAATGTTGCGCTCTTTGCCGATGTAGCTGATAAGCGACATGACCAGCTCTTCGCGAATGGGGTCGATGGGCGGATTGGTGACCTGGGCGAAGAGCTGCTTGAAGTAGTTGAACAACGGCTGCGGGCAATCGGAGAGACAGGCCAGGGGCACGTCGGTGCCCATGGAGCCGGTCGGCTCCTGCCCCTGAGCGGCCATGGGCGCAAGGAGGATGCGGAGATCCTCTTCCGAGTAGCCGCAGGCGCGCTGGCGGCGCAGAAGGGTCTCGGGATTGAAGGCGATGGTGCGTACGGGCTCGGGCAGCGCGTCGATGGTTACCTGCTGCTGCTTGAGCCATTCGCCATAGGGCTGTCGGGCGGCCATGGTCTTCTTGATCTCGGCGTCAGAGATGATGCGCTGCTGGATCGTGTCGACGAGGAACATGCGGCCGGGCTGCAGGCGGCCTTTTTTGAGGACGTCCTCGGGGGGGACTTCGATGACGCCGGCCTCGGAGGCGAGGACGACGAGATCGTCCTTGGTGACGATGTAGCGGCCGGGACGCAGGCCGTTGCGATCGAGCGTGGCGCCGATGACGCGGCCGTCAGTGAATGCGATGGCTGCGGGGCCGTCCCACGGCTCCATGAGCGAGGCGTGGTACTCGTAAAAGGCGCGCTTGTCCTCGTCCATGTCGGGATTGCCGGCCCAAGCCTCGGGAATGAGCATGGCCATGACGTGGGGCAGGGAGCGGCCGGACTGGTAGAGGAACTCGACAGCGTTGTCGATGGAGGCGGAGTCGCTGCCGCCGGGGACGATGACCGGGTAGAGGTCGCCGATCTTGCCGCCGTGGAGCGGACTGCGCAGCACGGATTGGCGGGCGTTCATCCAACTGATGTTGCCGCGGATGGTGTTGATTTCGCCGTTGTGGCAGACGTAGCGATAGGGATGGGCCAGCTTCCAACTGGGGAACGTGTTGGTGGAGAAGCGCTGGTGAATGAGCGCGAGCGCGCTGGTGACGAGCGGATTGGCGAGCTCGAAATAAAACTTTTCGATCTGCGGGGCCAGCATGAGGCCCTTGTAGATGATGGTGCGGCAAGAACAAGAGGGGACGTAGAAGGTTTCCTTGTCTTCGATTTCGGAGGCGCAGATTTCGTTTTCCGTGCGGCGGCGAACGCGGTAGAGCAGGCGCTCGAAGGTCTCTTCGTCCATGCCCTCGGGGCAGGCGACGAAGAGCTGCTCGATGTAGGGCTGCGAGTTGCGCGCCTCGCGGCCGATGGCGTCGCCGTTGACGGGCGTGTCGCGCCAGCCGAGGACGGCGCAGCCTTCTTCCTGGGCGATGCGCTCGAAGACGCCTTCGCATTGCATGCGGCTCTGGCGCTCGACGGGCAGGAAGCACATGGCTACGCCGTATGCGCCGGGTTCGGGCAAAGCGATGCCCAACCCGGCACATTCGCGGACGAAGAAATCGTGAGGAATCTGGATGAGGATGCCGGCTCCGTCGCCGGTCTCCGGGTCGCAGCCGGCAGCGCCGCGATGGGTGAGGTTGATGAGCACCTCGAGGCCCTTGCGGATGATCTCGTGGCTCTTCTCGCCCTTGATGTTCGCGACCAGTCCCATGCCGCAGGCATCGTGCTCATCGCGGGGATGATAGAGGCCTTGCGCTTGCGGCGGGTGGAGACGGCGATTTGACGATTCCATGGCAGCCTTTGCGAGCAGAATCTTCGTTGCGGCAACTTGAATACTTCGAAGTACACAACCACTCTGCGATTCCTTGCCAGAAAAATCGCCTTGCCAATGAATCCAGAGCTTTGCGTGAGCAAATCCGGCCGCATTCCGGAAGTGCGCTTCTTTTAATATAGCGAAAAACCCTATTCAATGCAGCATTTCCTTTCAGAATGGGGGACGCGGGGCTGCGGGGCTGTGGAACCCGGGGGCTGGCGTGGGCCGGTTTAAGATGCGTGGCCTGACGCTATGGCCGGCAGTTCGGCGGTTCGAGATTCGACTATCCCGGGGCGAATGGGTCCGTCCCGAAAGGGGTCTCTTGCGCAACAGCATTTCCGGTATTGTTCACTTAGTTTTCGGGCGGCAGATCACCTCCCACAGGTGGTTTCTCAAGATATGGAGTGATATTGACCGTCCCGCAAATCTGCACGCCATCCGCCATAGATGGGGCGGCCATCCCGGCGAGCGCGATGTTCAGTGCGCCATTCTGATCGGAGATGTGAACGCTGAGTGTCTCCGCATTTCTGCATTCACCGAAGTAGCCCACCAGTACGTAAGCCGATTTGTTCGGTTCCAGAAGAATTCTTTTAATGGGTTGCACGTGAAACAGGTAGTCGCCGCAATTTGAGCAAACCCGCGTCGAAAATGGGTGGTTCGATGCGTCCAACAAGGTCATCCCCGGAACGCCCTGCAATACGCAGGCCGAGGGAGAGCGATTTTGAATCGAGATCGTTGCCGCCTGATTGCCGGCGCCGGTGTACATTTCTTCCGATTCTTTGCGGTCCTCTGCCACCGAAAGCTGTGAAGCTTTGCAGGATGAGACTTGAGGGGCGTTGCTTTGCGCGGTTGCCGGTCTGGACAAGACTGCCAAGGCGCACCAGATCGGCAGGAACGTCACAAACACGCGCCATCGCCGCTGACACGAGTTGATTTCCAGATTTAGGTGGCTCACGTCCCCCAGTCTATGCCCACTCAAACGCGGGGGTCGTCAGGCAGGCATACGGCCTGAAACTCTTGAGTCATCGCATGTTGCGTGTTTTGTGACGTATACTCGGTTCCAATGAAGCGCATGAGCAAGACGATCCTGGTGACCGGCGGGGCAGGGTTCATCGGCTCGAATTTTGTTTTGAGTTGGATGAAGGAGGGCAGCGGGGCGGTGGTGAACCTTGACCTGCTGACCTACGCCGGGAATGCCGCAAATCTGACGCCGCTCGAGGGCGACCAGCGATACACGTTAGTGCGCGGGGATATTTGCGATGCGGAGCTGGTGGGGCGGCTGCTGAGCAAGCATCAGCCAAGAGCGATCGTGCATTTTGCCGCAGAGAGCCACGTGGACCGCTCGATTGTGTCGCCGGGCGAGTTCGTCCGGACCAATGTGCAGGGAACATTCACCCTGTTGGAGCAGGCGCGAACGTATTGGGCCGGGCAGAACGATGCCGATCGCGCGGCGTTCCGGTTTCTGCACGTTTCGACGGACGAGGTGTACGGCACGCTGGGGCCAAACGATCCGGCGTTCAGCGAAACGACCGCGTATGCGCCGAACAGCCCCTATGCGGCGTCGAAGGCGGGATCGGATCATTTGGCAAGAGCGTACTTTCACACCTTCGGGCTGCCCGTCGTGACCACGAACTGCTCGAATAACTACGGGCCGTATCAGTTTCCCGAAAAGCTGATCCCGCTGATGATTCTGAACGCCGTGGATGGTAAGCCGCTGCCGGTGTACGGGGACGGACAGAACGTGCGTGACTGGATGTACGTTGAGGATCACTGCGCGGCAATCCGATCGGTTCTCAAGAGCGGCAGGCCGGGAGAGACGTACAACATCGGGGGAATGAGCGAGCGGGCAAACATCGACGTGGTTACGGCGATCTGCGACCTGGTGGACGAGATGCGGCCACGCGCAGGGGCAGAACCACGGCGGAAGCTGATTACGTTTGTTGAAGACCGGCCGGGACACGACCGGCGGTATGCGATGGATGCGAGCAGGATTGCGCGCGAGCTGGGATGGAAGCCGGAAGAGGGTTTTGAAAGCGGGCTGCGCAAGACGGTGCGGTGGTATCTGGAGCATGGCGATTGGGTAGACAGCGTACGGACGGGGGCCTATCGCGATTGGATCGAAGAGAACTACGCGAAGCGGGCGGAAATCTGAAGTAGCTAGATCTAGTGCAATTCAAACCCGGAATCGGCAAGTAAGGATATGAAGAATCTTCCAAGGTTCGTATTTCTCGTTTTCGTCATCGGCATTCCGTGGCCGCGTCATGCTTGGTCATCTACGCCCTGTGACGGCGTAGACCGCAGCCTTACGGATGAGCGCAAGGCAGCCTTGTCTCGCAGGATCGGAGAATTGCAGGCGAGGAAGCTCGACGTTTTACAGTCATTTCAATTCGGTGGCTGGACCATACTCTACGTGGAGCCGCATACCTCAGACGAAGAGTTCCTTTTTTACTCTGACGATCCGATGACAGGGCGATATATCACCGAGTGGGGCGGAGTCGCCGCTCGTTTTGAGGAGCGGGAAATTAGGCGTTGGACGCTCAAAAATGTCCCGGGGATTCCTCCGAAGCTTGCGGGCTGCTTTGCATGGCACGTTACAAACGATCAGAATGGCTGGCCGCCAACGTAACGGGCATTTTGGAACGTGCCCCCAAAGGGAACGCGTTTCATATTGGAGGTGAAATGAAAGGCATTATTCTTGCCGGCGGATCGGGGACGCGGCTGTATCCCACAACGCACGTAGTGTCGAAGCAGCTATTGCCGGTGTACAACAAGCCGATGATCTATTACCCGCTGAGCACGCTGATGCTTGCGGGGTTGCGGGAGATTCTGGTGATCTCTACGCCGCAAGATACGGGGCGCTTCAACGATTTGCTCGGCGACGGAAGGCAGTGGGGCCTGGAGAT
>JBEKXX010000064.1:0-17880 GCA_049511595.1 Occallatibacter sp. | reverse complement strand
GTTTACATGACAAGAACCAGGCATTTGTCCGAGGCGCCCAGATTGTTAGGTTACGGAAGTGGTACGATGCGCGGGCTGTGCCAACCGGGAAGAACGCGCCGGCAATACATTGCGGGGCAGCACCCGAAGCTTGTACCAAGCGAACTTTCCAACGAACGGCAATTCGGAGTCAGGGTTACGATTGCCCGCGAAACTTCTTGTGGATGCACAACGCGCCAGGGGCGTTTTCGAAGCGCGTTCTTCTTCGGCGGCTGGCGGTGAGGTGCAAGCGCAGCAGTACGCGCAGATTCATGGCGACTCATTGCAGGCTGCGGTGCGAATTGAGTTGTAGAGAATTCATCAGGCTTGGGCGGAGGCGCAACGAGACCGGCATGCAGTGTATGACTCTGCTTCGCAGATGGCCAGGTCAGTAGTTTCCCTGCGCAGCCCGGCATCACCGGAGTAACTGTGCCGTACGATTACGTGTCGAATGGAAGAAAAACGCAATGCGCTATGCAGCCCAAAATTTCAAGTGGGAAGTGAGAAGGAGTGTGCATTTTCGGGGCGCCATTACGAAAGTAATTAACGATGGTAATCATAGCGGCTTGGCCGCGGTTAAAGGGAGCAACTTATTGAAATAATGTGCTCTCGCCTCTAGTCCTGTGGTACGTTTAATGGTGCTGTAGGGAAGTCACGGCGGTCCGCGGCATGTGCGAAAGCGGCGGATTATGAGCCACGGATTGCGCTCAGATGTTGTGTTCACTGACAGCTTCACATCCATCTTGGTTGCATTAGCCGAATTGCGGAGGAAAAACGCATGCAAACTCGGGTTTTGAAATTTGTCGTCCGGATTCTTGCCTTGGTTTCTGTAGGATTGTTGCCCGCAATTTTGCCGGCGCAGGCGGCGCAGTCTGCGAAGAGAGCGAGCAATGACTCACCGTCGAAGTGGGATATTTTTGCCGGTTATAGCTACCTGGCGCCCAAAGGGACGGTGACGACGACGGATCCCAACGGGACAAGCGTGACGGCGTCGTACGACGCAGTCAACGTAGGCGGGCTGTTCAGCGGCGCCTACTTCTTCAATCGGAATATAGGCATACAGGCGGAATTTGCCGAGCACGAGTGGGGCGTTCAGAATTCCTACGCAACTAGCGTGGGCAGCGAGGGGGACGACGATGGGTTCATGACGATAGCCGGCGGCATCGTGATTCGCTTTCCTTACGAGAACATTACTCCGTTCGTGCACGGGCTGGTCAACGCAGCGCTGATCAACGGCCCCTACTTTGAGCCCAACAAGTGGGGTCCGGGGGCGACGTTGGGCGGCGGCATGGACTATGAGACGCCGTGGCTGAACCATCATCTGGCTATCCGGCTCTTTCAGGCAGACTACGAGTACATGCACGCGAACTGGGGCGCGGTTCCGTTTGGTGGCAGCGCGAGTATCAACGCGGTGCGTTTGAGCGCGGGCATAGTGATCCATGGGGGATCGATCGCGCCGCCGCCGCCGGTGACGCTGGCCTGCTCGGCGCAGCCGGAGTCGATCTATCCCGGTGATCCGGTGACATTGACGGCAACGGCGGGCAACCTGAACCCCAAGGACCACGTGATCTACGGCTGGTCGGGGGCGGGAGCTTCAGGCAGTGACACGACGGAGAAGCTGGACACGAGCAACCTGGCGCCGGGCGAGTACACGGTGACCTGCACGGTGAAGGAAGGCAAGCCGGGTAAGGAAGGGTTGAAACCGTGGGAGACGGCGACGGGCACGGCAGGGATCACGGTGAAGGCGTTCGAGCCGCCGACCATCAGTTGCTCGGTCAGCCCCGAGACCATCAAGCCGGGCGACACGGCGACCGTCACTTCAGTGGGCGTGAGCCCGCAAAATCGTCCTTTGACTTACAGCTACACGGCCACGGCGGGCACGGTGACAGGCACCGGGACCACGGCGGAGTACTCCTCGGCGGGTGCGCCGACAGGAGCGGTGGGGATCACCTGCAACGTGTCGGACGACAAGGACCACACGGTGTCCGCCAACACGCAGCTGACCATTCTGGCTCCGCCACCGCCGCCGCCGGCGCCGAAGACGCAGGCGTTGTGCTCGATCAGCTTTGCCAATGACCCTAAGCGGCCGATGCGCGTGGACAACGAGGCCAAGGCGTGCCTGGACCAGGTGGCTCTGGACCTGAAACAGCAGGCAGACGCCAAGGCGGTGGTGGTGGGCGAGTCGGACGCCAAGGAGAAGGCCACGACCGAGAAGCAGGAGAAGTACGCGGCCAAGCACAAGCACGCCAAGGTGGATCAGTTCGCGGCGCAGCGCGCGGTGAACGCCAAGGACTACCTGGTGACGGAGCAGGGCATCGATGCTTCGCGGATCAGCGTGGCCGAGGGGATGACCGACGGGCAGACGGTGGAGGACTACCTGGTGCCGGCGGGAGCGACGTTCAGTTCCGACGTGACGGGAACGATGCCGGTGGACGAGACGGCGGTGAAGCCGCAAATGCGCAAGCCGCTGGCGGAGCGCCACCCGAAGAAGAAGACTGCGATGTAAGCTGCGGGGCGCTGTTCACGAAGCAATCGGCGGGCCTTTCCGCAAAGGGGTGAGGCTCGCACAAGCTAGACTCTATCCGTCCCTTCTTGAGTGCGGAGAGGCTGCCCGGTGAGCCAACCGGCCAGCCTCTTCGCTTTTTGGGCGCGGCTCCTTCCACTATCGAGCTGCAATCCTGGGGTGACAGGATGTCGCGCATCCTTATGACAATCTCGCAACGATTCTGCTATCATGACCTTGCCGTTCACGCGGAATTGCGCGCCACTTCGCCTCCGTTGGCTGCAGCCCGTGTCTTGCAGAGAATCCCGATGAACGTAGGGCGGATTGAATCCTGAGGTCTTGTCGTTGAACTCTCCGGCGAGTGGTGCTGTGCAGGTGTCCGTGTCACCTCTTGAAGAGAAAATGGATCTGACGGTGACAGTGGTCATCTGCACCCGGAATCGGCCTGCGTTCCTGGAGAAATGCCTGGAGGCTGTCGCCGCACTGAAGCCGCCTCCCAATGAAGTTCTCGTAGTCGACAATTCAGCGGGCAACGAGGAGACGGAATCGATCGCGCGGAAATTCTCAGCGCGCTATACCGTGGAATCGATTCCTGGGCTGAGCCGAGCGCGCAATCGGGGCATGACGGAGAGCAACACGGAAGTCGTAGCCTACCTGGACGATGATGCCACGCCGGATGAGCATTGGCTGCAATTCATCCTGGCGCCGTTTGCTGATCCGCTGGTTGCGTCGGTAACGGGCAGGACGATCCTTCCCGAATCGGCCCGCTGCAGCCCAGGCCATCAACCACCCCGCACGTTCAGTAGCCAGGATCCGCAGTGGTTTGAAATGGCGGCATTCGGCGGCACAGGCAGCGGTAACAACATGGCGCTGCGAAGGTCAGCCTGTGCGGGGGGGCAATCTTCGATGTTCGCCTGGGGAGGGGCGCCCCGCTGAGAATTGCCGAGGAGAGCCACGCCTTTGCGACTCTCTTATCGCGGGGTTACCGGGCGGTCCATGTTCCCGACGCGATTGTGGTTCACGTTGACAACAATGGAGATATCGAAGAACGGGCGGCGAGTTCGGTTGCCTATTGGTTGTTGCTCTTCTCTGAATTCCACGGTCATCGCCTGGATCTTTTGCGCTTCCTGTTCAGGAGGCTGCGCAGGAAACCGCTCACCTGGCCGCGAAACCCTCAAGCGCCAGGCGACATCATCACCAGCGGATGGCGAGTCTATTGGCGTGCGGGGATTCGCGGAGCGTTGACTTTCTTCCACTCCAGAAAACTCAAGTAGGAAGAGGACCTTTCTGCCAACGGTGGCCAGACTCAATCCCCGTCCCCAGTTTTGACTTCGGACGGCCGCCAGCCGAGTTCCAATGCCCTGTGATACCAGTGGATTCTGCGCCGCATTTGAAGCGCGCGGACACCTAAATTGCGAAGAGCCGCCGCCCGGATGCAAGCTGCGCCACAGGCGCACAAGGGAGCAAGGAAGAAATCAGCTACCCCAGGAGCGGCCGCGGCCATCCGGCGTAAGAACTGCTTCCACGTTGGTTCCTGCGCCAGCCAATTCAACTGCCCCTTGACGGCAGCCTGGGGATGCTTGCGCGCAAGCCTCACATCCGCCGCCGCAAAGGCCTCCGCGTCGCGGATCAAGTCGGCCGAGGATTTCTCGAGGTACTGATAGGCGATGGCATTGCCGATGTACAACGGCTGTACTCCCGCGCGGAAGAGGCGAATGCCCAATTCCAGATCCTCGCGCATGCGGAACGTCTCATCGAACCCACCGAACTCGGCCAGCAGCGCGCGCGGCAGCGATGCATTGCTGAAGACGCAGTTGGCGATCTGCCATTCCAGCCCCGGGTTCCTCTTCCGCTCTAGGTAAAATGCGCCGATTTCGCGTTGAAAGCACTCTGTCGCAAGGCTTGGGGGGCTGTCTGCGCTGAGAAAGAGCGCTCCGAACGCGACGCGCCGGCCGAGCACCCGATGCGCGGCGATGTGCGCGGCGACGAGGCCGCGGTCGCAGAACATGTCGTCATCGAGAAACAGCACCAGGCCGGTTTCCGCAGCGCGATAACCGGTATTACGAGCCGCAGACGGTCCCCGATTCTCTTGCTCGATGATGCGAAAACGGCAAGCTGGCCGCAACTGGCGCAACACATCGGCTATGCCGTCGGTTGAACCGTCAACGACAACAATGACTTCATAAGCCGCGGCAGGAGCACTTTGGGCAAAAAGCGTTTCCAGGGTACGCGTCACGATCTTCCGCCGGTTAAACGTGGGAACGACAACCGAAATGTCCATGCGCTTCCTCTTGCCCGTTGGGTTTCCTTCCCAGCGCCCGCATTTCTAAGCCTAGCAAAGCGATATTGCGGTGTGGAGCGGCGATTGTAGAATCGACCTATTGCCATCCGCGAGATGCAGGAAGCCGGCGAGCCTTGCGCTGTTTCCGCAAGGGCCGCGCCGCCACGAGAGGCTGGTTTGAAGAAGCTCAAGTACCTTGTCCCAAAGCCGCTGCGCAGGTGGCTGAATTTCCGGCGTCAGGAGGCAACGCGAAGCCTGCTCGTCTTCGATCGCGTAACGGATTGGTCCGAGCTGCGAAGGGTGCGTCCTTACCGGCCGGACTTCGGCACTGCGCGCGGCGAACCGATTGACAGGTTCTACATCGAAAAGTTTCTTGCCGCTTATCAGGAGTCGATCTGTGGCCGGGTAGCGGAGATCGAGAACGACCAATACACCAAGCGCTTTGGCGGCGGCCGTGTCGAGCATTCCGATATTCTCGACCTGAACGAGCAGAACGAGCAGCGCACCATGACCATCGACCTAACTCAAACCGCCGCTGCGCCAGAAGGCGCTTTCGACTGCATCCTCTGCACGCAGACGCTGCTGTTAATTGAGGACTATGCCGCTGCCGTGCGCTCGCTCTACAAGATGCTTCGACCGGGCGGTGTTGCCTTGGCCACGGTGCCGGGGATCTGCCAGACTGTGCGTGGAAGAATGATCGGTGGCGTGGGTGAAGATTGGTGGCGCTTCACTGGGCGTTCCGCCCGCCGCATCTTCAGCGAGGTCTTTTCCCCCGAGAACGTAGTGGTTCATACCTACGGAAATGTGCTGACCGCGACCGCATTTTTGCATGGACTCGTTCAGGAGGAGTTGACTCAGGAGGAGCTGGAATACAACGACCCCGATTACGAGGTAACAATCGGGGTCAAAGCCACCAAGCAGGCCGCCGGGTAAGCCACGATGGAAGAGACCAAAGGATTGGTTTCCGTAACCATTCCTTTTTACAATGCCGAGCGTTTTCTTCAGGAGACCATCGAGAGCGTTCTCGCGCAGAGCTACGCAACGTGGGAGCTGCTGCTTGTCGACGATGGTTCGAGCGATGGAAGCTCAGCAATCGCGCAAGCGTATGCCGCGCGTTCTCCTGACAAGATTTTCTATTTGGAGCACCCGGGTCACCGCAATCTTGGCGTCAATGCGGCCCGCAATCTGGGCGCGCGTCATAGCCGCGGCGAGTTCATGGCGTTTCTGGATTCCGACGACATCTGGCTGCCGGCCAAGCTTGAAGTCAACGTGGCATCCATGGTCGATCATCCCGAGGCGGGATTTCTCTTTGGCCCGACTGAGTATTGGTACGAGTGGGCCCCGGAGGGAAACGGTAACCGGAAGAACGAGGTGCCGACGGTCGCGCCGGGGGAAAGGCTGTACAGTCCTCCGGTACTGCTGGCGCGCAATATGCCACTAGGGAAATATGGCGTGCCATGCCCGTGCAGTTTTCTTGTGCGCCGCTGGGCGTTCGAGCGCGTTGGCGGGTTCAATGAAGACTTTAATCCCACCACTTACCAGTACTACGAAGACGTCGCCTTTCTGTGCAAGATTTACCTCCATGTCCCGGTCTACGTAAGTGACGCCTGTCTGGATAGGAACCGCTGCAGCCGATTCTCCATGACGCGCCAGGCCAGCACGGCGCGGAATTTTGATGCGTCAAGACGGTTTTTCCTTCGCTGGCTGACGGATTATTTGCGGCAACATGCGGTTACAGATCGGGAGATCTGGCGCGCCGTGCACCGGGAGTCGTGGTTCTATTGCCTGCCGATATCCGTGGCAAGCCTTCTGCGCCGCGCACAATGGCGGATCGCGCGGAGCTTCTCCAAACGGGAGGCTTAATTCATGGCGCCAGGAGCAAGTAAGGTGCATCGAGATGAGTAATCCTGTGAGAGCGAAGCCGGACGGTCGTTATACGGTCGAAGCGATCGTGACCGAAGAGGCCCTTGACCTCCTTGAGGGCGATTGGAACCGGCTGAGCGCAGAATCGGAAGCTCCAAATGTCTTCATGACCTACGGCTGGTTCCGAGCGTGGCTGCGGAGGCTCATGGCCGACGAAGGCCGCGAGCGGCTGCAACCCTATGTGCTGGCGATCAGGCGGGATGAAGCTATCGCCGGCATCGCGCCGTTGGTGCGGAGGGTTGTGTCGCGCTTCGGGTTGCGCGTACGCAAGCTTGAGTTCCTGACATTTCATGCGGACTACAATGATCTGGTGTTGGGCGAAGACCGGACAGGCCAAGCCGCAGCCCTAGTGGAGTTTCTTGCGCGAACGACCGAACAATGGGAGCTGGTTGATCTCAAGGACCTGCGAGGGCCCGGAGATGTAATTGCGGGCGCCGAGAGCGCAGTGACTCGTGCACGCTTGCGGAGCTTGCTTCTTCCCGAAGAGGTGCGGTGCCCGTATATGCCGGTTGACGGCCCTTGGTCTGAAATGATGAACAGGCGCTCCCGCTCCACAAGGCGCGTTTTTCGCAACTTTACGGTGAAGGCCCGCGAGGGGTTACAGGTACGCGTAGTTGAAAATCCGCAAAACGAGCCCGGCTTGCTGCAGCAATTAATGACCTTAGAAGCGCTCAAGCATGTTAGAGGCCAGCAGTCGGGACCTTTTCTCGCAGCCTATCCGGATGTGTTTCAATCGGTGTTTGATACTCTCGGCCCACAAGGTCTGCTGCTGATTGCGCTTCTGGAGTGGAAAGGCCAATTAGTGGCTTGTCATCTGCTTTACCGTTGCGCTAAGAAGATATGGGGTTATTTCACCGCCTATGATCCCGAGTTCTCAGACCTTTCACCCGGCGCCATTCTCAATCAGGCCGTCGTCGATTACGCTTTCACAAATGGGTTCGACGAGTTCGATTTCCTGAGCGGCGAAGATCCCTACAAGATGCGCTGGACCTCCGGATTTCACGAAAGGTACCGGCTGCAGATCTGGAATCGGCGTTGGATGTCGCGTGCTCATGCATTCGCTTATTTCAGCCTGCGAGTTCGCAGACGCTTGGGGAGATTGAATGCCCGCGAAAATCAGACCGGCGCAAACAATGCAAGGTAGTTGTTTTACTGGGGCGAAACCGTGAGCCCTTGAGCCCGAGCAGAGGAGAGACACAATGTCTGAAGTCATTCCGGTGGAGCTAGCGGAAAACCTGGCGGCTTTTCGTACTCCCCAAGCCATTGACGACCTTTCCTTCTATCGGCTGTTCCCGCAGGAGCAAAGTTTGTTCTCCAAGTATTACAAGGCCGGGGAGAGCGTCCTTGATCTTGCTTGTGGCGCGGGAAGGACGACGTTGCTCTTGCACGAGATGGGGATGGTTGTGCGCGGGGTTGATCGCTCAGAGGTTCTGATCGAAGTGGCGAAGCGGCGCTTGCCGTACCTGGATTTACAGATCGGGAGCTACGACCATATTGACGAGGGAGATGGCTCTTTCTCGCACGTGTTGGTCGCTTTCAACGGAATTGACTACGCTTTTCCGCTCGCGCAAAGGGTTAAAGCACTCCGGGAGTGCGCACGCGTTCTCAAGCCTGGAGGCACATTCATCTATTCCTCGCATAATCTGAAATCCCTGCACTGGTTTTCGCCGGCTTACAGGGGAAGGTTGCTGTGGAAGCTGCGAAGTAGCGCCAAAGCGTTCAGAGATTGGGCATATGTCCTGGAGTATGACGTGCACACGTTTTTTGCATCATCCCAGTACGCAGTGCGGCAAACGGAGGACGTGGGTCTGAAGCTCTTGGAGGTTCGAGGATTCAATCGGTTCGGATCGAGTAGTATTGATCTCTATTTTTCTCCGTATATCCACTATGTGTTCGAGAAACCTCTCTAGTAACCCGAACCGCGCGTGAGCTGCACCGCCACACAAACCGATTGCCAGAGCGCTAAATGCAACGAATACTTAGAACAATTCTTGGCGGAAGAGCAACACGCGGAAGCGCGGCGCGGAGTATTGCATGGAATTATGCAGGATATATCTTTCAGATTGGAGTGAATCTGGGGACGACCGCATATATTGTCAGGCGCGTGCCGGTTCCGGAATACGGCTTGTTTCTCTTTGTCCTATCGCTCTCCGCAGCGCTCTATCTGCTGGATATGGGCATTTCCGGCGTACTGGTTCAGTCGTATGTGTCCATTCTCGCCGGGCAGGACAGGGACCGGCTCAACGAGTTGATGAGTACGGCATTTTGGGCCCTGACGATGCTCGGATTCGCCGGCGTGCTGATCTTCACGGCCATCGCGGCCATTCTTCCTGGTCCGTTCAACATTCCCAGTCAGAATATTCATGAGGCGGCGATCATCTTTGTTATCGCAGCATTGGTGATTCAGGTTAGCCTCCCGCGCATCGCGCTCGAACAGGCCTATCAGGCATCCAATCGCTACGATCGCATCAATCAGGTTCAACTGCTGGCCACCGCCGCGCAGTTTGTACTCACCGTTGTGGTTCTGGCATCGGGTTATCGCATTGTTGCGCTGGCCGTCGTGCAGCTTGCTGTCTCAGTGTTGTATTTGTTTCTTCTTGTTCTCGCTTTGCCGGCAAGCGTGCCACAGGCGTCTCTCAGTCTTACCCGGTTTAAGTGGGCGCTGCTCAAACCCGTGATGAACCTGAGTAAGTGGGCCTTCCTGGATAACCTGGGTTATTGTCTGTTTAACGTTTTCGCCTGGTCGATTCTCGGATCGCTCAGTTCGATGAGAGAAGTCGCGATGTTTGGGCTGGCCGCGAGGCTGCCCACGCAGCTAAGGAACGCCGTGGAGAAAGGCGCGCACGTTACGCTACCGTTGATGTCAGAACACGCGGCGAAGAGCGATCTCGATGGCCTTCGAGAAACATTCTTCAGGACGCAGAGAATCGTTTTCGGAGCAATACTTCCCTTTATTGTCCTGGGATGCGTTTTTGCGCGTCCACTCATTCAAGTGTGGGCTGGCGGTGAATACGTTCAGGCGGCGGTGGTCATGAGGTTGCTTCTGCTCGCGACTTTGGGAGACGCGGTTTTGTATTCTTCGGGCACACTTTTGTATGCCGTGGGCCGAGTGAAGAGGGCGGCGTGGATGTCGTTGCTGGGCAACGCCATCGGTGTCTGCGCGATGTTTTTGACTGTTTCGCGTTATGGGGCAGCGGGCGTGGCCTCCGCAATCGCCATCGCGCAAGTGTTCCCGGGCGGCGCCTGGTTTACCATCGAGGCGTGCAAAGTGTGCCGCGCGTCGCCCATGGCTCTGGCGCGCGGGATGCTCCAGAGGGTTGCCAAGCCAACGGTTCTGATGATGGCTGCGGTCACGGTCATTCTGTGCTTCTGGAAGTTGCTCTCGCCATTTTGGCTGGTGCTAGCCGCTGCGGCCTGCGGCTGTATTTATCTGGGCCATTGGGGTGCACGTACAGCGCCGGGTCTTTTCCGCGGCCGAACGGAGACAGCCCTTTGACGACGGGAGACTGGAGCAGTGCGAGGGCCGCCGGTGGCACACCGGCGCAACGGAAGAGCGTGGCGGGGTCATCAAAGTGCGCTTTGATGCTGCACAGCATCAGCGAACCCACGACAAAGGAAGAGGCCGCTTATTACATTGCGCCGCGGCGCTTTCATCGCCTGATGCGCTGGTTCCGCGCTACGGGCTATCGGACCTTAACGACGGCGGAGTGGCTGCAGGACTTGATTCCCGCCAAACGTGTCCTGCTGTCCTTTGACGACGCGTACGACGATCTCTACACCGAACTTTTCCCGTTGGTGATCCAACATCATTACACGCCCGTCATTTATCTTGTGGCGGATCGCATCGGCGCATCGAACGTATGGGATCAAAAGCCGGGATTACGCACGCGGAATCTGCTCACGCTCGAACAGATTCGTGAGATGCAGAAATACGGAGTCGAATTTGGGTCGCACAGCCTGACTCATCCCTTGCTTCCCGGCCTGTCGGATGCTCAACTGCGCCGCGAAGTGAGCGACTCGAAGCACCGGTTGGAAGATATGCTGGGAGTTGAGGTGAAATCCTTCGCTTATCCCTATGGCGGCGTCGATGGCCGTGTGCGTGCCGCCGTGGCCGAGGCCGGATATCAATTGGCGTTCACCGCCATTCCTGGAACGAACTGGTGGAACGACCCGCTTTGTCAACGCCGGGCGGAGGTGAACGAGTTTACCGGCCTTGCCGATTTTCTTTTTGAGTTGCGGTCGGGACGCACCATCAGGCAGGCTCTGGGGGCCTATCGCAGAGGTTTTGGCAAGCGGACCTGACGACAGGAACCACGCCACGCGCGTGTCATCCACACGAACGAGATCCGGCATCCCGGATGCTTTAGCAAAATTCAGGAGGAGTTTTATACGGCTCTGGACAAACTGGTTCCGACCTTAGGTCCGATGATGACCAGACCTATGATCGGCTTCTGAGCACCCCAGGGATGCAAGCGCCGTGCTCTCGAAGCCGGACCAGCAGATCGAGCAGCGCGTCGATCTCCGCTTGCGTGCGCAGATAGTAGTGCGCGCGGGAGCTCTGCTTGCGGCCGATACGCACTGAAACGATGTTGCCGCCCATTGCGAAAGCGGATTCGTCATTCTCGTCGTCACCGGCATAGAGAACCCAGTTGCAGTGGAGGCGTTCGCGCTCGGCGGCCAGGGCATCGCCTTTGTTGTGCGATCCGGCAACTACGACATTGATAACCTGCTTGCCGCCAAAGGAGTGGCTCTGCTTCAGGGGCCCCGTCGCCGCAATAATGAGTCGACGTACCCCGGCTTTCTGCGTGCACTGGCGATAATGCAGGGCCAGAGATAAGCCTTTGTCTTCGATCCACAACCCTGGAATACAGCCTAACCTGGCTTCCAGGACCGCCTTCCATCGCTCAATCAAGCTGCGGGCATTTAGTGTCTCTTCAGTATCTGCGCCATGGTTGCCGATCACCTGCGCGACCGGCACGCCGCGCAACTTCTCCATAACATCCTGCCGAGCCCGCCCGGAGACGACAATGCAGGGGTACAGTTTGGCAAGACGATACAGGAGATCGCGCGTTCTGGCCCGCATGGCAGCCTGATCGGGCCTTCTGACAATGCGCGCCAGCGTGCCGTCAAAATCGAAAGCGCACAAAGTCTGCTCTCGGGCCAGACGGGCCGCCACTGGCAGTGACTCCTTTGAGAGGAGGTACTTCATGGTCAGACGGCCGCCCCTATACTACCGCGCCAGGCCCACGATCAGAGCGAGTATGAGTCGCGCTACTCGTGTCATACTTCTATTGAAGCACGGCGACCCCGTGCATGGGCTTCCCTTGTATGCGGCTTGAAGATCTCGGGTTGATCGGGAACTGTCAGTATTCCGCGCTGGTGCATAAGAGCGGAGAGATTGTCTGGTGCTGCCTCCCGCGCTTCGATTCCGAACCTGTTTTCTCAACGCTCTTAGATAGCCGCGAGGGAGGAAGTTTTCGCATCTGTCCAGCCGGCGGCGAGGCCGGCCTTCAATGCTACCGGCCGAACACAAACATTCTCGAGACGACGTTCGAGACTGCGACCGGCTCCTTTCGGGTGATTGATTTTGCTCCCCGCTTCCTGCACTACGATCGCGCATTCCGTCCCACTCAGTTGATGCGCATCGTGGAACCCATCACGGGCACACCCCGCATCTCTGTCGTTTGCGAACCGCGATTGGGCTGGTCAAAGGAAAGACCGCAACAGGTGCACGGTTCGCATCATGTCTGCTTCGAGGGCTTCGCGAGCCAGCTGCGCCTCACTACGGACATCCCTCTCTCTTACCTCGGCGGCCTGCCTTTCACGCTCACTGGGCGCCAGCACGTTGTACTTACTTGGGGCGCGCCGGTCGAAGAGCCGATTGCCCCGCTTTGCGAGCGTTTTTTCAATGAGACGTCCCGCTACTGGGAGCGCTGGGTCAAACAATGCGATATTCCGCCCCTTTTCCAGCAGGAGGTGATCCGCTCGGCGCTGGCCCTGAAGTTACACTGCTTTGAAGACACCGGCGCCATCATCGCTGCCATGACCACCTCCATCCCCGAGTCGCCCGGCAGCGGGCGCAACTGGGACTACCGCTACTGTTGGTTGCGCGATTCGTACTACGTGCTGAATGCCTTCGGCCTGTTGGGCCAGTTTGAAGAGCGGGAGCAATTTGTGCAGTACCTTTTGAACCTGGCCGGGGGAGCCGAGGGCCTCAATCTGGCGCCGCTCTACCGCGTCGACGGCTCGCGGAATCTTGAAGAATCCATCCTGCATAACTGGCCGGGTTACAACGGCGAAAAGCCGGTACGCATCGGCAATGACGCCGCTCCGCAATCACAGAACGACATTTACGGAGAGATGGTTCTGGCGCTGACACCGATCTTCCTCGATGAGCGTATGAGCGAGGAGCGTTCTCCCGCGGCACTGCAATTGATGGAGGAGTTGGCGCGAAAGGCAATCTCTGTGACAGGCGTTCCAGACGCGGGTATCTGGGAATACCGGACAGAATGGAAGCCGCAAACGTTTTCCAGCCTTATGTGTTGGGCCGCAGCCGACCGCATGGCGCAGATCGCCGACCAACACGCACAACAACATGCGGCGGAGTTCCGCTCTGCCGCTGCCTGCATTCATGCAGAAGTCCTCGATAAATCCTGGAGCGCGAACAGGAAGAGTTTTGTGGGCCACTACGGCGGCGAGGATCTCGACGCTTCCCTGCTGCAGATGGTGCGCCTGCGCTTTCTTCCCCCCGGCGATCCTCGCATGATCAGCACCGTCGACGCCATTCATAAAGACCTGTCCATGGGAGGCTGGTTGCAGCGCTATAGCCTCAATGACGGTTTTGGCAAACCCTCAGTAGCCTTCGTGATATGCACCTTCTGGCTCATCGAGGCTCTGGCCGCAACCGGACGCAGAACGGAGGCGATGGCTGTGTTTGACCGGATCCATCGAGCGCGGTCGAACCTGGGGTTGCTGTCAGAGGACTATGACCCGGCTGAGCCGCGGATGTGGGGTAATTTTCCGCAGACTTATTCGCACGTCGGGATGATCCATGCCGCATTCGCGGCCTCGCCGCAGTGGACGGACGTTTTATGAAGCCGCTGAAACGCAACTTGCCGCCGGCGCTTCAACGATAATCTCGATGTAATTCACGAAGCAGGGTTGCGATTTCGACAATTCAGACGTTTCCGCCCAGCGGTTATCAGGCCGCTTCCCGCGCGCATGGCTATGCACGTTCCGCAGCGTGGTACTCCCGGCGGATGTGCTCTATATCGACTGTCGGCTTGGGGTATTTCATGTTCAGCGATTCCATGTGCTCGACAACAATGCGCGCGATGGCGAGGTTGCGGAACCATTTGTGGTTGGCGGGAATGACGAACCACGGAGCGTGCTCGGTGCTGCACCGCGAAAGCGCTTCTTCGTAAGCTTTGACATATTCGTCCCAGAAGCCGCGCTCCTTGTAGTCCGCCTCGCTGATCTTCCATTGTTTGGCGGGGTCGTCGAGCCGCTCCTTGAAGCGCTTGAGCTGCTCTTGCTCCGAAATATGCAGGTAGAACTTGAGAATCTGCGCGTTGTGCTCGACGAGGCCCTTCTCGAAGTTGTTGATCTGGTCGTAGCGGCGGGACCAGATTTCTTTCGGGACGAGGTTGTGAACTCGGACAACCAGAACATCTTCGTAATGCGATCGATTGAAGATCACAACTTCGCCCCTGGCGGGAGCGGCCCTGTGTGCCCGCCATAGAAAGTCGTGCGCCAGCTCTTCGGCGGATGGTTGCTTGAACGCCGCCACGCGGCAGCCCTGCGGATTCATGGCGCTCAGGACGTGGTTGATTGCGCCGTCTTTGCCTCCGGTATCGAGGGCCTGAAGGCAGACCAGCAGCGAATGCCTGCGCTCGGCATAAAGCAGGTCCTGCAGTTCGCACAGTTTCTTCTGGTAGTGCGCGATCTCCTCGGCGGCGGCTTTGTGGCTCTTGTGACCGTCCTTGAACGAGGGGTCGATCTTCTCGAGCTTGACCTTGGTTCCCGGCGCAATCTTGAACCGCTGTGAATAATTCATCCTGACCCTTCCTTTTTGAGAACCAACCGCAAAGCGCACCACCATGGTGCGACCGTCGCGCGACGCGAAGGGTAGCTTGACCTTCCCGTTAGACACGACAAAAAATGCCCGCGCCTACCTGCCATCGCGAAAGACCGCCTGGCCGCGGGAGAACCTGCTTGCTTTCCGATTCGATCAAGATGCCCCAAAATATCGCTGCCCGGAGTGAGCATGGGCCCAAAAACGGGAGCTCTGGCGTTCACCTGGCTTGGTGATAGATTGGCCGCAGTTGTCGCCATCGAACTATCTTCAGGAGAGGGCGGTCCGTGCGAACAGCCGCATCCCATTGCATGGACCGCTTCTCATGGCCGGCGCTGTTTATCCTGCCACCCGGCCAGGCAACGTGTATCCGATTTTATCCCTGCGGCTCCACAACGACGAAACTCGTCGTTCCACTTTAAAGCTGAGAGATTTCGGCCTTGTCCGCGAGAGCAGATTACGGCCTCGGATGGAGAAAAGATTTAGACTTCTGCATTTTGCAGTTGAAGGTACCGTCCTACATGCCCGCCAAGGCGGCGAGCGAAAGCTTGTTCACTGCGCTTCCAGCGCTTCGCTCGGGGCGATTCCGGCTGATTCGCGCCGACGCTGCTTTCCTTCCCACCACTCCCCAAAGTAGTGACCGGGCCGGTTGCCCCACACATAGCGCGCCCGCATGGCGCAGCGAGATAAAGCGCCACGGTCCGTCCTCATCGCGAATCTTCTTGATGGTTCGAACGGATTTCTTTATCGGCATATACGACTCCCTGGTGTCTACATGCAAGGCATTTACAGACGCCAAGAGCGTATCGCGGATTTTAATCGATTGAATAAAAAAGAGTTAGAAATTTATGGCGGAGAGGGAGGGATTCGAACCCCCGATAGCCTTACGACTATGCCTGATTTCGAGTCAGGTGCATTCAACCGGGCTCTGCCACCTCTCCGCGGTCAACGTCATTTTGAGAATGGTCCGTTCGACAAACAAGCCGGTGGCCCCGCACACATGCGCGGCCATCCTTAGTCTAGTGGTAAACCATTGGCCATGGCAATGCAGCGCGCCTGCCTGAGGCAGCGGAAAGCAGAGCAAAGAACGTGGCATACGATTCGCAAAACGACGACGAACGAAGCGGCGCTCGGATGACGACGGGCAAAGCCTAGTGGGGCGGGCAGCCTGCCGGAGGAGGACCGGGGATCAGGCATTGCGCAGAACGATCTGGGGCGGGTAAGCTTGGCTATCCCCCCAGCGTGACGTCGATTGCGGGAGGAGCGATGAACCCTGAGAAGCGGATGATTCAGTCGTGCAGGCGCGCCAAGACGGTCTGCTCCTTGGCGATTATTTTCTTCTGCTGTTCGTTGATTTTCGCTGCTCTATGGCAGTGGCAACCGGCCTCGGCACAAGGACGGTCGCACTTCACTCTGCGGATTCAGAGCAATAGCTTTTCGAACGGAGGAGCGATTCCACCACGGTACACCTGCGACGGATCCAACGACTCGCCAAATCTGCATTGGCAGAGTGTGCCTGCGGAGACCAGGAGCTTGGCCCTTGTCATGGACGATCCCGACGCGCCCATCGACTTCACGCACTGGCTTGCCTACAACATTCCGGCGAGCGTTCGTGAACTGGCCGAGGGGGCGTCGGCGCGCGCCGCGATGCCCCTGGGATCTACCGAGGGGGCCAATAGCTTTGGCCGCTTCGGATATGGCGGCCCGTGCCCGCCGGCGGGCAAACCCCATCACTATGTGTTCCATCTGTATGCGCTCGATGCCCGGCTTGGTTTGCCGCCGGGCGTGACGCGGGAGCAACTGGAGTCCGCGATGAGCCAGCACGTGCTTGCCGAGGGGCAAATCGTCGGCATCTACCAGCGAGCAACCGAATAGGATTTGCCTGGGCCACGAAAGGGACCGCCGGCCTAGCGCCGCGCCTCACGATGCTTACCGTGCCAATCCCATGACTGTACGCTTGCGGCTGTTGCGCCGCCGCACCGGCTGCAGCATGAAGCCCTGTAAGGCTAAAATCACAGTTTCCGAAAGGCTTGTCTTCTTTGATCGACCTTGGCCCCATTGCTGTACCTTTAGCTTTGGATCAATTTGCTGCGGAGAGATGCGTCGAGCTTCGCGGTTGGAGTGCGAAGCGACAGCGAGCGCAACTCGTGCTCAAACTTGCCTGACCATACACGGATAACGACGGAGCTTAACTCTTGACGATGGAATTTCACATATCGCGGAAGGCGAGAGACCGCTACGGGTTCGCGGAGCCGCTCTTTTCTTACAACGGCAATGTGATTCTGGCGAATCTCCCCGCTTGCCGCGAGTTCGCTCACCGCATGAACCAGGTGCGCGACGTGGAGAAGCATCCCGAACAAGCTATCCACGCCGGGCAACTCTTCGCCATGGGGCTGATCGACGAGGCCAGCCATGCGCTGATGGCCCGCTACCGGGAGCAGTTCGATCCCCAGGTGATGACGGCTGCCCTCGACTGGTTCGGCGCGCAGGTGGGCACAGACAATCTGGATACAATGCTGCTCACGTTTGTGGAGCACTTTCCTGGCCAGAGCGTGATGCGCGGCCTGGAGACACCGGCGCAGTGGCTTGGCGGAGAGACGGCGGGAATGCTGCACCGCGCCGCGGCTCTGGAAGAACTGCTGCTGCTCTGGTCAGCCAATCGCAATGAGGCGTTCAAGCCGTTTGAAGAGTTGTTTGAAGACCGGATGCTGGCGGAAAAGACTGTCTACAAGCAGGTAACGGAGCGAATGCCCGAGTATTTCGCCACGCGGCCGCTCATTCCACTGCCGGGTGCCCAGGCGGTAAGCCTGCTCGATCTGTTGCGCGCGCCGGCGCTGCGCTCGCCGCGGTCGCTCAGCGATCAGCTCGAGATCATCCGCCAACTTTGGAGGCCGCTGCTCGGCGATATGCTGGAGCGCTTTCTCGCGATGGCCGCAGAGATTCTGCGCGAGGAGCAACTGGCCATCTGGGCACAGTTCAATCCGCCGGGAACGCGGCGAGGGGCGCAGCAGTGGCCGTCATTCATGAGCAAGTCCGAGGTGCCAACCTTCGGCGATTCGATGCATGAATACGAACAATTCT
>JBEKXX010000063.1:0-17907 GCA_049511595.1 Occallatibacter sp. | reverse complement strand
TCCGCAACTCAATCTCCGCCTTCAGGTTTCCGTTGAAGAGCGAGTCCAAATGGGCTTGCCGCTCCTTGATACGCGGCGCGCTGCCCATAAAACCGAGTCCCATGCGCGAGTCCGCCGTGACAACCTGATTCAGCGAAGTGAAGAGGTGATTGACATCGCGGGGGTCGTAGCCCTGTTCGATCATTAAATTGATCGCCATATCGTCGGAGTCGTCTTCTTCCCTGGTGGCCCATTCAACCGGCTCGATTTGCGGATGGATAAAGTAGTGGCCTACTTCCATTCCGGTTGCCAGGCCGGCGCTGCCACCTATCAACGACCCGAGCCTGAGCGGAATCATGGCGCCGCCCAATCCGGCTCCCATAACCAACGAGCCCACGTCGGTGATCATCTTCTCCTTCTCGGCCTTCTCCTTGGCCAGTTCGACTTCCACGTTCTTATCGCGAATACGGAGGTAGGCCTGGCGGAGCTCGACGTGGGCAATTTCATGCGCCTCGACATAGGCCAACTCCGCTTCGTTGCCGAGCATGGAAAGCAATCCCGTGGAGAGGTAGATGGTTCCCGTGGAGAGGGTGAGCGCCTTGGGGATGGGATCGTACAGAACCCGGAAGGTATATACGTTGGTTGAGCTTTTGGGGACCAGCCGCTGCCCAATGTGATTGATGTAGCTTTGAACCACCGGATTGCTGTATAGACGCTGGCGGTCAAACGAGTCGCCGGTAAGACTATCCTGGGACAACCCCATGTTTTCAGTCAGGTTGATGCCATAGGCCAACTGCATGTCGTTACGCCGCAGCGCATCCCATTCCTGCTGAATGGCGTCCTGGACCTCGGGCATCTGCTCGATCCGGGCGATCTTGTCCTTATCGACGTTGCTCAGGTCGACCGGCCCTTCCTGCCCCTTCTTCTGCTTCCCGTTAAGGATGCTGCCAAGCTGGGACACTTGAGCTGAGGATTGTGGCGCTGAGACTGCGCAGAGGAGCAGTGCACAAAGGGTGATTGCGAGAGGTCTAGGCATAAGACTCTCCTTTATTGGATGTCGTGTCGATCACACCGCTGACCGTTGCTGGCTGGGGAGGGGAAGGCCCGGTATTGACCGAGTATAGGCCGAAATTTCGCGTAGAGTCAACGGTGGCTCCCGGCGCCGAACACCGCGATCCGTGTGGGGATGCGCCCGTGAGCCAGGGAACGGAGACGCGCCGTCAAAGCGCCGGAAAATCCGCGAAATGCATTTATAGAGTCCTATATTAAGGGACACTAGTTCGAATTGTGACCCATGGCACATGCGTATCTCCGCCGCCGCGTCACAATAATGAGTGAGGTTCGGCGAGCCCTTTGCTGCGCCGGCCCGGAGAAGCGATTCATGAGCGACCTTGCCACCCTGGCTGAAGCTGTTGCAGTCGACCCACTTGTCGGCCACCCCGCCGATTACCACGTCTTCCACAAGTTCATCACGCGCTGCAAGGACCTTCCGGCGATCACCACTGCGGTGGTTTGGCCGCTTAGCGACGTGGCCCTGCGCGGCGCCGTCGAAGCCGCCGCCGCCCACCTCATCGAGCCCACGCTCATCGGTCCTGAAGCGGCCATGAAGGCACTGGCCGCAAAGATCGGCGTCGACATCGGCCCCTTTCCGATCGTCGAGGCCGAGACCGAGTCTAAAGCCGCCGAGGCAGCCGTAGCGATTTGCCGCTCCGGCAACGCTCAAGCTCTCATGAAAGGCAGCCTGCACACCGACGACCTGTTGAAGCCCGCCATGGCCCGCGACACCGGCCTGCGCACCGCGCGGCGCATCTCCCACGTCTTCATCATGGATACGCCGGCCTACGCCCGCACCCTGCTCATCACCGACGCGGCCATTAATATCACGCCCGAGCTTGAAGATAAGGTACACATCGTGCAGAACGCCATCGACCTGGCGCACGCTCTGGGCATTCCCGAACCCAAGGTTGCGCTGCTGTCGGCCATCGAGACCGTGAATCCCAAGATCAAGTCCACACTCGACGCCGCCGCCTTGTGCAAGATGGCCGAACGGGGCCAGATCACGGGAGGCATTCTCGATGGCCCGCTGGCCTTCGACACGGCTGTCAGCCAGAAGGCCGCGTCCATCAAGAAGCTGGTTTCACCCGTCACCGGGCAGGCCGACATTCTGGTAGTCCCCGATCTCGAGAGCGGTAACATGCTCGCCAAACAGCTCGAGTATCTGGGCGGCGCGCAACTGGCCGGCATTGTGCTCGGCGCGCGCGTGCCCACCATCCTCACCAGCCGCGCCGACTCTGCCGAGACGCGCCTTACAAGCTGTGCGGTTGCAGTGCTGCTGCACTACGCCGAGCATCCCGCGGTCAAGGTTTAGTGTGGTGTCTCTAAAGTTTGTCGCATAATCGTGCATCCTATAGCGGGTCTCCTGCAGGTGTAGACCAACGCACAATCGCCAAGTGGCTTTTTCATCAAGAAAAAGCCACCTTGAATTTTGTCCGAAATGGCTCATAGTTGCAGGAGAACCGCCGTAAATGCAGGCCCTTCGACTCCGGTCGCCGCGGCGGCCTCCGCTCAGGATGGCTGTGAGCTGCTTTCCTCCGTTTAGTCCATTGAAGTGAGAGTTCTCCGATAGATGACCCGCCCCGAAAGGGATACACATCAGAAGCGCAGCAGGTAGCTCACCTTGACATAAATGGTCTTGCCGTCGTTCATCAGCGACGTATACGCCGGCGGAAGGATCGGGTCCAGCGGGTTGCAATCGCCGTTCTCCTCGCGCGTGCACAGCGATCGGTCGATGTTGGCGAAGTTCCCGATGTAGCCCACGTACAGCGCGGTGCCCGGATGAGGCATGTAGGTGAACAGGGCATCGGCAAAAAGCGTCTTCGAGTTCGTAAGATCCGTCGACTCCTCGTGCGGCAGCGTGGAGATGTATTGGCCGATCAGGTTGAACGAAGCGGCCTTGGTGAGCTGGTAGTTCCAGCGCGATATGAACTCGTGATTGTCGTAGACATCCTGGCCGCCTTGAAGCTGGGTGAAGTGCGTATAGACGTAGCTGTTCTGGAGGTCGAGGCCGGCGGCAGGCTTCAGTTCCAGGTTCAGGCTCGGCGACGACATGTTGACGGGCGCGGGACCATCGTTCGCCGGAGGCGAGTAATTCACCACCGTGCCCTGGTTGTAGCCGCCGCTCACGGCCAGGTAGGGCTTGGGCGCCGAACTGAAGCCGATCCCCGCCGTATGGCTGTGCCACTCCACGTTCTCGAGCAGCGCGGAGTAGTCGATCGGCCGCAGGCGGTCCTGCCCGAGATTGACGTACGCCCAGACGCCGGTGCTGCCGTGAAAGCTGATGTTGTAGGACGGGCTGAAGTAATAGTCGAGCGGCAGGCCGGTGTGGTCCCAGATGCGCTCCATGTATATGTTGGGCCCGTGCGAGAGGATGGGCCCGCTCGCCGGCCGGAACGTGTATCCCAGGTCGCCGTTGGGCTGTCGCACGTCGGGCCGCTGGAAGAAGCCCGTATCCGTAACAAAACCTGCCGAAGTATCGCCGTACGCCGTCCACCAATTCCAGTGCAGGTCGCTGTAGCTTACCTGCTGCGTCCATGCCTGGCCGCTGCAGCTCAGGGCGGTATTTTCGCACCCCTGCTCGCCGGCGGTGGACTCGCTCGTGTTGCGCGTCTGCGACGTGATTCCCTGTCCGGTGACCGTCCAACGGTTGCGCAGGCGCAAGCGGTAATCGAAGCCGCCGGCGCGATTGAACGAGTCCTGATATTCACGGTCGGCGTAGATGAGCCCGGCATTGGAGAGCGAGCCCAGGTCGCGGTTGAGCCGGCCCACCCAGAATTGCGCGCGCGTGCCGAACTCGGGGTCGCCAGGGGGGACCAACTGGCCGGGGCTGCGGTCGTCCACGCCCAGCAGCCCCATGGCCCAGCGCCCCAGCTTGCCCGTGAGCCGCGCGCCGTACTGCGGCTTGACGATGTTGTCCGTGTAGTAGAGGTTGATGGGGGTCATGAAGTAGCTGCTGTTCTCGATGAAAAAGGGCCGCACTTCGGCGAAATAAGGTGGAAAACGCTGGTTGGGGACCGCGGGGTTGTCGATCCCTACCTGGCTGAAGTCCGGATTGACGGTCGTATCCAGCACCAGGCTGTTGTGCAGGATGAACTTCGAATCGAGCCCCGCGTAGCCCTGCAGGTGCTTGTTCTCAAAGAACGGATCGATGGGATTGACGGTGTTCAACTGGCGCATGCTCCGCGCAATCGAATATGGCTCAAGTTGCACGTTCTGCTCCCGCTCCACGCCGCTGAAGCCCTCGATCTCCATATCCTGCGTCAGCCAGCCGGCGATGTTGTGATTGCTGCGCGGCCAGAAGTCGGTCTCATTGGTGTGCGACACGTTGCGCTGGAGGATGATGCCCCAGGTACGCGTCTCGCCGGGCGCGGTCTTGGCAAAGTAGAGGCTGGCGAAGGGAATCCGCATCAGCACCACGTAGCCGGAGCGCGTGCGCCTCCCCCACGTGTCCCAAACCGTATCGAACGAGTAGTCGTACCCGCTCTGCTCGCTGTACATGGCGTCGGCCTGGATGCCCAGCGGATTGCTGGCGAAGACGAACGCGCGGCGCTCGTCGTGAAAAGTATCCAGCATCACCTGCACGCTGTCGTCGTCGGAGAGCGAGTCGCGCGCCAGCATGTGCGCGCGGATCAGCCCCGGGCGCCGGTCGTTGCAGATGAAGGCGATGAAGAAGTACTCGTGCGTGTAGCCGAGGAAGGCGGTGGTCGGCTCATTCGGCGGCTTGCCGTCTTCGGGATAACGCTGGACAAAGGTGTTGACGCGCAGCATCTGCTTCGCGCCGCCGGCCAGCGCCGTTCCTAGAAAATCCGCGAGCTTCGGCGCTGCGTCCAGCCGCGGAATGAAGACGTGGCCAGCGTGGAGCGAGACGCCGCCCTCCGGCGCCGCGGGATCGGCGATGGAAGCAGCCGGTAGGGGCGCATCCGGGAGACGCGGCACAGGTGCGGCCCACAGTGCATGACCCAGGCACAATACAGCCAGGACCAAAGGCAAACCCAGCCCTCTGGAAACACGAAAATCCATAGATTCAGCGAAGATTCCCGATCGTCAGTTGTTGCATTCGCCGGCAACCAGCGATTCGCGGCTCGCCGGCAAACCAAACTCTTTTTCCAGTTTAATTGGTTCGGCGGCGCGCTGCAGGTGACGGGAAACACCAGTGAATCACGGGGGGCCCAGGCTCAGCCGGGGTGACCCCGCTCAAGCCGCTTTGAGCGGCTCAAACAACATGCAGGCGGTTGACCCTACGGATCGCCAAGCCCGGTGAATTCCTTGGCCTGACCGCGGTTGTCTCGTGTAGCCCTTATGAGATGACAACGGAAACGCAGTGCCCTTGCAAAGTTGCATCCTTGCGCTGCGAAGACTTTCATGAATTTTTGATGCGCCATCCCGCCGCATACGCAGGCGTAGCATATAACCTGAGCCAGGATTACCACCGCGCCTGCGCGCGGCTGCGCACGGCGGGTCTGGCGGGCTCGGCGCCGGTCAAGCCGGCGAGGCTCGTTTTGGAATGAAGCGCCAGCGGCCAGAAATCCGCGCGCGGTGCAAGCCTCCACATGCCGTTCACGCACGGAGAGATCGGCGAATTTATCGGTGCGTGGAGAGAAAGACCTCCCGTACTCTCAAGGATTTGAAACAGCCCCGGCTGGCCGGTCAACGCGGCCCGACTTTGACGATTCCAGACTGCATAGCGCTCGAATGCTACGCGCAAATGGGAGTCAGCACGAGCGAGCGGGTGTTTCACAAGCCATAACCATTTGATCGAAACCGCGACGAATCGTTTGACCTGGAAATGGATGCGCATACCATGAACGTGAGCCCTTCCGCAGGAAAGCCCGCTGAAACATCCATGCTGGTGAATGTTCCCAGCCTGATCACGGCCTATTACACCGAGACTCCCGACCCATCGGTCCCCGAGCAACGGGTATCGTTCGGCACTTCGGGACATCGCGGATCGTCCTTCGACAAGTCCTTTAACGAACGGCATATTCTCGCAATCAGCCAGGCGATTTGCCTCTACCGGAAGCAGCAAAAAATCGACGGCCCGCTTTTCATGGGCATGGACACGCACGCTCTGTCCGTGCCGGCGCTGGCCAGCGCGCTGGAAGTGCTGGCGGCGAATGGCGTGGACGTAATGCTCGCCGAAGGCGATGAATACACTCCGACCCCGGCGATCTCCCACGCCATTCTCACGTATAACAGCGGGCGCAAAATGGGATTGGCCGACGGGATTGTGATCACGCCCTCGCACAATCCGCCCCGCGATGGAGGTTTCAAATACAACCCTCCGAACGGCGGGCCGGCAGAGGCTGACGTGACGAACTGGATTGGAGACAAGGCAAACGAGTTTCTTGAGATGGACTTGCAGGGAGTGAAGAGGGGCCCGCTTGAGAAAGCTCTGCGCGCCGCAACGACCCACCGGCACGATTACCTTGACGCGTACATCGGCGATCTTGGCAATGTGATCGACATGGAGGCGATTCGGAATGGCCAAATCAGCCTTGGCGTGGACCCTCTCGGCGGCGCGGGGGTTCACTATTGGCCGCGGATTGCGGAGCGCTACAAACTGAACCTCACGGTCGTCAATCAAACCGTCGATCCCACCTTCCGGTTTATGACGGTGGATTGGGACGGCCAGATTCGCATGGACCCGTCCTCGCCCTACGCGATGCAAAGCCTGATCGGACTGAAGGATAAATTCGATATTGCTTTCGCGTGCGACACCGACCACGATCGGCATGGCATCGTGGCCAAAAGCACCGGTCTGCTACCACCCAACCATTACTTGTCGGTTGCCATCTATTATCTTTTTCAAAACCGGCCGAACTGGCGCGGAAGCGCCGCGGTGGGCAAGACATTGGTGAGCAGCCAGATGATCGACCGCGTCGCAGCTAAACTTGGGCGGAAACTTTACGAGACGCCGGTGGGATTCAAGTGGTTTGTGGATGGCTTGCTCGATGGCTCGCTCGGCTTCGGCGGCGAAGAGAGCGCCGGCGCGTCGTTTGCACGGCGAGACGGCAGAGTATGGACAACGGACAAAGACGGGATCATTCCCGCGCTGCTGTCCGCAGAGATTACCGCGAAGATGAAGCGTGACCCTGGCGAAATTTACCGGGAGCTTACACGCGAATTCGGCGATCCGGCTTATGATCGCGTCGAGGCGAGCGCCACTCGCGAGCAAAAGGAGATTCTGGAGAAGCTCTCGCCGGAGCAAGTCCGCTCCAAAACTCTGGCTGGAGAGCCAATCCAGCAAATCCTCACCCGCGCGCCAGGGAACGGCGCTCCGATCGGCGGGTTGAAGGTGCTGGCGAAGAGCGGATGGTTCGCGGCGCGCCCGTCGGGGACCGAGGACATTTACAAGATCTACGCGGAGAGCTTTCAGGGGCCGGATCATCTCCGGCGGATCCTCGACGAAGCGCAGAAAATTGTCAGCGATGCTCTCACGACGTCAAATCCGGCGGAGGGATCATGAACGGCCAAGCCCGTATCGCGAATTCGATATATAACGCGCTGCCGACTGATATCGAAGGCGTTGATTCCCTTGCCGAACTCGCCCTGGATATGCGCTGGTCGTGGAATCACTCGACTGACGAGGTTTGGCGGCAGCTCGATCCAGCGCTATGGGCAGTCACCGCCAACCCGTGGGTGGTTCTGCAGACGGTATCGCGGGATCGGATCGAGCAAGTATTCGCCGATCCCGTATTTCGCCAGAAATTGGACAGTTTAGTAGAAAGCCACCGGCAAGTGGCGCAGGCACCCGCGTGGTTTCAGCAGAGCCACGCGGAGGCCCCGCTGACGTGCGTTGCTTACTTCAGCATGGAGTTCATGTTAAGCGAGGCCCTGCCCATTTATTCGGGTGGGTTGGGGAATGTAGCCGGCGATCAGCTCAAGGCCGCGAGCGATCTGGGCGTGCCGGTCGTCGGCGTGGGGTTGCTCTACCAGCAAGGCTATTTCCGCCAGGTCATCGACAGAAACGGAGAACAACAGGCCCTCTATCCATACAACGATCCGGGGCAATTGCCGATCACGCCACTACGCCAGCCGAACGGGGAGTGGTTGCGGTTAGAGATTGCGCTGCCCGGATACTCGGTCTGGTTGCGCGCCTGGCAGGTGCAGGTTGGCAGAATCAAGCTCTACCTGCTGGACAGCAACGATCCGGCGAACTACCCAGCCCATCGAGGGATTACCAGCGAGCTCTATGGGGGCGGGCCGGAACTCCGCCTGAAGCAGGAAATCCTCCTCGGGATCGGCGGCTGGCGGCTGCTGCGCGCGCTGGGGATTCAACCGGAAGTCTGCCACCTGAACGAAGGCCACGCAGCAATGGCCATACTGGAACGGGCGCGATTCTTCATGGAAGAGACAGGACAGCCCTTCAAAGCGGCACTCGCCGCTACGCGGGCGGGGAATCTCTTCACGACCCACACGGCGGTCGCCGCGGGCTTCGACCGATTTCCTCCGACACTCTTCGAGCAGTATGCCGGCAGATATGCGGAACAGAAACTCAACATCCCGTTTCATGATTTGTTGGCGCTGGGACGCCAAAATGCCAACGACTCTTCGGAAAGCTTCAACATGGCGTACCTAGCAATCCAGGGAAGCGGAGGCGTAAATGGCGTGAGCCGCCTGCACGGGCAGGTGAGCCGGCACATCTTCCTGCCTTTGTTCCCGCGCTGGCCGGAAGCTGAAATCCCTGTGGGCCATGTGACCAACGGCGTGCATATGCCGAGTTGGGACTCGGCCGAGGCCGACGAGCTCTGGACAGAAAGCTGCGGAAAGAACCGTTGGCTGGAGACGGCGGAAACCCTGGAGTGCGATATGCGCCGGCTCTCCGACGCCCGGCTCTGGCAGTTTCGCAACGCGGCCAGGGCGGCTCTTGTGGATTACGTTCGTCAGCGCTTGTTCCTGCTGCTGGAGGCCTCCGGTGTTTCCCCCGAGGCGGTTGAGGCTGCGAAACATCTCTTCGATCCCAACGTGCTGACGCTGGGTTTTGCGCGCCGCTTTGCAACCTACAAGAGGCCGAACCTGCTGTTGCACGACCGGGAGCGACTGCTGCGTTTGTTGACCGATCCGCAGCGGCCGGTTCAACTCATCATCGCAGGCAAGGCACATCCCGAGGACAGGCCGGGTCAGGCCCTGATCCACGAATGGATCGAATTCATTCGCCAGCCGGGGGTCCGGCCCCACATCGTCTTCCTGAGCGACTATGACATGCTGCTGACCGAGCATCTGGTGCAGGGCGTGGATGTGTGGATCAACACGCCGCGCCGGCCATGGGAGGCATGTGGAACCAGCGGCATGAAGGTGCTCGTCAACGGCGGCATCAACTTGTCGGAGTTGGACGGATGGTGGGCGGAAGCCTATACGCCTGAAGTCGGCTGGGCTATGGGAGACGGCCAGGAGCACGGCGACGATCCCGCATGGGACGCCGTCGAGGCCGACGCGCTCTATGCTCTGCTTGAGAACGAGGTGGTTCCGGAGTTCTACACCCGCGGCAAAGACGACGTTCCAACTGCCTGGATTGCAAGGATGCGGGAAAGCATGGCGCGGTTGGCGCCACGCTTCTCTGCCAACCGCACGGTTCGTGAATACACCGAGCGGTACTACCTGCCGGCTGCGGCGGCTTACCGCGTCCGCGCCGCGAATCAAGGCGAGGCGGGCAGGCAGATCGCCGATTGGCAACAGACATTGGAAAACGAATGGCCCTCGCTACGATTCGGTGAGACAAAAGTGGAATCCGATGAAGTCCAGCACGTCTTTGAGGTTCAGGTCTATCTCAATCGCCTCGACCCCAACGCGGTTCGCGTCGAACTTTACGCCGACGCTATCGACGGAGAAATGCCGGTCCGCCATGAAATGCACAGAGAGCGGGAATTGGAGGGCGCTGGCGGCGGGTATGTCTACCGGGCAGCGGTGCCAGGGAATCGACCGGCCCTCGACTATACCGCGCGAATCGTACCACGTCATGACGGCGCTGCCGTCCCACTGGAAGCCGCGCAGATTTTGTGGCAACGCTGACGTAACAAATGCGCTGGATGCTGGTTCCTTATCTCTTTCTCGCCGACGTGGTCAACACGGGGATCTCGGCCTTCCTCTGCTTCTCGGGCCGGCTCCGCTATCCGAGCTACGCATTAGTTTCTCGGCCCTTCGGCTTTGGCGCGCTCGACGACCAAATCGCAGCCGACGCCTTCATGTGGGTCTGCGGATCGATGGTCTACCTGGTTCCCGCGGTAGCCATCGTCGCGCAGCTCCTCTCGTCAAGCACGAGCCCAGTGCCGGGACAAACATCGCTCCATGGCGGCAAAGCGTAAGCGCGGGAAAACCGCGTTGGGCTATGCCTTTGTCTCCCCAAAATTCCATTCGCGGGACACAAGGACCTGATTTGTGAACCTGGAAGCAGTTGGCTCTGTTGCTCGGCTTGGCCTGCAATCTCTATCGCTTCCGATTGCCCGCCTGTTGACCCGCAGCCCAGAGGATGTCAACAAAGCTAAATGAGTTTTAGAAGTTCCGTACCCACTCCACAATCGACCGGACGGCGATGCCGCTGGGGCCCTTGGCGATGTATGGCCGCGCGTCTTCCACCCAGGCCGTGCCGGCAATGTCCAGATGAATCCACGGAGTCTCTTCAGCGAAAACGTGCAGGAACTCCGCGGCGGTAATCGCTCCGCCCCAGCGCCCGCCCGTGTTCTTGATGTCGCCGATCTCGCTCTTGATCATCTCCGCGTACTCCTCGCCCAGCGGCAGCCGCCAGAACTTTTCCCCGGAAACAGCCAGGGCTGCGTCGAACCTGGTCCAGGCCGCGTCGTCGTTCGAGAAGGCGCCGGCGTTCGCGTGGCCCAGCGCGACCACGCACGCGCTGGTGAGTGTCGCGGCGTCGATCAGGTGTGTCGCGCCCAGCCGCCGCGCATAGGTCAGCCCGTCGGCCAGCACCAGCCGCCCCTCAGCGTCGGTGTTGATAATCTCAATGGTCTTCCCCGACATGGCCGTCTGCACGTCGCCGGGCTTTTGCGCCTTGCCGTCGGGCATATTCTCCGTGGCGCACACAATCGCCATTACCCGCACCCTGGGCTTAAGCAGGGCAATGGCGCGCATGGCGCCGATCATGGCCGCACCGCCGGCCATGTCGTACTTCATCTTGTCCATATTCTCCGAAGGTTTAATGGAGATGCCGCCCGAATCGAATGTGATTCCCTTGCCCACCAGACCAAGTACCGGCCCATCCTTCATGCCCTCAGGCTCGTAGCGCAGAACGATGAGCGCGGGCGGCTCCGCGGAACCCTGCGCCACGCTCCAGAACGCGCCCATCTTCAGCTCATGCAGCTTTTCTGTGGAGTGTACCTCACACGCGAGACCCACTTCCTGCGCCATCAGCGCGGCGCGTTGCCCTAGAATCGTCGGCGTCAGCTTGTTGCCGGGTTCGTTGACAAGCGAGCGGGCGAAGTTCTGGCTCTCGCCCACGATCACACCCTCGGCGAAGGCCGCTTCCAAGGCAGCGCGGTCCGCACCTGCCGCAGCCGCAACGGTCAACGACTGGATGCTCTGGTCCTTGCGGTCGCTACGGTAGGTGTCGGCATCGAAGTCGCCTACAAACGCGCCCTCGACAGCGGCTCGCGCACCGGCTGGGCCTGCGGCCGGCAGGCTCTCGGGCGAGGGCAGCGCGCTCGCCAACTCCCGAATCCCGCGCGGCTTGGCGAAGCGAACAGCCGTTCCAGCGGCCTCGCGGACTGAGTGAACAGTGGCCTTGGCCAGCTTGCCCAGCCCTACAATCAGCAGCCGTTTGGCGGCCAGGCCGGCCGGCGCGTGCAGCAGCACGGTTTCATTGGCGCCGGCTTTGTATTCGCCGGAGGCGAGCACCGACGCTGCCGCCGCCTGAACGGCTGTATCGTTCGTCAGGAGTGTCGGTTGGGGCTTGGAGGCAGGCCCCTTTTCGGTTTGGGTATCGGCGGCCAGAACAGCCAGGAGTTCAGTTGCGATCCCCGAGACCGGGGCAAAGGAAAGTTCAGCACGCATAGTGCTTATTCTTCACGGAAGGCGCAGTTTGTGGCAAATCAGGCGCCGCCAGACCGAGGCTCATCGCTTGAGGCGCACGGTGAGCGAGAGGAGTTCGGCCTTATCGCCCCATCTTGTGCTTGTTCGCCTTGATCGCCGCCCGCGCCTCGCGGTCGGCCTCCCGCCGCCGCTCGGTCTCCCGCTTGTCCCAGTCCTGCTTGCCCTTGGCTACGGCCAGCTCGCATTTCACCCGCCCCTTCCGGAAATAGAGCCGCGTGGGGATGAGCGTATGTCCCTTGATCTGCGTCTTGGAGAGTAGCTTGCGAACTTCTTCGCGGTGCAGCAGCAGTTTGCGGGTGCGCGTCTCGTCGTGGTTGGCGATGTTCCCGTGGGAGTATGGCCCGATATGCAGATTGAGCAGGAAAGCCTCGCCATCCTTGATGAGCCCGTAGGCGTCCTTCAGGTTGGCCTTGCCCTCGCGGATCGACTTGACCTCGGTTCCGCGCAGCGCCACGCCCGCCTCGAACTTCTCCAGCAGAAAGTAGTTATGGCTGGCGGAGCGATTGTGGGCCGCGTCGCGCTCGCCGCTGGCCACGGGGTTGCGGGGCTGGGCCGGTTTTTTTGCGGCGGCGTCTTTTCGAGCGACGGTATGGCTGGTTTGGCGGGCCATCGGGAGGCGTTCTTGAATTCTCATCCTAACATTGGGGCGCATCGGCGCGGCTCGCGAGTGGAAACAACGGGGCTTTGCTAAAATGAGGCAGCGTTTTTCTGAGAAGATCGGCACGATGAATCGCATCGGGATGCCCGCCGGAGAAGCCCACCGCGGCCTGCAGGGACGGGCCGTGGCGCGGTCATGCGGCCCCGTGGCAGTGCCGGGGAGCCGTATGAATCGCACGCCCGCACGGGCCGCAGCCCGAACCGTGACATCGGCCATGGCGTTCGCCATCGCGCTGTTTGCCGCCGTGGTCATCCTTGCCTTGCCTTCGGCCAGGCTTCATGCCCAGTCGCCCAACTCCGACTTCAAGCAAGGTCAGGCCGCCGAGGTGCGGGGGGACTACGACACCGCCTTTGACGACTACCAAAAGGCCTACAACAGGGATCCTAAAGACACGCGCTTCCAGATCGCCCTCGCGCGCATTCGCCTCACCGCCTCGTCGGCACACGTTTCCAAGGGCCGCAAACTGCTGCAGGCAGGCAACGTGCAGGGGGCGTTGGCGGAGTTCCTGCACGCCGCCGAGATCGACCCCGGCAACGACGCGGCGGAACAGGAGATTGCCCAACTGCGCCAAGGGCAGGGCGCGATCGCTCCGGTACCCGAGATTGGCTTGCCTGAATCCGCAGCCGAGGAGCAGGAGCTTGAGTCGGTCGAGGCTCCGGCCGAACTGAAGCCGCTCAGCAACGAGCCGCTCTCCCTTCACATGAACGAGGACGCCAAAGTTGTCTACCAGGCCATTGGCAAGGCCGCCGGAATCAATGTACTTTTCGACCCCGACTATAACCCCAAGCGCATCCAGGTGGATTTGAACAGCGTTTCCCTGCTCAGTGCGCTTCGCGTCGTGGGCGTCGTATCGAATACCTTTTGGCGCCCCGTCGCCAGCAACACCATCTTTGTGGCGCAGAACTCCCGCACCAAGCGCCAGGAGCTCGAAGAGCAGGCGGTACAGACCTTCTATTTGACCAATGCCTGGCAGCAGAATGACCTCAACGACGTTCAGACCGCTCTGCGCAACGTGATGCCCGACACCAAGGTCTACGGCGTGCAAAGCCAGAACGCCATCGTCATGCGCGGCACGCCCGACGAGTTGCTGCTGGCGCAACAGCTCATCGACGACCTGGACAAGCCGCGCGGCGAAGTGGTGGTTGACGTTGCCGTGCTAGAGGTGAGCAAGAACTGGGAGCGGGATCTGGGCCTCTCATGGCCCAGCAGCTTCGGGATCGCCCTGCAGCCCAACTGCTCGGCAACCAACAGTTGCGGCTCCTCAAGCACATCCAGCTCCACTACCAGCTCGTCTGCCGTCAGCCCCACTCTTTACAGTCTTGCCCACCTCAACTCCACCGATTTCGCCGTGACCGTGGGATCGGCTACGCTCAATCTCCTGCTCACCGACAACAATACCAAGGTCCTGCAGAGTCCCCGCATCCGCGCCACCGACGATCAAAAAGCCATTATGAAAATCGGCTCGAAGATTCCCGAGGCCACCGGGTCTTACTCGACGCCAGGTCTTGCCGGGGGCGTGGGCATCGGCTACGCGCAGACCCAGTTCCAGTACATCGATGTCGGCGTGAACATCGAGATGACGCCCAGTATTCATTTCGACCACGACGTGACGCTGAAGATTAAGATCGAGGTCTCCGCGGAGAGCGGAACCACAACCATCGAAGGCGTTACGGAGCCCATCATCAGCCAGCGCGTGGTGGACCAGGTCATTCGCCTGCGCGAAGGCGAGGCCAGCATCCTGGGCGGCATCCAGAACAATCAGGAGCAGAACAACTGGAACGGCGTTCCCGGCCTCAGCGCGATTCCCGTTCTCAAATACATGTTCGGCTCCAGGGACCGCGTTATCCAGGATGACGACATCGTCTTTGTCGTGGTGCCACACATCGTCCGCTCGCAGGAGTTGGACCAAGCGAACTTGCGCGTCATCGACACCGGCGAAGGCCAGGCCATTGACCTGCGGCGCGTGAGCACGGGAGCTGCCGCTCCGGCGCCCGCCGTGCAGCCTGCCGCTCCGGCGCAGCCGGCCGTGGGCACAGTTCCCGCGCAGAGCGCCATCGAGGCAGCTCCCGCGATGCTCGCGCAATTACGCGCGGATATGGCGTCTGACACCAACCCGCCGGTAGCCACTGCGCCGGCTGCGGCTTCGCCGCCGGCTCCTGCTGCCGCAACCGCCGCACCTGTCGCGCCGCAAGCCGCAGCCGCCGGCTTTGCGTTCAGTGTGCCGCCCGTTCCGCCGCCCGTGGGCGCCAGCTTCCAGGTTCCGGTGGCGTTGAGCGGCGGCACGGATGTAGGCTCGATCGCATTGCAGATCCATTACGACCCGGCAAAACTCATGCTCGTGAACGTGTCTGCAGGGGACTTCCTGAGCCGGGATGGCCAGGCCGCGCCCCCCATCCACAGCGACGAACCGCCAGGAAACCTGATCGTCGGCATGTCGCGCCCCCCAGGGGCGCATGGCGTGAGCGGAAGCGGCACGGTCTGCGTTCTCACGTTTCAAGCCAAGGCTCCGGGCCCCAGCGATTTAACCATCGCTCGCGCCTCGGTGGTCAACAGCGCGCAGCAGCAGTTGCCGGCGGCAGGCGCGCACGCAAGCATTGTGGTCAGATAGGGAGCCGCACCGATGCTGTCTCAGCGATCCATCTCGATCCGCCGCGGGGAACGTGGCCTGACTCTGGTCGAGCTGATCGTGACCGTGGCGATCCTCACCATTCTGGCCTCGGCCGCGCTGCCGCTGATGCGCTTTCAGTTGAAGCGGCAGAAGGAACGCGAGTTGCGCTCCGATCTGTGGATGATGCGCGATGCCATCGACAAGTACAAGGACGCTGCCGACCGCGGCGCCTTCCAGACCAAGGTGGAAAGCCAGAACTATCCGCCCGATCTCGAGACCCTCGTCACCGGCGTCGACGTGCAGGGCAAGAAGCTGAAGTTTCTAAGAAAAATTCCGGTGGACCCGATGACGGGCAATACCGACTGGGGACTGCGCTCCATGCAGGACGACCCAGACTCCGATTCCTGGGGGGGGCAGAGCGTCTTCGACGTGTATTCCAAGTCGCAGGATACTGCGCTGGATGGAACGAAGTATGCGACGTGGTGAAAAAAGCAAGCTGTCAGCCGCCAGCTTTCAGCTTTTTTCAAAGTGGGGCCATCGAGCGGTACGGCAAGTGCTTCAAAGGATGGCTGGGAGTTTACAGAATCACGAGCTGAAGGCTGATAGCTGAGAGCTAAAGAGATGCGCAACCGCGGCACACAATCCGGCTTCACGCTGCTTGAGCTGATGGTGGTGATGGCGATCATCAGCATCCTGGCTACCCTCGCCGTCCCTTACTTCGCGGCCGCTTTGAAGCACGCGCGGGAGGCGGTGCTGAAGGAAGATCTGCAGACCATGCGCATGGCCATCGATTCCTACACCATGGACAAGCAAAAGGCGCCGCAGTCGCTCGACGATCTCATCCAGGACGGCTATCTGAAGTCAATTCCCGAAGATCCCATGACCCACGCCACAGACACCTGGGTGACGGACACCAGCGACGCGATGTACTCTCTGGACGAATCCGAGCCCGGAATCAGCGACGTCCACTCCGGCTCGGAGGAGACAGGATCCGACGGCCAGCCCTACTCCTCTTGGTAAATTCAAGAGTGAGGATCCGGCCTATGCTCACGATTCGCGCTCTGACCCGGCTCGCCTGCGCCGCCGCGTTCTGCGCTTGCCTTCCCGCCCAAACCGTGAACACCATCTCCATTCGCCTGCTCGACGGCAGGACCGGCCTGCCCGTCAAGGCCTCCAACTTTCTGGTGCGCATCGATCGCCACGACGCCGTGCATAACGAATGGGTGAAGATCAACGACGATGGCAGCGTGATCGTTACCCTCCCCGCCAGCGCCAGCGAAATCTCCGTGAAGGCCACCTACGACATGGGGATGTCGACTTACATCAATTGCGATGCCGCAAAAGAAACCGATAAGGAAAGAAACATCTGGTACCCGATCCCGGTGATTCTGAAGGCCGGCGCCGTAGCGCCCAATGAGTGCGGCAAAACCGACTTCGCGGCCAAGCCCGGCGAGTTCATCTTTTTTGTGCGCAAGCGCGACTGGCGCGATCACCCGGAAAATTAGCCGGGCATGCGCATAGGGCGCCATGGCCGCGTCGCCCTGTAGGAAGCTGCCATCTGGGAGCTAAAAGCTAAAGGCGAAGAGCCGTTGTTTGCTACGCGCGGTATCGGCGTCGGATTGCGCAGGTCCAAATAGAAGTTCATGTCTGGGAAGGCGGCAGCGTAAAAAATACTCCGCCGGTTGCGTATGCTGCTGAACCCACACGTACTCCTGGCAGGCAAGCACGCCCTCATTTGAGAAAGCAACTTTGCCCTGCGGGGCCGTAAAAACGCCGATCACTGCAGAACGCATTCAACGCCGGCTCTTTCGGGGCAAATATTCTTTTGGTCTTGCAAATACCTTATGGGCGATAGAGTTTTAGGGAACTGGCGGCGAAAAGGAGATTCCGGCTGACCCAACCGTGATACATTTTTTGGAGTGAACCACAAGCAATGTGTTCATGCTGTCTAAATTCAGAAATTCGCGCGCTTGGAGAGACGGCAGTTTTCAAAGGCGGGAGATGAAATGCAGAGACGCACCTTCTTAAAGAACTCGGCGATTGGGATCGGGACTCTGGCTGGGATGCATAGCGGAATTTTGAAAGCAGGCGGAGAGAGTCCGTCGCATTCCCGCAATAGTGATGTGATGACGGAAGGAAAGGGGCCGCTCGCGTGGGGAACCAACGCGGTGGTTCTCAAGTCGCCCTGGAGCGGCACGCCTACCCTGGGTGATCTTCTGTCGGACCATGAGCACACGGCGGTCTTAGACCGGTTTTATCGCGTTGGCGGTGATCATCGTCCGCCGACACCGACGGAATGTCGCGTTGCTTACAACAGCGACGCGCTTTTTGTGGTTTTCCGTTGCGGGGAACCCGACATGTCTTTCCCTTACGCCAATCTGGACGTGAATTTATGGCCGGAGGTGGATTGGCATTCGCTGCATGGCTTGCCCTCCGCGGCAAATAACTGGCCTCCCAATCCCGATGAAGTGGACTTTTTGATTCAGCCCGATGCAGGCGTTCCCTCCTATTACCAGTTTGCGGCGACGCCACAGGGCCTGAAATTTGGCTGTGAACGGCAGTTGAG
>JBEKXX010000062.1:0-17923 GCA_049511595.1 Occallatibacter sp. | reverse complement strand
CCACTGGCGGATCGACCCTTCTCGATGAACTCACCCCCACCGAGCCGGATTTGCTTTGTAGAATTTGAATCACGGGACATGGACAGATGTTCTCGTGTTGCGGGTCGCCTGCAGCGGCATGGTCGGCAAAGAATTTGGCAGACGACCGGCGGAATGATTCGTCGGCGAGAAATAAGAGCTGATCTGAATTCAATCCAACGTCAACCCATCCACCAAACTCCTCGAGCTTCCTATCGATTCCTTGAAACAACTTCTCATAACCAACCATGCTTGATAACTCTATGATATTGCTTCATTTAATAACTTATAACCCAAAGGTCGCTGGTTCAAATCCAGCCCCCGCAACCAAAAAATCTAAGATTCTAGGCGGCTTCCGATACGAGTTCGGAGGCCGCTTCTGCTTCTGGCGTCAACTTGGCAAATCCTGGGCAAGGAATTCCTTGTCGAGAGGTGCACCGAGTTGCCCTGAGTCCATTGCGCGCCAATGGATAAGATGGAATCTTGGCGCTCGAACCTCCATCCCCGGCCGCTTTCGACTTCGTCGCGCGCGCGGCGCAGGCCTACGCGAAGCTGATCGCGTCCCCTCATGCTCGCGCGGAGACGGCCCTTGGCGGCACGCTGTTCTACGCGGGAGAACCGGACGACGAGGGCCGCGCGCTGCTTGTGGCGGCCAGCATCGCAGGCGCCGCATCGCTCGCCGCCACCGGCGATCGCGCCGCGCAAAAGCAGGCCCTCCGTGACGGCGTGGCCGATTTTCTGGTCAATTCGCTCGACGAATCCCTGCGCATCCTCAAGAACCAGCTTCGCAAGCGCGAATCCGTGGCCGTTTGCGTTGCCTTGGCGCCGGCCGAGGTGGAGCGCGAGATCGAGCAACGCGGCGTCGTGCCCGATCTGCTGCGAAGTGACGTGCCCCTCCCGCCCGATCACCTTGCGCTCCTGCTTCAGGAGGAAGAACAGGCTGAAGCCGAGCTCGAAAAGACGCCGGCTCTTGTTACATGGCGCGTGCATTCTGCGCCCGCGCAGTGGCTGCCGAAGCTGGATGCCATCGCCCTCGACTGCCTCGACGCGGACGCGTGGGCGGCGCGCCGCTGGCTGCGCCTGGCTCCGCGCTTCCTCGGCCGCCTCGCGCAGGGGTTGCGCCTGCTGGAGTGCGATCGCGCTTTCGCCGCCCGCTTCGTCGCGCAGGCGCGGCAGAGCGCGGCTCGCGGCGAGATTCCGGTTGCCTTTGAGATTCAAACGCACTTTCGCGGCCGGCGCGTCGACTACCTTTTTACGCCCGGCCAAGCTCCCGGCGCAGGCTGAAGCGCGTTACGTCACCCCGGTCCGAGAACAAAATGGCGGCTCGCCAGATGAGCGATTTTCTCGCCGGGTAAGCCGCGGAGGAAAAGACTCGCCGGCCTCTCCCTCCGCGTGGATTTACCCGCGATGTTGTTCGCTGGGTCTTCTCCGTGGAACCGTGAGCGATTCCGAATCCGGTCACGCTTCCGCGGCTTCAATGCTTTCCACGTGAATCACCTTCGCCTGCTCATCGAGCTGGCCCGTCACCTTCACCGTCTTGCCCACGAACGGCTTGGCGCGCTCCGGGTCGTCGAGCCCGTAGACTTGGCCGGATGAGTCGCGCAGTACGTATTGCTCGCCATTCTGGACGATGGTTCCGGTAAAGGTTGCGGATTTGGCCTGGCTTTGATCCGGTTGCTGTTGCGGCTGCGCCTGATCCTGCACGCGAGCGGAATTGGCGCCGACAAATGGGCTCCCCCACGCCAGCGCGAACGCCAGTACCATTGCGCCGAGGGCGGAGAGGCCAATAAGGTCGCGCTTAAGGGAACGCATAAGGAGTACCTCCGGGGTTGGATTCGCCCGGACCCGCTCGCTCGGTCAGGTCCGGGTGCGGAGATTCCAGCATCCGGCAGGCCAAACCGAAATGAATTGCAATCCAATCCGAAGTAGGTTGAATACACAGGGAATTCAGAGCCGCACGCGCGCAGTGAGAGTAAAAACTGCTTGCTTCTGTGAGGGTTAAAACTGCCTGCGCAGGTAAAAAGGAATCGCCGGAGCAGCCTCAGATCGGCTCGACCGGCCGGGTCGTTTGTTTTTGCGCCAAGGGTGGGGTTTCACCAACGCCAAACGCCCATCGACGAAGAGGAAGAGTAGGCACTGCTCTCAACTCGGCAACAAAAAGGAAGGTCAAGGCCATCAAGAAACTTTGCAAAATGAAAAGTTTCCCTTGACAACTTTGCATTCTGCAAAGTATATTGAAAATACGCTGCGTTTCCGGGGCGACTTTCCGGCAGAGCGCTTCTTGAAAGAGATCCATGCACGTAGTCACACGAAAGCACTTGGCGCTCGCCGAAGAGGAGTATCCCGACGCTGCCAAAGAAATCCTGGCCTGGTACAGGATCGTTACCGAAGCTCGATGGCGGAATTTCATGGAAGTGCGAAAGGTCTTCAAGGACGCCGATGATGTGGGCGGTTACGTGATCTTCAACATTCGCCAGAACCGCTACCGGCTGGTCACCATCATTCACTACGCGCGCCAGAAAGAAGGCCGCGTCACAGAGGGTCATATTTATATCCGGTCGTTCTTGACGCATCGTCAATACGACAACCAGGCGAACTGGGATAAAGGGGTGAAACGATGAGCACCGTGCTTGCAAACCCAACGGAGATGATTCGGCAGGGCGCGCCTCGCCTGATTCACAGCGATGAAGAGCTTGAGGAATACACGCAGGCTCTCTTCGCGCTCACCGCCAAGCCCGACCCCACACCGGAAGAAGAGGAAGCGATCGAACTGATGACTCTGCTTGTCGTGCGCTACGAGCAGGAGCGATATCCGATCCCGGCCGCCGAGCCCGCCGACGTACTGCGTTTTCTGCTGGAGCACAGCGGACTCTCTCAGCGCGACATCGCCCCGGAACTGGGCAGCGAAAGCACCGTCTCGCTGGTTCTCTCCGGCAAGCGCCATCTGAACCGCAACCACATCGCGCGCCTCAGCCGCCGCTTCAACGTCTCGCCTGCGGTGTTCTTCGGGGCATCGTCGTTATAGATCCGCGCCAACGCCAAACGGCCCGTGGAAGAGTAGCTTCACATCCTCGGCAGGTGACAGAACGGGCTGGTCCCGCCTCAAAATTGAGGGCCACCTGCTTGATGCGAACATTTCCCCTTCCGCCCGAGCGCGAGGATGTGCCGGATCGCAAGCCTGCCATAAACCCAAATTAAAGCTAAGAAGATGGCGGTTTCGCAAATGTGGAAGGCATATTCCTCTACGAGAGAAAGGTAGCCGAAAAACTGAGTTGTCCCCATAGTCCTCCAAGGCGAAAGACCTATCTCAAGGTAAGCATGCGAATTGATCGCATCTCTCCTTAAGAAATTCAATGGGGTAGAAAAACTGTGCGCCTGCTTGGGAGGCGACGCAAGAGGGAACGAAAGGAGAAACTATATTGATGGAAATGCAATGCTTTCGAAAAATGTCGATAACGTAATTTATTTCTGCAAGATGTAGGCTAGAATTTCCTGTGAAAATCCGCAGGAAAAGCAGCAAATTCAGTGCAACTTTAATGCAGAACAAGTTCGACAGGCGACCGAGGTTCCGGAGAGTCTGCGCGCCTAAATCAGGGTGCCTCAGGCCCCGCTCCTAGAACCCTGGACTCAAGAATTTAGTTCGCCAGCGCCTCCACCACCGCCTCCGGATACCGGGCAATCACGGTCAGGTAGGCTCGCACCGCACGACCCAGTCGTCGCCCCCGCGCCCCAATCGCGCAAGGCATGTAGTCCTGCGAAGAATCTCATTCGCACACCGCGCTCGCATCAATCAAGACTCAGATACCTTGCTCCTCATTGAGATTTCCGCCCTGATAAAGTCGACTCCCTCAAGCAAAGCTGGGAAAGTCTGCTCAATAGCCAGATCGTAGGGTATGTACTCTAGCGTTCCGAAGATTCCCTTGTCGAAGCTCGCTCCTTCCTCAAGCAGGACCACGACTGAAAGACCACGACTATTGGCGTCGGCTAACTCGTCTCGAATCCACTTCGACTCCCCTGCCTTCGAGATTACGGCAATGATGAAATCCAGATCGGCCCGAAGCCGCGCCTTGACCTTGTCCTCAATCCTGCGCGGCTCGAATTGTTCACCAGTCACCCACTCTATGTGCACCGCGGCCAGCAAGCGCTTCAGCCGATCCACTTGGGCAACAGTCCGAGCGTCGTCAAACTTGAACGATACGAAGCATCTCAGGGTACGTTCAACGCCCTTAGCGGCTTTCTCCAGAGCCAACACTCTCGATTCGATATTCTCGACATCTAAAACAAACGGATCCTTCGGGGCCTCCGTCCGTTCCAAGCCAAGAACCAACGCGACCCGCTCCAGACATTCGACCGACACATCGCCGCCAGCGTAACCATAGAACGCCGTCCCGCTATGAACCGCCCTAAACGACATATGAACGCGCTTCGAATAATCGCGCAACTCTGCACTTAGCCCGACATCGATTTTGCTGAGGTCAACTATCGCTCGAAGGCTCTCCGGACCGAGGTCAACGCTGTCCGACACGCCCGCGCGACCCGTATCGCGGGGGTGCCGAACCCTGATTTGGGCCTCCGGGCCTAGGAGAGCCACCACCGCTTGTTCGAACGCTTCCTTGAGTTCTCCAGCCTGAAGGAGTTTGGGCGTGTAACAAATGTAAGCATCCATCTCTTGCTAAACGATAGCACTGGGACAACATTAATTCGAGCCCCATTCGGCAAGGTGGTCGCGTTCGGATTTTGGGGACCTGAGAGTTGAATCTCACGTGCCTTCAAACCCTCGCACTCCCTCTCCCAGCCTCTCCAGGTACTCCCCCGGCGCAATCACCGTCACCCCGCGCCGCGCGGTCTTCGGGAAGTGCTTGAGGTTTCCCGTGACGAGCCACGCTCCCGCCGCCTTAGCAAGCGCGAGAAACACCGCATCGCTCGGATCGGGCAGCAGATGCGGCCACGGCACGGGATCGGGCAGTTGCAGGCTGAGCGCAAGCAGGTCTTCGATCCACTCCGGGGGAAAGCCATGGCGCGTGAATTTGGGCCGCCAAAGCACCTCACGATACTCGCGGACGACGGCCGGACAGATCGCTGCCTGAGCCTGCCCCGCAAGCACCCAGTCCATGACCACACGGTAGGGCACGCTGCCCAGCTTTAACCCGGCAGAGACGATCACGTTGGTGTCGAGCACGACGCGCCGCATCAGGCGATCTTCTTCTTGCGTTCAACGCGATGTTCGCCGCGGGCCGCCCGCTCCGCGCGCGCCGCGGCGATCTCCTGCTCGATTTCCTCGTCGGTGATGGGAAAGGCAGCGGCCAAAGTCGCCGATTGGCGCAAGCTCGCCCTCGCCATGGCCCGCCGCAGGTCCATGTCCTGCGCGGCAAGGTCTCCGATGGCCGAGACCAGGAAGTAGGCCGGTCCTTTTTGGCCCGACAGCAGCACGGTCTCTCCGCGCGGCACCTTCTCCAGGGCCTTCGCGCCCCGCGTCCGGAACTCTCGCAATGAAACCTGTCTCATGCGCGCCTCCAGTATCTAGTGTAGCCGTTTTGGCTACGCTTGGCAAGTGGCGCAAAATTGCACACAAACCGCACATGATCTGCCTATTGAAGGCCGCTAAACGCGCCGAACTGCGCAAAAACACGCTCTCCGCGAAATTCTCGGCAACCTACCCCCTCGATTCGTGAAATTCTAATTGACCATTTGCCCTTGTTTTGGGAAATTTCTTGGCGCACCACTCGAAGATTCGCGAAGCTTGAAGCGACCATTTGGGGTTTTTTGTGAAACTTTAAGCGGCCATTTCGAGGGGTCGAGGTCGCTTTTGGATGAGCATTTCGCGCTTGTTTTCAGCGGGTTACCGGGCTGCCGCGCTCTCAGCCGGCCGCGCGCGTTTGGCCAGCGCCCACTTCAACTCTTCGATGCCCTCGCCCGTCACCGCCGAGACGGCGTGGAACTCGAGCTTCCTGCGCCTGGCGTGCGCCGCCAGCTTCTTGAGCTTCGCCGGGTTGGCCGCGTCGATCTTGGTGGCCACCACGATCATGGGCTTTGCGGCCAGCGGATGCTCCTCCGCGCCCTGCCGCGACGAGCCAAAGTTCGCCAGCTCGTTGTTGATCACCCTGAAATCTTCCACCGGATCGGGACGGCCCGGCGCATCCGACACATCCACCAGATGCGCCAGCACGCGCGTGCGCTCAATGTGCCGCAGGAACTGCGTTCCCAGCCCCGCGCCCTGATGCGCGCCCTCGATGAGCCCCGGCACGTCGGCCACCACAAACGATTGCTGTTCCGGCTCCTCGCCCACCGTCACTACGCCCAGGTTCGGCTCCAGCGTGGTGAACGGATAATCGGCGATCTTGGGCCGCGCCGCCGAGATGCGCGAGATCAGCGTGGATTTGCCCGCGTTGGGGAAGCCGACGAGACCCACGTCGGCCAGCAGTTTCAGCTCCAGGCGATAGTTGCGCTCCTCGCCCGCGCGACCCAGCTCGTGTTCGCGCGGAGCCTGATGCGTGCTGGTGGCGAAGTGCTGGTTGCCGCGCCCGCCCCGGCCGCCCTTGGCGATCACAATGCGTTCGTCCGACTCGTGAAAGTCGTGCACCAGTTCGCCGGTTTCGGCATCGAAGAGCGAGGTGCCCACGGGAACCTGCAGCACGGTCGAGCGGCCGTCCTGCCCGGTGCAGTTCGAGCCCATGCCGTGCTCGCCGCGCTGCGCTTTGTGCTCCGGGTTGTAGCGGAAGTGGATGAGCGTGTTGTGCCGCTGGCTCGACTCCATGATCACATCGCCGCCCCGGCCGCCGTCGCCGCCCGAAGGGCCTCCGCGCGGCACGAATTTTTCGCGCCGGAAGGCCATGCACCCGTTGCCGCCGTCCCCGGCCTTCACGCGAATTTTGGCTTCATCGATGAACATGGGTTCAGGGATCAGGGTTCAGGGATCAACGATCGAAGGCCGAGATCAATCTGGCGGACGCAAATGCGCTGCGCAGTCTTTTTCAGTGTATCGAACCGTTCCGCTCGCCTGCGGCCCTTCAGGATCGTCATCCCGGCCGGCTTCGCGCACGAAAACCCGCACCCCGCCGCCCCGGCCAATGGCGGAAAAACTTGCAATTGTGACGCAGGCTACTTCTCAACAGCGTTTTCGAGGCATAGAATCGCTCGCAAACATCCTTTAGGCCCGCGTAGCGCGGCGAAAAAATCGCATATCGCACGCCCCGCACCGGACCCGCCGCCAGAGTGGGCCGGCAGCTTGGTTTGTCCTTTCCCTGCGATCTGCCCGGGTAGCGTTGGCAATGGCAGAGGCAAGGCGGAATTGGATTCACTGGTTCGTGGTTGGGGCGCTGTGCCTGAGCGTTCAGGCGGCAGCCTTTGCCCAATCGGATCCCGCCGGTCTCGGCTCCCCGCGCTCCGTCCAAATTTCATCCGCCCCTTCAGGTTCGCTTGCCGGCCGCCTCACCGATCTGCATTCGGCCCCGCTCGTTGGCGTCTCTGTCGTTCTGCGTAACCAGAGAACCGGCGCCGAGGTTCGCACAACCACAGCGAAGAATGGCGCATTCCGCTTTGCCTCTCTCGACGCGGGCGAATACTCGCTCGAGGCCGAAGCGGCGCAGCTCGGCCGCGGCCAACTCGAGGGGATTCTCATTACCGGCGGCAACGAAGCGCGCGTGCAGGCCGCCATGCGCTTCCAGGCCGCCGCGCCGGCGTTGCTTGAGGCCGCCGCGCCAACCAGCATCGCGGCGCCCTCCGCTGCCGCCACTCCCATGCCGTTGGCGGCTTTCGCGCTGCCCGCCGCGCCGGCCGCCGCTCCCAAATCAATCGCCGCTTCGGCGGCGCCCGCACCCGCGCCATCGCGCGCGTCCAGCACGGCGCAGCCCACGGCGCCGGGCACGCAACTCAGCGCGGCCAATCCGGCTGTTGCGGCCGGCACGACGCTCATCGCTGCGCGTCCGGCGCTTAGCACCTCCCGCCCCGCGCCCACTGCATCCATCGCCGCCGAACCGTTGCGAACCATGTCTTTGACAGCTTCACGGGACGCAGGCGGAATGCGCCCATCCGAGCAGCCGGCCGCGACGGCCGCCGTACGCGAGCCACGGCAGGAACAGCCGGAGACCCACGCGCCCGCCTTGCCGCAGCGCGCCGCTCTGGAAACGCAATCGGTTGAAATGCAGTTCGCGCTAGCCGTTGCGCCTTCGCGCACCTTCCCCCTCGCATACGGTGCGGCTCCCGCCTTCGCCGCGGCAGGAGCGCCAGCCGGCATGGCGCAGGCATCCCTGCTGAACCCGTCTTCGACAGCGCCCGGTGCAACCGTTACGCAGATGCCCGATCCCGTAACGCCTGTTGTTGCCACTACCGTAACCGCCGCGCAACTGCAGGCTCTGCCCGCGGGCGGGCGCCGCTGGCAGGAGTTCCTTCTCGACACGCCCTCGGCCAGCGCCTCCGCGGACTCTTCGCAGGCCTCATTCCGCAACTCCCAGGAGTCAGCCGAAATTGCGGTCGACGGCGCGAGCATACGCCTGGCCTTTGGCGCAGCCGCCGGCTCGGGCTCCCGTTCGCAGGCGTCCGATCCCTCCTCTGAGAACGAGGGTCAGGAGAGATCCATGAGCCGCGCATGGAATGGCGGGCGCGGCCTGGGCATGAGCGAAGCCGCCATCCATGAGGTAACCACAGCAGCAGGCAACGTGGAGGCTGAGGGACTGCGCTCCTCCGGCGGGCGCACGGCCATCCGCACCGAGAGCGGCGGCAACGCGCTCCACGGCCAAGCCTTCCTCTTCGACCGCCAGAACACATGGGGCGCGCGGAATCCTTTTACGCAGTGGGTTACGGAGACCGCGCCGGCTGGCGAGCTCGGCATGCTGCCCACCGTTCCGGTCTTTGATAATGGCCCGGCCGGACCCCCGGAGTCGTATACCCCGCCGGACCATGAGACCGTCTGGGGACTCGGCACGGGCGGCCGCATCCGCCGCGACAAGCTCTTCTGGTTTGCTGCCCTCGACAGCAACCACCGCAACGATCCCGGCCTGGCAATGGTGAAACATCCTTACCTGCAGCCACCATGCGAAACCTCCCCATGTCCCCCAACCGGCTTTTTCGCCCAACCTTCCGACGCACAGATGGAGTTATTGTGCGCACAACTTGGTCTGACGGACCCTTCGTGGCCTGGAAAGGTCTGCCCCAATCCGGTGGTCGAGGGGCTGACGGCTTATTCGCAGACGCTGGAGTCGCTGGCCAGCCTCCTCGGTCCCGCGCCGCGCAACTCCTCGCAATGGACTGGATTCGGACGCATCGATTGGCAGGCGGCCGAGCGTCATCGCTTCGCCCTCGAAGGCATCGGCGCGGACTGGAACTCGCCCGGCGGAGGACTGACCGGTGTCTCTGCAAATTATGGAAATCACAGCTTCGGATCGAGCCAGGCCAGCCAGCAGTGGCTGCTGGCCCGCTGGGAAGCCTATCTCACGCCAAACCTGCTCGCCGTTACGCAGGGCTCCGCAGGGCGCACCATCCTGACCGCGCGGCCCGGCACGCCGTCGGAATTCGAGAACACGTTTCTCAAGGTGAACGCCTACGGCCAGTTGCCGCAGATTGTCGTCGACTCACGCTACGGATTCACCATCGGCAATCCCTCGCGCTTCGGCCAGGGCAGCTATCCCGACGAAAAGCTCTACCACGGCCAGGAGATGCTCGCCTGGGTTCACGGCCATCTGCTGGTCCGGTCCGGTTTCGAGCTCGACCACAACGCCGACGCCATCAGCTTTCTGCGCAACCAGACCGGCACCTATGTTTACTCCAAGGTGCAGAATTTTATCGCCGACGCCCTGGTCTATGAGAAATTTGGATTCGCCGATGCGCTCGACCCGGCCAATCCGCACAATTGCGACGTGACCGGCAAGCCATGGCAGACTTCAAACGGCCAGCTCATGGGTTTGGGTGCGATGCCCTGCTATTCTCACTACTCGCAGACGATCGGTCCCACGAACTGGCACCTGAGCACCAACGAGTGGGCAGGCTTCGCGACCGCTCAGTGGCAGCCCAACAAGATCGCCGTCTTTTCTGCCGGCCTGCGCTGGGAGCGCGAACAGATGCCGCCGCCCATCACCGCGCTCGACAACCCGAATCTGCCATTCACAGAAAAGCTGCCCGATCCCGGTAACAACTGGGGTCCGCGCATCAGCCTCGCTATCGGCAACACTCGGAGCCACTGGCCGGTGCTGCGCCTCGGCTACGGCATGTACTACGGCCGCGTCGAGAACGCGACCATCTTAACGGCGCTCACCCAAACCGGCTCGCCTAAAGGAGACCTGTACATCTTCATCCGGCCGAACGACGGCTATACCTCCATCGACGGAACCAGCGCCGCGCCGCCGTTTCCTTACGTGCTCACCGGCCCGCCCGCCAGCGTGGTCAAGCCCAGCGTCGTCGGTTTCGCGCCCAATTTCCGCAACCCAGAAATTCACCAAGCCGTTGCCGCCATCGAGCAGCCGTTGCCGGGCCGCGTTGAACTTACGGCAAGCGCGATGCTCAGCCTCGGCCGCCGGCTGCCCGTCTTCATCGACACGAATCTCGCCCCGCCGCCGACCGACCCCCAGTCGCAGCAGCTACAGTCCATCACCTACGACGTGTGCGACCAGGTTCCAAAGGGCCCCGGCAATGGCGCGTGCGGCAACCTCGGCTTGGGTCCTATCAAGGCCACGCGGATCACGGTCCCCTTTTACGCGTCTACTGCAAGCGCCGGCGTCGCCGGATGGCTCAACCCGAACTATCAACAGACCGACCAAATCACGAGCAAGGCCAATTCTACCTATGAGGCTGCCATGGTCAAGCTCACGCGCTACGGCAGCCGCGGCCTCAGCTTCCACGCCCACTACACCTACTCGCACACCATGGACTGGAACCCCAACGAGAGCCCGATGGACCCGGTCGACTTCAGCCAGGAGTATGGAACCAGTAACCTCGACATTCGCCACTCGGCCGCGGCGATGGTCATTTTTGAGGCGCCCTGGAAGCTGCGCGGCTTAGCCGGCCGCCTCGGCAACGGCTGGATGCTCTCCGGCATCGGGCAATTCCACAGCGGCCTGCCCTACACCATGCATGTCACTGGCTCGCTGCCTCAGGAGTCCACCGCCAACGGAACCATCGTCGGTTTGCGGCCGGGCATGAACGGCTCCGGCGGAGACAACCGCGTCTACGGCGTGGGCAACGACGGCCAGGTCTACAACATCGGCCGCAATACCTACCGCTATCCCAACACCTGGAAGGCCGATCTCCGCCTGGGCAAGAGATTCGACCTGGGCGAAACCCGCCAGTTGGAGCTGCTTGCCGAGAGCTTCAACCTCTTCAACCACCAGAACGTGACCGGGATTGAAACCACCGGCTACTACATTGAAAACAGCGCCCAAGGGGAAAATCCGACGCTGAACTTCCTCACCGGCCTCAAAACCAGCTCCACGACCGGCCTGCCAATTCCCGCCTTCGGCCAGCCGCTCAACATCAACGGCAGCGACTTCTACCGCGAGCGCCAGATTCAGTTCGGCCTGCGCATGAAGTTTTAGCCGTTCCTCTGCTGCAAGCCGCCCACCGCCGGCGGAAATCTCTCCCGCACCAGCTTCAACGCCTCTTCCGCCGTCGCAACCGTTCCCTCCAGCTGCGCATCCTCGGCCGCGCGCAGCATCTCGCGAAACCGCGCTCCCGGCACGTATCCCGCCGCAATCAGTTCTCTGCCCGTAATCAGCGGCCGCGGCCTCACCTCCGCCTCCGGCATCGAGGAAAAACGCTCGCGCACAAACTCCCAGTTCTCAAGGTTGCCCGTCGCGGCCAGGCAATCCATGCGATGCAGCGCCAGGTGCTCCTCAAACCGCCCCAGCCGGAAAAACCGCTTCAGCGTCGAAGCCTTCATTCGCTGCGCGTCCATGAACCGCATGTGGTTCTCGATGAGCGCCAGCACCTGCCGCGTCTCCTCATTCGAAAAGCGGAACCGCCGGCAAATCTCCGCGCCCATGGCCGCGCCGATCTCCACATGCCCATCGAAACGGATGCGTTCCGGCGCGCGCCGGAAGGCCGGCGGCTTGCCCACGTCGTGCAACAGCGCCCCCCACGCCAGCGTCATCGGGCATCCTGCCTCCAGCTGCTCCAGCAGCATCAGCGTGTGCACCCACACGTCGCCCTCGGGGTGGAACTGCGGCGGCTGCTCCACGCCCTTCATCCGCGCAACTTCCGGCAGCACTTCGCCGAGCAGCCCCGTCTCGTCCAGCAGTTCGAACGCTCGCCGCGCGTGGCCCTCGGTCAGCATTTTCGTCAGTTCGTCGCGCACGCGCTCGCGGCTCACCGCATGAATGCGCGATGCGAGCGACCGGATCGCGAGCAACGTCTGCGCTTCCAGCTCGAATCCGAACCGCGCCGCGAAGCGCACCCCGCGCAACATGCGCAGATGGTCCTCTTCGAAGCGCTGTTCCGCCCGCCCGATCGCCCGCACTATGCCTGCATCCAGGTCCGCCAGCCCGCCCACATAATCCAGCACCGCCGCGCGCCATGATGGGTGCCCCATCCTAGCCGCGTCTTTGTTTTTGCGGCTAGGGTGGGATGCGATGTCGGAGTCGCCTCCACGCGCCGGGTCCAGCAGCAGTCCATTGATCGTGAAATCGCGCCGCCGCACATCCTCCTCGGCGGTTTTTGTATACCGCACCGCATCGGGGTGACGCCCATCCGAATACGACAGGTCCGACCGGAAGGTCGCCACTTCGGTAACAAAGCCGGCGTCCTCTGTCTGCGGAGCAACCAGCACCACGCCGAAGTGCGCGCCCACGGCGAAGGTTCGCGGGAACATCTCCAGCACCACGTCCGGCGTTGCGCTCGTGGCCACGTCGTAGTCCGCCGGCTCGCGCTTGAGCAGCAGGTCGCGCACGCATCCGCCCGCGAGATACGCTTCATACCCCGCCGCGCGCAGCGCCTCCACAATCCCCAGCGCCGCTTCGAACTGTCCGCTTCCAGCCATCGTTGGTGTTTCTATTCTCGCTCGCTTTGCTTCCGAATGACTAAATGTCGAACACCGCATCCTCTGAATGTCAGGAACCAAATCGGTGTATGATGATCCGTACTTCCGGAGTAGGCAATGGGAATCAAAGCGCTCGTGTTGATCCTTCTGTTTTCCACCCCCGTTTTCTGCCAGTCACACCAATGTAAGAGCAACCCAAAAGTGATCGGCGCGTGCTATGTGGTTCATGGCAGAGCTACCTTTGGGGACGGAACTCCGCAGCTTCGAATATGGCCAGCGGGGACGAAACGCATGCTTGGAGTAACCGCGGGACCGATCGCGGACGACGCGGACGATCCGATCGCTCCAGAAGAGATGATGAGATTCACTAGGGATGTCGAAGCAATCTTCGGTGATTTCGAAGTGTGTCCATTTACCCCAGAAAGAAAGGGCCATATGCAGTTGGTCTGCGTCCAATCCGCCAAAAAGCTCTTCATCAAGCGTTGGCCATCTAAGTAGCACGATCCCCGCTCACGCCTCCAACTAAACTAGACTCATGCCCGGCTCCGGCCTCATCCTCGGCATTGAAACCTCGTGCGACGAGACCGCCGCGGCCATCGTCGAGCGCGGCGAGCGCACCGTCTCCTCTGTCGTCGCGTCGCAGATCGCCACCCACGCCCGTTATGGCGGCGTTGTTCCGGAACTGGCCAGCCGCGAGCACCTCCGCGCCATTGTTCCAGTCGTCCGCGGCGCGCTTGCTGAAGCGCATCTGACCCTCGCCGACCTAGACGCCATCGCCGTCACCTGCGGCCCCGGCCTCGCCGGAGCGCTTCTCGTCGGCATCACCTACGCCAAGGCCCTCGCCTTCGCCAACAATCTCCCTCTCATCGCCGTCAACCACCTCGAAGGCCACATTCACGCGGTGCTGCTGAACGAGCGCGAGCCTCAAACCGAAATGAGTGCCCCATCCTTTCCGCAATCCGTGCAAGCGGATTCGAAAAGGGTGGGAAAGCATGAACCTCGAACAAGCGCGAGCGCTGAACCTGCCCTCGCCCTCGTCGTCTCTGGCGGCCACACTCACCTCTATCTCGCGCGCCTCGCGCACGGCGCCTGGACTTACACCCTCATCGGCCGCACCGTCGACGACGCAGCCGGCGAGGCCTTCGACAAGGTCGCCAAGCTCCTCGGCCTCGGCTATCCCGGCGGACCATGGATTGACGCGCTCGCCAAGTTCGGCAACCCGCACGCCGTGCCCTTTTCTTTCGCGCAGATCAAAACAAAAGTCCACCTCGGCGGCAAACCCCCGCGCACCAAGGCCGCCAAGACCGCGCCCATCGCGCGCATCGACCCGCACTTTCTCTTCTCATTCTCTGGAATCAAAACCGCCGTGCTGCGCTACGTCGAGCTGCACGGCCTGCGCGCCGAGTCCAGGGCCCGCGTCCCGTGCGTTCTCGCCAATTTCCTCCCGCCGCAATCGCGCGACGAAGCTCTCGCCCTCTGCCCGCAGCCCACGCTTGACCTCATCGCCAGCTTTCAATACGCGGTCGTCGGCGACCTCATGAAGAAGACCTTCGCGGCATCTGAGTCCCTCGGCGCCGCGCGCATTCTGGTCACCGGCGGAGTGGCCGCCAACCGCGAGCTTCGCCAGCGCTTCACCGCCGAAGCCGCGCGCCGCGGCCTGCGCATTGCCTTCCCTACGCTCGCGCTTTCTACTGATAACGCCGCCATGATCGCCGCCGCAGCTTGGCCCCGCTTACTCGCCCGTGACTTCGCCCCACCCTCGCTCAGTGCCGACCCATCCCTCGCATTGGGGCGGTGAAGAATTTTCGTGCAAGACTACACGCAACAAAGTGGGGACGTCTTCCACAAACTCAGTCCTTTTGCCTATAGTTTTGACATGAATGAAGAAGCGCGTTGGAAGATTATCAACGGTCTCGACGAGGAAATGCTAATGGGCGGTGTGATCCTCTCCGAGTGGTGCTCATTTATTGTGCGCGAGGCCGATCTGGCGTTTGTAAAAGGCGCGAATCTTGCCTCGATTCTCACCGCAATGGCCGGGGTTGAGACTGATCTACGCTATGAGTACGCAAAAACACAGAACGGTTCTGCGATCTGATTGATATGGCGCAGCTCGACCCTAAGTTGATGGAAGTTCTTCATCAACTAAGGAAATATCGCAACAAATGGGTTCATGTAAACGATCCATGGAATGACACAGATATACTTGAACACCCGGAACAATATGAGCAAGAACTCGAAGAAATGGCACTTCTAGCTACAAGGAAGCGCCGTCAGATTCTCTACGAAAACCAATGGGTCTAGAAGAGCCGCTCTCTGTTTCCTCGCCTTACTCCACGCACCCCATCGCCAGCTTTACCAGCCCGGCCAGCTTGCAAATCTGCGTGTTCGTCAGCGGCCGATGGCCCGCCACCGGCTCTTTCAGTTGATCTTTCGTGACGGTGCCAATGTCTTCGGGCCAAGCCATGCAATCCTGACGAAGCCCTGTCTCTCCCGCACGCAGCAACAACTGCCCCGGACTCTGTTTATGAATAGAAGTTGACAACGGAACCGCCAACACGGTGTGTGCGCGGGGATGAGAGTTGCGCCCGTTGGGGGAAACAATGATGGCCGGACGGGTTTTCTCTGGGGGATCAAAGGGGAAATGCGTCCACCAAATTTCGCCACGCAACGGATACGACCGTTCCGATGTGCTCATTCAGGAATCCCGAGCCACATATTGGGAGCGGTTTTCTCAGCCCACTCCCGCTCCTCGGTTAGCACTTCGTCGCTGGCCGTATCGTAGTACTCCTTATAGGCCGCGTCGATCTCACGCCGCTTAGCCTCCAGCATCAACTCCCGGAGCAACAAGTCGAGCGCCTCGGAATCTGATCCAGCCTGCCGCTTCTGCCGCGTCTCCATCACAAACGCGACCGACTCTGGCGCCAACGTAAAGCTGCGTTTGAGTTTCCTACTTGTCGCCTGAACCGTCATACCTATTATCTTACTCTAAATCCTACCCATTGTCTCCTGCGATCCCCTCCGCCCATCCGCATCCTGCGTAGGAATCCACCGCCCCACCCGTCGGCATCCTGTTCCCTGTGTTACTCCGTCCATCGCCGCATGATCAGCGACGCGTTGATCCCGCCGAACCCGAACGAGTTCGACAGGGCGACGTCGAACGAGTGCGCGATGGCCTTGTTGGGAACATAGTCCAGCCGGCACTCCGGGTCGGGATTCTCAAGATTGATGGTCGGCGGGAGCTGCTGGTTGATCAGCGCCAGCACGGTAATGCCGGCTTCGAGCCCGCCCGCGCCGCCCAGCAGGTGGCCGGTCATCGACTTCGTCCCGCTGATCTTGAGCGTGTGGTTAAGCGCATGCTCGCCAAACACCTTCTCAATCGCGAGCGACTCGTTGCCGTCGCCTGCCGGCGTGGACGTGGCGTGCGCATTGATGTAGCCCACCTCCTCCGGCCGGATGCCCGCGTCTTTGAGCGCGGCCCTCATGCTGCGCTGCGCGCCCGCGCCCTCGGGAGCGAGGGCCGTCATGTGATAGGCGTCGGCGCTCATGCCGTAACCGATCACCTCGGCCAGAATCTTCGCGCCGCGCGCGCGGGCAAACTCCAGCTCCTCGAGAATCAGGATGCCGGCGCCCTCGCCGATCACAAAGCCGTCGCGGTCTTTGTCGAACGGGCGGCTGGCGTGGGTGGGATCGTCGTTGCGCGTTGAAAGCGCGCGCATGGCGGCAAATCCGCCCACCGACATGGGCGTCACCGCGGCCTCAGCCCCGCCCGCGATCATCGCGTCCGCGTCGCCGTGCAGGATCATGCGCACCGAGTCGCCGATGGAGTTGGCGCTGGTGGCGCAGGCCGTAGCCGTGGCGGAGATGGGCCCCTGTGCGCCGTAGCGAATGCTGATCTGCCCCGCGGCCATGTTTACGATCGCGGCGGGAATGAAGAAAGGCGACATCTTGCGCGGGCCGCCCTGCAGCAGGTTCGAGTGCTCGCGCTCGATCACTTCAAATCCGCCGATCCCGGAGCCGATAAACACGCCCACGCGCTCGGCGTTCTCTTCCCCGATCTTCAGGCCCGACTGCGCCATCGCCTCCTGCACGGCGGCAAAGGCGTAGTGAGTGAAGCGCCCCATCTTGCGCGCTTCCTTCTTGTCCACAAATTGCAGCGGGTCGAAGTTCTTCACCTCGGCGGCAAAGGCGACCGGAAATCCGGTGGCGTCAAAGCCCTGGATCGGCCCCATGCCGCTGGCGCCGGTCAATAGCTGCCGCCAAACTTCGGGTGCGGTGTTGCCCACGCCGCAGAGCAGCCCCACACCGGTAACGACAACTCTGCGCTTCGATGCCTGGGTCGGTACTTCAGTCAAGGGCTACTTGCCGCCTTTCGCGTTCTTCTCGATGTAGTCGATGGCGTCCTTGACAGTCTTGATCTTCTCGGCGTCCTCGTCGGGAATCTCCATGTCGAACGCCTCCTCGAACTGCATCACCAGCTCGACCACGTCCAGCGAGTCGGCGCCCAGGTCTTCCTGAAAGCTGGCGCCGGGCGTGACTTCGGCTTCGTCCACCTGCAACTGCTCGACGATGATCTGCTTTACTTTTTCTTCAACGGCCATGCGTGCTTCTCCTCGTGATGTTTGTAACTAAAGCAAAACACTTCGGGGGACTGAAACGATTGCTTCGCCCCGCGAGCCTACCATACCCGCCCGCGGCTGGGAATGACAACCACCGCGCCACAAAAAATGCGCATGGCCCCGAATCTTCAAGTCTACCGGGAGGACCGGGGGGTGTAAAGGCGCGCGCCTGCGGGGAAACAATTGAAGAAGCAGGGAATAGGGAGTAGGTGTGCAGTGTCAATAGGTTGTTCCGATCGAGGCCGGCTCTGCTGATCGGGGTGTTGTGGTTGAGGCTGGCATGAGGTCTGTGCCAGTTGTATTCGTGGAGCCAAGGCATAAGAGAGGA
>JBEKXX010000061.1:0-18209 GCA_049511595.1 Occallatibacter sp. | reverse complement strand
CAACGCCGGGGCATTACATGGGTGAAGCCTTCGTATTGGATATACCTGGAGGCCCTTACAAAGCAGAGTGGGTTGACCCTGCCTCAGGTTCGACAATCGGCAGCGCAGTTTTCATACACCAGGGAGGAGAGATGAACCTCGACGTTCCCGCGTATACTTTGGACACCGCGTTGCGAGTCAAACGCGTTCGCTGAATTCTACTAATGAAGATGGAACGTCGTTCGCCGACTGGCGTTCGAAGCAGCACAGGTTTGCGCTGAGAGACGTGAACCTATGCGAGGCAAGTGAAATCACGTCGAAATGTTGCAGAAATGGTGCAAATAACAGCTTCCGGGGCCCGGTAACACCCTTGCCGGGCACGCTCTGCTCTGGCGTTGGAATTGATGCAAAAAAATCGCCCGGTGGAGACAAAGGGGAGTATATTGGGTTGCGGTCGGTAGGCAAGATAGAAATCCCGACTCAAACCAACCATATCGAATAAGGAGATTCCCCTGTGAAAAACACACACATTCACAACTTCCTGTTCGTGGTGTTGATCCTAACGTTCGGCCCGCTGGCTTTTGGCCAGGTATGCGTGACCAGTGACCCTGGGGGCATATGCGGACCGTACTACTACCCGTTCGTCACCGGCAGTGACGGCACTAACATAAATGTCCAGAACGGCTTTTGGAACGAAACAGCCGCCGCAGCGGCATTTCCGACCGAGACGGTGGCGCAAATGCAGACGATGTACACGACCAACCCCGGGAACTGGTACGTGATAGACAATTTCCCGGCGGGACAGACGGAAATCTGGACTTACCCCAACAGCGACGCGCTATACGTCAATGCCCCACCCCTTGTAAGTAGTTTCTCTTACCTGTACTCGTCGTTTGGGGATGACATGGACGAGAACCCCAATACGGACGCTGAGGCAGCCTACGACATCTGGCTGAACGGTTATAACAACGAGGTAATGATCTGGAACGATGTTTCCAACCGCGGCGGACCCCTCTATTACGGTGGGTGTACCTCCAGGCTGAGTGCCAATGTCCAGTTCGGCGGGTCGCACGGGGTTCCGAAACATCTCTGGAATCTGGCTAAATGTGGCAGCGAGCTCGTCTGGCAGCTAGACCAGCAGTCTCTCAGCCTTTGCACCGTCACGAACCATCAAAAAAACGATCCAGGATTCCCGCATGAGAGCATAAACGTTGGGACCGGTAGCGTTTACGGCATTACGAGGGGCAGTGTGGACGTCCTCGCCATGCTCATGTGGCTCGAGAACAATGGGTACCTGCCGACGACCAGCACGATAACGCAGCTTGAGTACGGCTTCGAAATTGCAAGCACGGGCGGGGTCCCTGAGAAATTCCAGGTCACCCACTGGTCAGTTACCGAACAACCGGGGCTACCCCAATAACCCCTCCAACCCCATAGTTGAAAGTTGAGCAGCGTTTCGCAACCCGATCCTTAAAAGATCGGGTTGCGGACCTTGAAGGGAGGACCGCCGTGAAGAAATGGGGTTGCCCCCCTCGGCTGACACAAGCGGTTCAGGCTCCGTTCGCAGTTCACTGCAAATTCCTCGATGTCCAACCCGTCCTCCAAATAACCCGCCTAAAATCAGGCAATTTCTCCATCAGTTGGTAGAGTACCTTTTGTGGGAGTAACCTGCCACCGGAACACGGCAATTCCTGCCTGCCACAACACATCGGGCGAGATATCGATACGCTCTTTTTCAACAACATTTCGAAAGCGATCGTTGTAAATGCCGGCAATGTGCGAGATATAAAGTTTTGGATGCTTTCTGGTGCGATGGGAAGCTTTCACATAGGTCTTACAAAGCGCGGTAGCCTGGATGATGCCGTAAATTTCAGCAGCATTTATGGGTATATCTTGCTCTACCAAATACTCCATGGCAGCCAGTCCGCTCTTGGTCGTGGGGATCTTACAGCAGATGTTCGGTGAAACCTTACGGTTTTCGAGCGCCTCGCGTATCACTACATCGGTGTCATCTGCATGGATAGGGTCGCCCTGAATGCTTACAAAGTTTCTATCGCCCGAATGCTGTGTATAGATCGGCATAAATCTTTCGGCGATCGGGCCAACCAGCCTTCGCTGAAAGATTGCAGCTACCTCATCGTCGCAGTCCGATTCACGGATCGCATCGTCGAGAATCCTCAGGTCGCCCGGTCCTTCCTTCGGATGGTCCTCCATTTTCTGCATGTAGGACAGGTTGTTTGTACAGCCGCTGTCGCCGTTGGCGATGGCCAGATCCTCATGCTCGCGGGTTGGATTGTTTATCCAAAATTCGGTCGGGGATTGTGCGACTACGCGCAAAATATAAGGCGTTTCACCGGAGCTCCTTAAGCAACTCTCAGAGCGGACACGCTAAGTGGGATTATTTGATCTCAACTAGATATCTTACCAACTCACATCACTGCTACTAAATTAGACGTGGTGGACCCAGGACAATTGCATTGGAAATTGCTTTGAACTGGCGGCGATACTTCCGCACTGGCGTCGATGTCTTCCCCTACCGGCTCGCGCGTACAACATTTGTTTTTCGATATGGTGTGCGCGCACAAAGCCCGCTAAGCGCCGGCCGGCCTTCGCTCCCGCGGGCTTGCCTCAGTGCATTCTTCCCGCCCGCTCCAACTCTTCGAGTGACTGTCCCCTGGTCTCAGGAACCGACAGGAACACAAAAACAGCGCCCGCAAAGCAGACGCCTGCGTAAATGAGGAAGGCGCCGGAGGCGCCCAGCGACCGGTTCAGGAACGGAAATGTGTAGGTAAGCACAAACGAAGCAACCCACAGCGATGCAACCGAGATGGAAACCGCTGAGGCGCGTAAGCGGTTGGGGAAGATTTCGGTAATCAGGACCCACGTCACGGGCGCAAGCGACATGGCATAGCACGCGATGGCGGTGAGCGTGAGCGCCAGCACCCAGAATCCTTGCAGGTGCGCGCGATAGGCAAGGCTGGCCGCGAGATGCGATGCGCCGATCGCCAGACATCCAAGGATCATAAGCCGTCGCCGGCCAAAGCGGTCAACCAGCAGCATGGCGACCACGGTGAAGAGCAGATTCACGCCGCCCGTAATCACGATGTTCGCGAGGATGTCGCTCAGCCCATAGCCCGCGCTGCGGTAGACTTCTTCAGCGTAATTAAACAGTACATTGATGCCGCTGCCTTGCTGCAGCACGGCAAGGGCTACTCCGATCAGCAGCAGCTTGCGGCCCGGAGAGGCCAGCAACTCCCTCCAGCGAGCGGTTTCGCCTGCGCCGGCGATCGTCTCCTGGATCGAATCGAGTTCGAGGCGCGCATACCGTTCGCCGCCGATGCGCCGCAATACCTCCAGCGCCTGCGCAGACCTGCGCCGAAGCGCAAGCCACCGGGGGCTCTCAGGAAGAAACGGCGCCGCGGCAAACAAAATCGCTGCCGGAATCGCAACTGCGGTAAACATCCATCGCCATCCGTACTGTGCGTTCCACGTTGCCGCCATGGCCTCCGCCCGCAATCCGGGAGGCACCTTGTCGGCTATGCGCCAGTTCGCGATCTGCGCCGCCAGAACGCCGGCCACGATGGCGAATTGATTGAGGCTCACGAGCCGGCCCCGCCATTTCGCGGGGCTGATCTCGGCAATGTACGTGGGGGATACGTTGGATGCCAGACCGATGGCGAGTCCGCCAGTAATGCGCCACATTACAAACGACCAGAAATGATTCGACCATCCGGTAAGGACCGACGAAAGGCCAAAGAGCAATGCCGTTGCGCTCAACGTCTTTTTGCGTCCTATCCTGTCGCTACACGGACCCGCCAAAAGCGAACCGGCGAAGCAGCCCAGAAGCGCGCAGCTGTTGGCCCAGCCGATCAGCGCCTCGGAATTCAGTTGAAAGTACGCTTCGTAGAAGGGTTTGGCTCCGCCGATGACCACCCAGTCGTACCCAAAGAGCAGCCCGCCCAGAGCCGCGACCAACGCAATCGTCCACAGGTAGCCAAGGCGCAGTTTCGCGCTGGGGGTTGACGGCGGCAATGCCGCGGAGGACGGACTATACATGCTCAACGCACCGCTCTAGCTTCCAATTGCCATTCAGGCTGCTACAGGAGATTGGCTGCGCCGCCCGTGCCCACCATGTGAAAGCCACCTCTTGCCGTCCTTGCTGGTCGAAAGCTTCGCCAATCCGATACTACATGCCGCTCTCGCCTGAAATCAGGCGCCGCGCGTAAAATCTTGAATGTGGCCCCGTAGCTCAGGTGGATAGAGCAGCAGTTTCCTAAACTGCGTGTCGGAAGTTCGAGTCTTCCCGGGGTCACCAGCCTGCCCATTGCGCTTCACCGTTTAGCTGCTACTTCCGATGGCTGCATGTACTCGATTTCCACACTTTGACTCTGTCGCCTTCTGCGGGTATAAATATTGATGTCGTGGAAGTCGTTTCCATGACATCGTAGCTGCGGCCACATACTGCGGCATAATTCATCTTCACGATCGCCAGGATGCTCGGGAAGGCGGTGAGATTCCGCTACTGCCCCGCAACTGTGAGCGCACTTGCTTCGGCTCCCGTCCTATATTGGCGTTTAGGGGCGTTGGAACGAGGCAGGATTTCAGCGAGGTCTTTCCGCTGCCAGCGGAAATGCCTGTAAAGCCACTGGAGTCGAGTCCCTGCGGCTCGGCCTTGGGAAGGCGGCTGAAGCGAGCGCGAGTCAGGAGACCGGTCCGCGGCGTACTCAACCGCCTGCACGTTCCGAGGGGAACGAAGGAGCTCAGATGCCCATTCCCAGTTTTACGCGCTTGGTCTCCGGCCACGCTCTGCTTCGCGCGTTTGCCGCGCTCACCCTGGTTTGCTTTGCAGCCGTCAGCCTGGCAGCTTCCATCCGCGGTGTGGTCACCGACGCCACCGGCGCCAAGGTGACCGGCGCAAGCATCTCTCTTGTCACTAACGGCAAAGTCATCGCCTCGGCGGTCTCCACGGCCGACGGCAGCTTCCAGATCCTCACCGGCTCTTCCGGCCGCTTCTTTCTCGTCGTCTCCGCCAAAAGCTTCCGCCAGCTCCAAACGCCCGACTTCTACGCCGGACAGTTCGATTCCATCGAGCGCAACGTCGTCCTCGAGCCCGCATGGGCGCGCGAGTCCATCGTGGTCGCCGCCACCGGCACACCCACGCCGCAGCCTGAAACCAGCGCCCCTACCACCGTGCTCGGTCAGCTCGATTTGGCACTCCGCGACGATCTCTCCGGCGTCCTGCGCCTCGTGCCCGGCTCGTTCGTCGTCCAGGACGGCCAGCTCGGCGCGCAAACCTCGCTCTTCGTCCGCGGCGGCGACTCCAACGATAACAAAGTTCTTCTCGACGGCGTCGACGCCGGCGATCTTGGCAATCAATTCAACTTCGGACCTCTTTCCACCACCGCTGTCGAAAGCGCCGAAATTTATCGCGGCCCCGACTCGAGCCTCTACGGCGCGGGCGCCGACTCGAGCGTCATCAGTCTCACCACGCCGCACGGCACTACCAGCTTCCCTTCCTTTCTCTTTCAAGGCAGCGCCGGCAATCTCTCCACCTCGCGCGAGCAGCTGGAACTGGCCGGCACGCACAAAAAGCTCGACTACCTGGGCGCTTTCAGTTGGTTCCAGACCGCCAACGATCTGCCCAACGACGAGTACCATGTGGCCACCAGCGCGGCCAACCTCGGCTGGTCTCTCTCCGGCTCCACGCAGTTCCGCGTGACGGCGCGCTACGACGTTGCCGGAACCGGCGTTCCCAACGCGTGGGATTTCTACCAGGTCGCCGACGACGCTACAGAAAAAACCCAGGACATCTTCCTCAGCGGCGCCATCGACAATCAGACCACCGCGAGCCTGCACAGCGTCTTTCGCTACGGTCTCACTCGCAAGCGCGAGCAGGACTCGCTCTGGGCCCAATCAGGCACTCAAGTCCCCTCCACCGGCTACGACACCGACTATTGCTTCGGGCCGGAGACGCTCGGCAACACCGTCACCATCACCGGCGCCAACGGCTACTCCGCCACCGGCCAGGCCGTGCTTGACTGCTCCACTTACGCGGTCAACTATGTCTCGAACCGCGACCAGTTCGGCTATCAGGGCGACCTCACCATCACTCCCCATCTGTTTGCACTTGCCGGCTATCAATATCAGGACGAGCGCGGCGCCGAGCCCGGCAGCACCTACTACAAGCCCGTCAAGCGCAGCAACTACTTCGTTCCCCTCGCCGTCCATGGCGATTTCAAGAATCGCTTCTACTACACTCTCGGCGGTAGCCTCGAGCACTACTCCTTGTTTGGATTCGAGGCCTCGCCCCGCGCCGGCATCAATTACTACATCCTTCGTCCGCGCAGCGGCGTCTTCTCGGGCACCCGCATCCTGTTCAACTTCGGCGAAGCCATTCGCGAGCCCAAACTAACCGATCAGGACGACTCTCTCTACACCTTTCTTGCGACCTACAACCCATCTGCCATCCAGTCGCTCCACATCGGCCCGCTTGCCGCGCCTTCCATTCGCACCTACGAGGGCGGCGTCGAGCAATCGTTTCTCTCGCAGCACATCGTCTTCCGTTCGAGCTACTTCCACAATGAGTTTGGCCGCGAAATCGAATACGTCGGCCTCGACCTGATCCCCGAGCTCCTGCCCAACCTCACACCCTCCGAGCAGGCCACACTCGAATCAATCCTGCGAGCGAATTTCGCCTACGAGCTCACCATCAACTCCGAGGCCTTTCGCGCACAGGGCTTCGAGACCTCCGTCGAATCCGGCATCGGCGCCAACCTCTTTCTCCGCGGCGGCTACACGTATCTCGACGCCGTCATTCAGCGCTCCTTCACCAACGACGACGAGATGCTCCTCGGTCCCATTCCCACCTACAACGGAATTCCCGTCGGCCCCTATTCGCCGCTCGAGGGCGCGCGCCCCTTCCGCCGCGCGCCGCATACCGGCTACTTCACCGCGACTTACGCCGCCCACCGCCTGACCGGGATCTTCAACGCCGCATTCGCCAACCGCAGCGACGACTCAACTTACCTCGAAGGCGAGGATGCCTCCGGCTCGAATGCGAATGGCCTGCTCTTGCCCAACCGCAATCTCGACTACGGCTACGCCAAACTCGATATCGGCGGTAGTTTCGAGTTGCGCAACTGGGTTGACATCTTCGCCCAGGCCGACAATCTCACCAACAACCAGCACATCGCGCCCATCGGCTATCCCAGCCTTCCCTTCACTGTGCGCACCGGCCTGCGCCTGCGATGGGGTCCAGGCAGCGGACACTAGCACTAGCCACTAACCGGCCTGAATATCGCGACGGCTGGCACGTGCCCCCCGCCGCGCTTTTCTCTGCCTTCCATTGCATCTCTCCATCTGCCGCTGCAACCGGGCTCTCACTCTCAAGGGCCTTTTTCCTTACCGCCGGTCACGCAAACCAGTCTTTGCCAGAATCGTGGAGGTTACCTCGTCTGCAGCGACAGCCGGATCGCCGCAAACCCTCAGGAACACTGAAAACCGTCACGCTGCCTTGCCCCCATCTCCGATTCGACCCTCCGGCTCAGTTTTCCATCTCCGCAATTTAGCTTTCATGTAATAGAAATATAGTTGTGCATTATCAATACGAATGTTACTTTCGTACATACATTGGACTTATCTTGTTGAAATCTCGTCCGAATTTCCGCTAAATTGAATTCCTCCCTCAATTTCCTTTTTGGGGGGTTCCGTTAGTTGGACCTCCTGAGGTGTGTAAATGATCTGCCCCAAGTGTCAATCTGCCGCGGTTTCCGTCGTCCCGGCAGAAGTCCGGCTCTATCGCAACAGCCCTCGCACATTGAGTCACCCGCCCATGACTCCTTCCCCCGACATTCGTGTTTGCCTCGATTGCGGTTGGTCGGAGTTCGTCATTCCGCGTGCCTGGCTTTCTGCTGGTTGGTTACGGTCCCTGCGTCCGCAACCCGTTGTGAATGCGACGGGAATTGCGCCCGCCGGCGTATCCGCTGTCGTTATGTAGTGCGGAGGCAACTCGCTCCCCCAGTTCCCGGCCGGGCCGCTTGGCGGTATTTCCACAAGTGCCGGGCATCATCAGGTTTTTTGCGTGAAAAAGGCCCCCAGTCAAAGCCGAGGGCCTTTCGCTTTCGTCCCGAAGAGCGAGTTCCACATCGTCGCAGATTGTTCCCTTTAAAGTGGAACCTTTTCGAGCGGCGCGATGAATCCTATACCCGGAACATTAAGCTTGTGCAGGCTCTTGTCATTGGTAATGAACAGGTCTACTCCGAAATGAGCTGCGCAGGCCAATTGAATTGCATCCGCGTTGCGTAGAGTGTGCGTCGCGCGCAATGACGCATAACGCCATGCGATTTGCGCATCGAAGCTCACCACCTGCGCTCTTGTCCGGATGGCGTGGTCGTATTGCTCAACTAGGGAGGCCTCTCCAAGTTTCGACGGCTTGACCAGAAGTTCGCCAAGAGTCATTGCCGAAGTTACCAGCTTGTCTCCCCTTTGGACCATCCTCCGCCAGATGGCATCGACCATACTGCTGAACGGCTCATAGTCCTCGAAGAGATATACAAACACATTCGTGTCGAAAAAGACCTTGCTCATCATTGCTCCCTGCGCAGGTTCTCTACATATTCATCAGCATGCTCGTCGGCCCAAATATGGCGTCCCGACCCACGGAGCTTCAGCAATGGATCGTCCTCAATGTTACCGATGGCAATCACTGCGCTGCCCGGCTTGATCCAGGTCTCATACCATTCGAGCAGCTCCCAATACCGCTCTGGAATCTCCACCCTCTTAGGAATTGTTTTGGACGGTTTTCTTGGCTGCGCGCGGTCTGGATGAAAGTCGTCGCCAGGACGATATAACCTTCTGAAACCAGATCGCGTTTCATAGAGAATTCGGTATGGTCCTCCTTGCACCTTGGTGGGATCCGACTTCTTCCTGGACCTTGGCCGGTTGGCGACACAGTGGGAGTTGATATTCGTTGTGAGTGAGTTCGCGTTTTTGCCCCTCGGCAGACCTTCAGACAGAAAACGAGCCTGAATTTCAGACTCCGTGAAGTCCGGACGGTCAGGATGTTCGCGATGGAGCAAAGCTGTAGCAATCCAGACGCCGTCTGCGATCCGAAGGGCATTTGTCGATACTTTTTGCATTGTTCGATCTCTCCTTAAACAATTGGTTATACCTATAATACCAATCATTTATTTTGTGTCAACCAAAAACAAAGGCCCCCAGTTCACGCTGGAGGCCTTTCGCTTTATCGGCTTCGAATCCCACAGCAGCCAATTCAGCAATTCCCTGGCTGGGAGCTGTGAACCGCCAACTGTGAACAGCTCTTAGTACATCCCGTCCATGCCGCCACCGCCATGGCCGGCCGGCGCCGCACTCTTGGGCTCCGGAATCTCGCAGACCAGCGCTTCGGTCGTCAGCAGCAGCGCCGCGATCGAGGCTGCGTTCTGCAGCGCCGTCCGCGCCACCTTCGTGGGATCGATGACGCCCGCTTTCACCAGGTCCTCGAACTTCCCGGTCAGCGCGTTGTAGCCGAAGTGGGGCTCCTTGGACTCGAGCACCTTGGCCAGCACCACAGCGCCCTCCTCGCCGGCATTGCCCACGATCTGGCGCAGCGGCTCTTCCAGCGCCCTCAGCACGATCTTAGCGCCTGTCTTCTCGTCGCCCTGCAGAGTGCCGATTAGCGCCTGGACAGCGGGCATGCAGCGCACCAGCGACACGCCGCCGCCGGGCACGATGCCTTCCTCGACCGCCGCGCGCGTCGCGTGCAGCGCATCCTCGACGCGAGCCTTCTTCTCCTTCAGCTCGGTCTCGGTGGCCGCGCCCACCTTGATGATGGCCACGCCGCCCACCAGCTTCGCCAGCCGTTCCTGCAGCTTCTCCTTGTCGTAGTCGGAGGTGCTCTTCTCGATCTGCGAACGGATCTCCTTCACGCGGCCTTCGATGTCGGTGGTCTTGCCGGCGCCGTCAACGATCGTGGTGTTGTCCTTGTCGATGGTGATGCGCTTGGCCTTGCCCAGGTCCTCGAGCTTCACGCCTTCCAGCTTGATGCCCAGATCCTCGGTGATGGCCTTGCCGCCGGTCAGGATAGCGATGTCGCCCAGAATGGCCTTGCGCCGGTCTCCGAACCCCGGAGCCTTCACGGCAGCCACGTTCAGCGTGCCGCGCAGCTTGTTCACCACCAGTGTCGCCAGCGCCTCGCCTTCCACGTCCTCGGCGATAATCAGCAGCGGCTTTCCTCCGCGGGCAACCTGTTCGAGCAGCGGCAGAAGATCCTTCATGGCGCTGATCTTCTTCTCGTAGATCAGAACGTAAGGATCTTCCAGAATCACTTCCAGCCGCTCAGCGTCCGTTACAAAGTACGGGCTCAGATAGCCGCGGTCAAACTGCATTCCGTCGACGGTCTCCAGCCCGGTGTGCATGGTCTTCGACTCTTCGATGGTGATCACGCCGTCCTTGCCGACTACTTTGACCGCCTCGGCGATGATGGCGCCGATCTCCTCGTCGCCGTTGGCCGAGATCGTGCCCACCTGGGCCACCGATCCCTCGTTCACCGGCTTCGACAGCTTGCCCAGCGCGCCGTCCTGGTTCCACTTGCCGTCCTTGTCGCGGGTACCGATGATCGCCGTCACGGCCTTCTCGATGCCGCGCTTCAGCGCCGTCGGATTGGCCCCCGCCGCCACCGTCTTCACGCCCTCGCGGAAGATCGACTGCGCCAGCACAGTGGCTGTCGTCGTGCCGTCGCCGGCCACGTCGCTGGTCTTGGAAGCAACCTCACGCACCAGTTGCGCGCCCACGTTCTCCAGCGGGTCCTTCAGCTCGATTTCCTTGGCCACCGTCACGCCGTCTTTGGTGATAGTGGGCGATCCAAACTTCTTCTCGATGACTACGTTCCGGCCCTTTGGCCCGAGCGTCGCCTTCACGGCGTCCGCCAGCGTGTTCACGCCGCGCAGAATCGCCTGACGGGAATCCTCACCGTACAGAATTTGCTTTGCCATGTCCTCAAAATCTCCTTAGTCAGTTGTCAGTCATTCGTTGTCAGTTGTCAGCTTTTCCGTCCCCTCGTCATCGGTCGCAGTCCTTCACGCAATGGACCTGCCGACAACCGAGAACTGAACCTGACAACCCGTCCGCCGCGGTGGACGGTTTACTTCTTCACGATCCCGAGGACTTCTTCCTCGCGCATGATCAGAAACTCTTCGCCGTCAATCTTGATCTCGGTGCCGGAATACTTGCCGAACAGGATCTTGTCTCCAGCCTTCACATCCAGAGGGAACACCTTGCCCTCGTCGTTCGACTTGCCCTTGCCCACAGAGATCACTTCGCCCTCCTGGGGCTTCTCCTTGGCGCTGTCGGGGATAATGATGCCCCCACGAACTGTCTCGGTCTCTTCCACCCTGCGAACCAGAATCCGGTCGTGGAGCGGAGTGAATGTGGTCGTTGCTGCCTTTACTGCCATTGCTTTACGTCTCCTTGTCGCGTACCGGTTCGAGCCCGGCACGCGGGTCTCAGTGATTGGTAAGAACAAAAAAATCAGGAGGTTGCGGAGTGCCGACCGCCGAGAAACCCGGCAAATCGAGCGAGCGCTCCCACCAAGGGATTGCTAGCACTCCAGCCTTCCAATTGCTAAAGATAGGGAAATCGCCGGCAATTTGTCAAGTCACTTTGTGTAAATATGAGTGTTTCTCGCTCATATTTCACTGGAGCATCGTGAATTTCGCTGTGTTCCCAACTATTACATCGGCAGGCGCACCTGACCCCGGGCGACCGTTCTTCCGAGCCCAGGCCCTTGCCACCCTTCAGGCTTTCGTGCTGGCTTCCGTTTACAATACAAGACATGCGGCGCCATTTTTTTCTCCGTTTTTGTACTGCTCTGGCCTCTTTCGGCCTCATTGCCGGCTCGCTCGCTCTTCGCGCCCAGGACGACAACTCCCGCCACGGGCGCAAATACAAAACCCCGCCGCCTTCGGCGCGGATTGAAGTCACGGTTGTGCGCGACTATAACGGCAAGCCCATCGAACAGGCTCATATCATCATCCATCCCATCGAGGGCGACAAAGACAAGGGAGGTCTTGAACTAAAGACCAATGAAGACGGCAAGGCCCTCATCGACGTGATTCCCATAGGAGACACGGTCGCTCTTCAAGTGATTGCCAACGGTTTCCAGACCTACGGCCAGGTGTACAAAATCGACAAACCAAACATGTCGATGGAAGTTCGTCTCAAGCGGCCCGCCTCGCAGTATTCCGTTTACAAGAACTCCACCGCAGACCCCGGCTCAGGCAGTAACTCCGGCACGAACAACAATTCCGGTTCCGGCAAATCCTCCGGCCCCTCTCCAAATTCCGCGCCGCCCGCTTCCGGCAACAAACCCTCCGGCTCTGGTGGTAAATCGGACGCTCAACCGAATGCATCCCAGTCGCAATCTCAGAGCAAGTGAGCGGTATCCCGCCGCGCGCACCGATGGCCGTGTCCTGCGATTTACAGATTTTCCCGCGCCGGGACCTGGAGGCGTTTCGCTATGGCCACTGAACCTCTCGCCGGTAAATCGGCGCTGGTGACCGGAGGCGCGCGCCGCATAGGCCGCGCCATCGCGCTGGCGCTGGCGCAAGCCGGTGCTGACGTAGCCATCTCCTATCGCACTGCCCAGTCCGAAGCCGGGCAAACCGCCGCCGAAATCGCTGCTCTCGGCCGCCGCTCCCTCGCCGTCCCCTGCGACATCCGCTCCGAAGCCTCAGTCCGCGCCGCGGTCAGCGCAGTCGTCTCCGCCTTCGGCCGCCTCGACATCCTCGTCAACAACGCCGCTGTCTTTGCCTCCGCAGCCCTTGAGAGCCTGCCCCTCGATCAGTGGGACGCCGTCTTCGAGACCAATGCCCGCGGCCCGTTCCTCGCCGCCCGCGAGGCTCTGCCGCATCTGCGCGCCGCCCACGGAAGCATCGTCAACATCGGTTCGCTTGGCGGTCTGCACGCATGGGCCGGGCACGCCCACTACTGTGCGTCCAAGGCCGCGCTGCACATGCTCACCCAGGCCATGGCCAAGGCCTTCGCGCCCGAGGTCAACGTCAACTGCGTCGCGCCCGGCTGGGTTGAAATGAATGATTCGCCCGATCAGCCCAGCGCAGCGCCTCGCGGCGCCGCCGATCGTGCGCAGGCCGCCCGCTTTGCAGCCAAAACGCCCATGGGCCGCAACGGCGACGCCAACGACGTTGCCCAGGCCGTCCTCTTCTTCGCCACCGGCCCGCACTTCATCACCGGCCAAACCCTCGCCGTTGACGGAGGCCTCGGCCTCTCCTGATGAACCCGCGAACAAGTCTTGTTCTGAAGGAACCGAGCCCCGCTGTGGTCAACGTGCCGCCCGCTGTCCGGCCTCTACCGCCCAAACAGCCGTTTCCAGAATCCCGCCAATGCTCCGCCATTCGTGCTCCGTCCGGCCCGCGCCTTCTCCACCGCGGACCGTTCGGTAAAGGCAAGCGGCACTTTCTCCCAGAGCCCTTCCGGCTCCGGCTGCTTCGGCCACGCCGCACCCTCCACAGCAGCCCGCGGATTCGTGACGCACAGGCGTTGGGCCGTCTCCTCGCCCATCCGCTTCGTCACGTAGTCATAACCGTTTTTCAAGTGTGCCGGGCGCCATACCGGATGGTGCGCATCCGTCGCCAGAAAATGAACCCAGTCGCGTTCCAGCAGTTCGTTGGCAAACGCCTCCTGGGCTTTGCCGAACCGCCCGTAAAGCGAGCCGCTCGTCACCTGCGTCAGGCATCCATGCCGCATCCAGTCGCCCAGCAGGTGCGGCTGCCGCAGCACCGCCGCATAGCGTTCCGGATGCGTAATGATCAGCGTGTACCCGGCCGCCTGCAGCCGGAACATCGCCTCATTCATGCTTGGCGGAATCACCTGCGAGGGAAACTCGATCAGCAAATATCCCTTCCCATCGATCGAGTAGCGCAGCGGATGCATCACCGCATCCAGAACGTTGTCCGCCGTCAGGTGGAAGTCGCACCCCAGGCTCAACTCCACCACGTCCTTCAGCCGTTCCTTAAGCTCGGCAAACCGCTCTTCGATGACCGCCGCCCGGTAGGGGAACGCATCGCTCGCATGCGGCGTGCAAACAATGTGCGTCACTCCCTCGTCCGCCGCCTCGCGCGCCAAGTCCAGCGACGCCTGCAAATCCGGCGCGCCATCGTCCACTCCATAGATCAAGTGATGATGAATATCGATCATGATCCTATCAGTTCATAAATTGGCCATACATATTCTTGGATCTCTTTACCGTGCTGTCCGGTTGTCTCAATACGCCCGAGCAGCTCACTTGGCCGCCAGCGCCTCCATCATCGACGCAAAAATCCCCCAGCCATCCACCGACCCCAGCAGCGCCTCGCTTGACCGATCCGGATGCGGCATCATCCCCAACACATTCCTGCCCTGATTCAATATTCCCGCGACGTTGCTCAACGAACCATTCGGATTCGCGTCCTGCGTAATCGCGCCCTTCGCCGTCGCGTATCGGAAGGCAACCCGATCCTCCGCCTCCAGCCTGGCGAGTTCGTCCGGCTCGCAGAAGTAGTTCCCTTCCATGTGCCCGATGGGAATCTTGAGCACATCGCCTTTCTTCAACTGATTCGTAAACGGGCTGTCCGCCGTCTCCACCCGCAGGTGCACCTGTTTGCAAATGTACTTCAGCCCCGCGTTGCGCATCAGCGCGCCGGGCAGCAACCCCGCCTCGGTCAGTATCTGGAATCCGTTGCAGATCCCCAGCACCAATCCGCCGTCGGCGGCAAACCGCTTTACCGCCTGCATCACCGGCGAAAAGCGCGCAATCGCGCCGGTCCTCAGGTAGTCGCCGTAGGCAAACCCTCCGGGAACCAGCACGGCATCCACGCCGTCCAGCGCCTCGCTGTCATGCCACAGAAACGTCACCGGCTGCCGCGCCACTTGGGCAATCACGTCGTAGGTATCGTGATCGCAATTCGACCCGGGAAACACCACCACCCCGAATTTCATAAATTCAGAGTAACAGCTTCGCCATTGGGTAACGACTACCGGGCAGGCGCAGCCATCATGCCGCGCCGCCAGCATCTGCCGGATGGAAATCGGATTCAGTCTGCCAACGCGCCGGCATCCACGAGCAGTTCGCCGGCTAGTGCTCGTTCCCGCACCGCCCATCCGGCGATCAGCAGGCTCGGCGGCGCAGCGGGCTCGACCTCGCCCAGCACGCCCAGGGTCGTGTGGACCGCCTGTTGGCCGGGTTGCGCGGCCCGCGAGACCACCACGCACGGCAAGTCCGCGGGCAGTCCCTCCGTCATCCACTCGGCGGCAAGCAAGGTCAAGTCCCGGCCAGGCATGTAAACGACGCGGGTTGCGTCTTCAAGCGCGGGCAGCGCCGCGCGGTTGTGCGACTGCGCGTGATGGCCCGTGGAAAAAATCACATTCGAGGCCCAATCGCGATCGGTAAGAGAACGGCCAATCGCCGCCGCCGCGGCAAACGCCGCAGACACGCCGGGCACAATCTCGAACGGTACGCCGGCCTCGGCAAGCGCTGCCAGTTCTTCAGCGGCGCGCCCGAAAAGCAGCGGATCGCCGCTCTTGAGCCGCACCACGCTGCGGCCAGCGCGCGCGTGCTCCACCATCAACGCGTCGATCTCCTCCTGTGTGATGGTCTTCACGCCGCAGCGCTTGCCCACGTTCACCACCTCGGCGGAGCGCGTTGCCAATTCGAGGATCGCCTGCGGCACCAGATCGTCGTGCAGAATTACATCCGCGCTCTCGATCAGCCGCACCGCCTTCACCGTCAGTAAATCGGGATCGCCGGGACCGGCTCCAACCAGATAAACATTGCCGGCAATGGGCCGCGCCGCTTCCCTGCCCGTCCGCGCCAACTGTTTTGTCGCGCACAAAGCCGAATCGCAAATCTGCCGGCTGGCCAGCTCGTGCAGCAACAGCCTGCGCTCCTCGCCACGCGGATGCGTCGCCAGAACCTCGCGCCGCAGCGCGCCGAGCTTAGCAAGCCAGGGACCGAGATCGCCGGGCAACTGTTCGTCGATCTCCCGGCGCAGCCGCTGCGCCACAGCCGGGCTCTCGCCTGCGGTGGAGATAGCGATCTGCAGATCGCCGCGGCTCACCACCGAACCGAAGAAGAAGTCGCAGTTGGGAATATCGTCGACGCTGTTGCAGGCGATGCTGCGAGCAACGGCTTCGCGATAGACGGTCGCATTCACCTCCGGCACGTCGGTCGCGGCGATGACGATGAAATTGCCGTCAAGATCGGCAGGCTCAAACGCGCGCGGCACCCATTCGAGCTTGCCTTCCGCAGCCAACTCCCGGATCTCAGCCTTCGCTTCCGGCGCAACCACGCGCAGCCGCACACCCGTCTTCAGGAGCGAAGCGATCTTGTCGAGCGCCACGGCCCCCGCGCCCACCAGCAGGCACTGGCGGTCTTCAAGTTTCAGGAAGATTGGCAATAAACTCATCGTCGTTTCCTACTCCCTACTGGCTACTCCCTGCCTCTTACTCCGCCACCGCGTGCGGCACAGGCCCAGCCGGCAGGTCGCGCTCTACAGGTGCGAGGATCTCGCCGGCAAGCTGCGCGCGCAGCTCGTCGTTGCTGTGGCGGGCAAACCACGAGCGAAGATTCTCCTCCGGCTCGCGGCCCGCGAGGTAGCGGCGAAGCAGCCGCTCAATCGCTTCGGGCACCAGAGGCGCGGGGCAACGGTAGCCCACCGGCCGCGCTACGCCCGCATTCTGGCCCACCGCTCCACCGAGACAAAAGTAAAAAGCGTCGGTGAGCTTGCCCTCATACTTGATCTTCTTTCCCTCCAGGCCAATGTCGGCAATCCAGTGCTGGCCGCAACTGTTGGGGCAGCCCGTCACGTGCAGCTTGAGCTGTTGATCGAACTGCGGCAGACGCTCTTCGAGCTCGTCGACCAGCCATCGCGTGAAACCTTTGGTCTCTGAGATCGCAAGCTTGCAGAATTCAGTTCCGGTGCAGGCGATGGCCCCGCGCCAGAACGTCGACGCCTCCACATGCAGGCCGATCTGACCCAACTCCCGCGCCAGTTCTCCGGTCTTGGCGTAGGGAACGTCGATGATGACCAGGTTTTGCGAGACGGTGGCGCGCAGCGCCCCGCTGCCGAAGCGCTCAGCCAGCTCCGCGGCAGCCTCCAGTTGCTCGCCTGTGACGCGACCGCGCAGCACGGAGGCGCCGATATAGGCCAGCCCAGGCTGGCGCTGCGGATGGATGCCCACGTGGTCGCGCAGAATCTCGTCGGGAACCTGCTCGGGCACAGCCGGATCGAGCCTGAATCCGATCTTCGCGTGTAGCTCGTCAAGAAAGCGTTCCGCCGTCCACCCCTCGCGCAGGAACAAATACTTGAGGCGCGCTCGCTCGCGGCTCTCGCGCAGCACCTGCTGGTCGCGGAAGATCTCCGTCACCCCTCGCACCACGCGGATCGCCTGGTCGGGCCGCACAAAAACATCGAGGCGGACAGCCAGATGCGGCTCGCATGAGAGGCCTCCGCCCACACGCAGCGAGTAGCCCACTTCGCCGTGTCGTTCCACCGCGGTCAACGCGATGTCGTTAATCTCCGGATAGTTGCACCACCATGGGCAGCCGCTCGCTGAAATCTTGAATTTGCGCGGCAGGTTGTAAAACTCGGGATTTGCCGTGAGCTCGTGTGCAATGCCGCGCGCGATGGGCGAAGCATCGATGAGCTCGTCGGCGGCAACCCCGGCAAGCGGACAGCCCGTCACGTTGCGCACCACGTCACCGCAAGCGCCCTTGGGCGAGAGCCCGATGGCGTCCAGTGCATCCACAACTTTGGGCAGCGATTCGATGCTGAGCCAATGAAGCTGGATGTTCTGCCGTACCGTAATATCGGCCAGATTGCGCGCGTGTTGACGCGCAATGCCCCCGATGGTGCGAAGCTGGCTCGCCGAAACGATGCCGTTGGGGATGCCGATGCGCATCATGAACCACTCGGTGGCCAACCCCTCGCCGCCCTTGCCGCCGGTCGCGCCCACGCCATCGCCTTGCGTGTAAATGCCCCACCATTTGAAGTACGTCGAGGCCCACTCCGGCACCACGCTCGAGCGTCCTGCGCGCGCGAACGCGCGAACTTCGTCAAAAGCCTCCCAGGGATTCTTTTCGCGCTTCAGGCGCTCCATCCGCTGAGCTTTGGTTTCTTTTTGTTGAGCAGCTTCGGTCATTTGGTCCTTTTTTCGAGCAAAAATGGAATGCCCGCGAG
>JBEKXX010000060.1:0-25410 GCA_049511595.1 Occallatibacter sp. | reverse complement strand
GATCCTTCGGCGGCCGTACGAAGGCGATGGACACAACGGCGCCGTGCGCTTTGATTCCTCTTTTTGCTCGCGGCCCGTTCGCATGGGTGGGACTCCTGGCGCCGGCTGCCCATACGGGTACAACCTGCTCCGGACTGCCGAGGGCAGAGACCTGCTCCCCGGCCACTCCAATAGACTAGCAAAGGTAGTGGAACGCTCGAAAGCAGATTCATTGGCCGGGATGTACCTCGGAACGCGATAACTGTTGTGGAAGACCGGCTGCGCCTGCGCGAGGCGGCGGCCGCTGGAGCTGTGAGAAAGCTGGAAGCGCCATCGGCGATTTCAAAGGGGCGCAACGTACAAATCACGTACAAAACTGCGCGTGCGTTTTTCTCTTGGAAGATAAGCTACTAAAAAATAGGTAACTTAGAATTGGTGGAGGCGGCGGGAGTCGAACCCGCGTCCGAAATCGCTGTCAGCCGGGAGAGTCCATGCTGTGTCCGGTTCGATTGGGTTCGCTCCGCGGCGCTTAAGAACGGACAAGATGCGCCGGAAACTAGTCCGATTGATCTCGCCTCAGCCGCCCGGACCGAGCCGCTTCAGCCAGCCCACTGAATGACGTCCGCTCACAGCCCGCAGGCGAAGCCGTGGAAGACGGCTGCTTATTTAATTAAGCAGCAAGTGCCAGTTCTTGGTTGGCAACTTTTGTTTTGCAGGCGATTACGGGTGCCCACCCCCCGACATGCCTCCCATGCCACAATCGATCCCGTCGAAACCGTGACGCCCCCACTTCTGCGGCTCTCCATTGGATGATTCCGGAGCGCCGGCGGGTGCTACACAGAGCCGAATGGCTCGTGCTGCATCATTCTATTTTACGCCGAATTGAAATTCGATGCGGCAGACAGTCCGCAACGACACAGTGCGAAAGCCCCATCGTTTGTTCTGTGCGTTTTTGGCGCGAGTACGCCGCGCCCCGATCCAAGCAGTTTGCCCGATGCGTTCTATTCCTTTTGCAGATCGATGGATTCGTACTCGCGGCGGGCGATGCCGGCGCGAATCTGCGCGGGGGTCCAGCCGGCCTTGGTTTTGTAGTAGGCGTAGAAGCCTTCCGCAGCGCAGACGTCGCACTGGGTGGAATGCGTGGTTTCGTAGCAACTGTGCAGGCTGGTGTGGCCCAGTGAGCGGTCGCAGCGGCAGTTACACGGCAATTGATAAATGACGCCGGGAATCTGCGCCGCGAGCTGATAGGCGCGCACCTGCCAGTGGTAGCGGAAGTTGGGGCCCGTCAACTGCGCTCCGTGGAGGATGGGCGGAATGGCATGGATATTGAGGGGCGCCGAAGGGTGATAGGCGGGAACGTCGTCGGACGGGTTGGACCACTGCGCATAGCTGGCAGCGGTGAGCGCGAAGACAGCCAGAGTCCAGACCCAGCGGCTTTTGAAGAAACGCTTCATGACATGCCTCAAGTTCTATCGTACGACAAACTCCGAAATCATTTGGACCAGGAAAATTCTTCCGGCCTTCCCGGGTTCACGATGCGATTTTTCACGCGAAAGCTGCCGGATCCATCGACAAATTCGCAAAAATTACGACTTTTCGCGACGAAAATCGCCGCGGTTTTTGTGGGCTTTTGTTGATTCCAAAGGAGTTGATATGAAAAATTCGCCAAAAAGAGGAGGAGGGGGTAGGGGGTGACGGTAGTTGAAGGTGAACAGCCAGTAGCCAGTAGCCAATAGCCGGTAGCCGGTGAGGGAGATATGGTTGAACGCTCATGGATTGAGTATGCGCCGAACGGGGGAAATAATATGCAAACTTCGGGACGTAGGGACATATGGACGTAGTGGCTAGAAAAACAACGATTTAACGCGTGGCGTTCAAGGTGATTTTGAGGTCAGGGGGCTTGACGAGGGCAGGGACCAAGGGACCAAGGGAACGAGGGAGCGAGGAGGGATCTGTACCCCAGAAAAAAAACGGCACGAACTTTTAGCTGTTCGTGCCGGGAGGCCAGTGACGCAAACCACTCCCGGTTTGGAGGAGTGTGTCTTTCACCTCCACAACCGGAATAAATACACGATAGCATAGATTCGGAAAAAAGCAAATACAAAATTCAAAATCTTTCTATTGATAAAAAACTCAACCTTTCGGTGGAGAATCCGCAAAAAACAGGCCGAATTGAGGCTCCGAAAGCGGAGATTCCGCGCGGCCGGAAGCTGGATTTTGACCGCGTGGCGCTCGCACTGATCGTGTATAAACTATTTAGAATAAGTTATTTATGTTTTTCGCGAAGGCCATGACTACACGGTGAGCAGCGAAGGCGAAATCAGGTGCAGCTCTCTGCCCTGGCCGGGTTTCGTAGAGGTCTGCGCCCTGCGGTAAGGCGAAAATCGCATCTCCTCGTACCACGTAATGGGAAAAAGCTCGAAAATCCAGGATTCTGGAGCCAATTTGAGAGGGACGAAGCGGTGGTGACGTCTGAAAAGTGCGTTGAAACGGAACGTAGGGGTAGGCCTTCGCCCCTAGGCTCGGCTAAGAGCAGCCGCGGCGGAGCGACCCGACTTTTATCCGGCCAGCGTCTGTACCTGCCCGGCCAGGGCAAAATCCTTCTCTGTCAGGCCGCCGGCCGAGTGGGTGACGAGCGAGAGACGGACGCGGTTGTAACGGATGTCGATGTCAGGATGGTGACCGGCTTCCTCGGCAAGCTCGCCGACGCGATTGACGAAGTGGAGAGCGGCGCGGAAGTCCTCGAACTGGAAGGTTCGGACGAGTTCTCCGGATTCGATTTGCCAGCCGGGCAAATGGCTAAGCAGCGCCTGGGCTGCCTGAGGGGAAATGGCAGGCATAGGATTCGCTCCTCAATGAGGGGTAGTGGGTCAGTTTGGAGAAGCATCCCATCAGAGGCTAAAGCCATGATTCATTTGGCGCGATTTCGGCACGACTGAAGTCGTGCCCTTTCAAAACGCATCCAAACTGACCTACTACCCAATGAAGGGATTTTACCTGACCATTACAATGACTGCGAACTCGATCTGGCTGGGCAAATCGCAAGCGGCGAAAAGCAACCGCAGATCTTTCGACTCCGTCTGCAGCGGCGGACTCCGCTCAAGATGACAATTTACTGTTGATACGAACTTTAGACTCTGGCCCCGGCTGGGCAAATCGCGAGCGGCGAACAGCAACCGCAGGTCCCCTTCGGCTTCGCTCAGGGCGGGTTTTCGACTCCGTCCGCGCGGCGGACTCCGCTCAGGACGACAGATCGATTTTGCGATGACGGATTGATTTTGCGCTGAGTTTCCGGGACGCGGCTTCAGGAGGCGACGTCGTCTCTGGCCACCTCGAAGGCGGAGAAGCGCACGTGCTGGCCGCTGATCTCGGAACGCAGCTCCTGCCAGAGCTCATTGGGGATTTTCAAGAAGACCTCGACCACGGCAGGGTCGAATTGCGTTCCCGAGCAGCGCAGGATCTCTCCGCGGGCGGCATCGAAGCCGCGGGCCTTGCGATAGGGACGGTCGCTGGTGATGGCGTCGAGGGCGTCGGCGACGGCGAAGATACGCGCGCCGATGGGAATCTCGCGCCCGGCGAGGTGGTTGGGGTATCCGTTTCCGTCGTAGTACTCCTGATGGCAGAAGACGATTTCGGCCGCGCCGGCGAGGAAGGGGATTTTTCGGAGCATGTTGTAGCCGCGGGCGCAGTGCTCGCGCATCATTTCCTGCTCCTCCGGGGTCAATGAGCCGGGTTTACGCAGAATCTCGTCGGGAATGGCCATTTTGCCGATGTCGTGCAGGAAAGCGCCGCGGGCGATGACCTTGATTTCCTCGGGCGGAATGCCCATGGCGCGCGCCAGCGCGATGGCGTAGGCCGTGACGCGCTTGGAATGACCCTCGGTCTCGGAGTCTTTCAGGTCGAGGGCGTCACCCAGAGCTTCGAGAGTGACGTCGTAAGAGTGTTCGAGATTCTCCATGGCATGGCGCAGCATCTCCGTGCGGGCGCGCACCATCTCTTCGAGGCCCTGATGGTAATTTTGCGTCTCTTCGAGCGCCATGCGATGGTTAAGCGCTCTCTCGACCGTGCTTAACAATTGCTCGCGCTCGAAGGGCTTGAGGAGGTAGTCGTAGGCTCCGCGGCGCATGGAATCGATGGCCACACCGATGTCGTGAACCGCGGTGACCATGACGACGGGAAGGTTGGGCTGCAAAGCGTGAATGCGTTCCAGCAGGGCGATGCCGTTTACGTCCTGCATGACGATGTCGGTAAGCACCAGGTTGAAGGCGTTCATCTCCAGCGCCGCGAGCGCCTCACGCCCATCGGCGGCTTGTTCCACCGTATATCCCTGGCGTTCGAGAGCGGCGGCCATCATGGTACGCACCGGCGGTTCGTCATCGACAACGAGAACGCGCGCCGGTTTTGGCGCGCGCACGGCGCTTTCCTTGCGCGGATTGGCCGCGGGATCCGAGGTTTTCGCGTCTGCCGGATTCCAAGCCAAGAGGCGGCCTCCATCCCCTTTGCGCACCCGCGCGGAGTCCTCAACGAGGAGCGATTTCTGCGCTCCGACCTTGCCGCGTGTTTCTCTCTGTTCAAACAATGCAAGCGCCCTTGCGGCTGTATTTTTCGAGTGCTGCTGTTCCGCGCAACAGATTCAGCACCGGCTGCCGGTTTCATGCTTCTATCGGTTACGCTGCTGCCCAGGCAAAAAGGTCACAAGACAAAAGTGATGCAGACCGATTCCCCGCACCGCCGCAAAACCAGGGGAGCGCCAGGCAGGATCCTCTTAGGAGAGAGTAGCATTCCGGCTACCCCCCCTCAATCACCCGAATGTTGCATCGGGGCAAGGTGAATCCGCAGCGGTACTTCCCCCTCGGCAGGCAAGAGCGACGGCAGGGTTGTGCCGGGCCGCCTCAGCGCGGGCGATGGTGAAGCCAGGGTGTGGAAATCGGGGGGAATCCGGTTGTGGAAAACCGGGGAAGCGAGTGCGTCGGGAGGAACCTTCAGGATTTCTTCGTCTCACGCCGCGCGCGCCGCGCCGCGGCCCAGCCTGCTTTGGCGATCTGACGGCTGCGGCTCACGGCCAGGGCATCGGCGGGCACGTCTTTGGTGATGCAAGAGCCGGCGCCGATATAGGCGCCGTCGCCGACGCTTATGGGAGCGACGAGGCTGGTATCGCTTCCGACAAAGACGCCTTTGCCGATTCGCGTGCGGTGCTTATTCACGCCGTCGTAGTTGCAGGTGATGGTCCCGGCTCCGATGTTGGTTCCTTCCCCGATTTCCGCGTCGCCCAGGTAGGTGAGATGGTTGGCCTTTGCGCCCTTGCCCAGACGAACCTTTTTCAATTCCACGAAGTTGCCGACATGGGCGTTCTCGCCAACTTCGTTTCCAGGCCGTAAGTGGGTGAACGGCCCGAGGCGCGCGCCGTCCGCGATAGTGGAATCTTCCAGAACGCAGCTCTGAAGGATTTGAACGCCGTCTCCCAAGGTGCAGTTCTCAATCACCGAGAAGGAACGGATGCGGCAGCCGCCGCCGATCCGCGTGCGGCCCAGCAACTGCGCAAAGGGCTCGATAACGGTATTTGGCGCGACTTCCACATCCGGATCGATGACGCAGGTTTCAGGGCGGTAGATGGTGACTCCGGCGGCCATGAGGCGCGCCGCCGCGGCCTGCTGGCGAGCCGTGAGCTGCGACGCTGTTTCGGCAGCAGGTGTGGCGACCGGCGCCGCTTTCACAGTCTGTTCATTTTTCTTTCCCATCCGATGCTCTCCCAGGGGCGGTTGCACAAATGGTCTTGAACGATGCGTAGCAGATGCCTCGGGGTAAAGTTCGTACGCTTCGAAGGCACGTTTGCGCAACCCGTTCCAGCTACTGCGCCGCCCGCTTCCGGTTCAGGCCGGAACGCCGCTTCCGGTAAGCGGGCGCAGCGTTATTTTTCTGCCGCGCCGCCGGAAGGCTGGGGCGGTGCGGGGCGCGGAATCGTAATGTCGATGGGCTGGGGCGAGCCCATATTGAGCGCGTCCAGTCCCGGCTTGATCTCCGGCCCGTTGCCCACCACCAGCACGGCGAGTTGGCCGGGATGAACGTACTTTTTTGCGACTGCCGTCAGGTCGGCCAGCGTTACTTTTTCGAGTTCCGCACGGTAGGTTTCAAGATAATCAGCCGGGTAACCGTAGAACTCGAGCTTTTCGCGCTCGGCCAGGACCTTGTCCCTGGTGTCGTAGTGGAAGAGGAAGGAGTTGAGGATGTCGTCCTTGGCGCGCTTGAGCTCCTCCTCAGTGAAGGGCTTGGTGTTGAGTCCGGCGATTTCGGCAAGGGCTGCATTGGTGGTGTCGACCGTGGATACGCTTTTGGTGAGCACTTCAACGCGGAAGGATCCGGGGTGGTCGTAGGTGAAGCCGAAGCCGCCGCCTACGGCGTAAGCGAGCGCTCGCTTGGTGCGAACCTCTATAAAGAGCCGGCTGCCGAAGCCGCCGCCGAGGATCTCGTTCATTACGGCGAGCGCCGCGACGTCGGGATTGCGGCGGTCAACGCCCAGCCCAACGATCTGCACGTTGGATTGATTCACATCCTCTTTGTCGATGAAGTAGATGCCGGGCTTGGGGCCGGAGAAGGTGTCGTGGCGGGGGGGCTCCGGGGTGACGGGCGGCAGACCTTCAAAGGCCGCGCGCACTTTGGCCTCCATGGCCACGGGATCGAAATCGCCGCTGATTCCGACGATGAGCGGGCCCTTCAGGGTGCGGTCGTGCCAGGCCTGCAGATCGGCAAGAGTAACCGCGCCGATGGTGGCCAGTTCCGGCTGCCGCGTGTAGGGACTGTCGACCCCGTAGACCAGCTTGGCGGACTCACGGCCGGCAATCTCGTCTTCGTCGTCGTTGCGGCGGACGATTTCAGTGGCTTCCTGCTGCTTGGCCAGTTGGAGCTTTTCCGCGCTGAATCTGGGATGAAACAGCAGGTCCATAGCCAGGGAAAAGACCCGATCGGAGTCGCCTTTCAGCGAATCCCAGGAGAGCGCGGTGGAATCGTCGTCGCCCTCCGTTTCAATATGCGCGGCTTTGGATTCGAGCAGGTCGTCCATGGCGTCGCCGTCCATCGTCGCGGCGCCGCTGGTGCGCCATGCCTGGCTATAGAGGCCTACCAAGCCAGCCTTGGCCGGGGTTTCGTCGCGCGAGCCGCCGGGGATGAGGACTGAGCCCGAGATGAAGGGGAGTTCGTGGTCTTCCTGGAGGAATATGACAATGCCGTTCTTCAGCTCGATGCGCGTGGGCTGCTGCGGATGAAAGGCGTGCAGCGGAGGAATGGGAATCTGCTCCCAGGGTTTGGGTTGCTGCGCGGCGGATGCCTGCGGCAGCACAAAAACAGCAAGGACTGTCGCGACCACCAGGAATCTGGAATTCGTACTCAATGCAGGTCTCCTCATTGCGCGCCTCCATCCTTCTTCGCGGCTGCGGCCGGGGGTTCGGTGTCGATCTCCGCGCTGGTGCGGTTGGAGTCCACAAACACCTGATTCGCCACGCGGCGGATGTCGGCTTTGGTCACTTTGTCCACCCGGTCCAGTTGCAGGAACAACTCGCGCCAGTCGCCATAGCGCGTCTGGTACTCGGCGAGCGAGTCGGCAAGGCCCTGGTCGTCGGCCAGACCGCGCAAGAGATCGGCGCGAGACCGCGTCTTGTACATCTGGAGCTCCGCGTCGGTGACGTCGGCGGTCTTCAGCTTTTCAATTTCCTTGTGGATGGCTTCGCGCATTTCCGCCGGGGTGCGGCCGGGAAGCGGCACGGCGTAGAAGGCGAAGAGGCTGGGGTATTTCTCGCCGGGGAAGGGGCTGAACCCTTCGGCCTCTGCCGCAATCTGCTGCTGCTCGACCAGGCTGCGGTAGAGCCGCGAGACGCGCCCGTTGGACATGATGTCGCCGATGGCGTCGTAGACTGCGTCGTCGGGATCGCGGTAGCTGGGCCGATGATAGCCCTCGATGTAGAACGGCTGCGTCTGCTCGCGAATCACGACCGACTTTTCGGCAAACTGCTTTGGCTCGACCGTCGTCATCTCGTCCGGCCTGGGACCGCCGGGAACACGGCTGAAGTACTTCTCGAGCATGGGAAGCTCGGTACTGGGATCCACATCGCCGACGATGGCGATCACAACGTTGCCGCCGACGTAATACTTTTTGTGGAAGGCCATGGCCTCGGTGGCGGTGATTTGACTGACTTCGCTGGGCCAACCGATGGAGCTGCGGCCGTAATTGTGCGCCACATACGCCGTGGCCAGGAATTGCTCGATCAGCCGCCCAATGGGGTCGGAGTCGGTGCGCATCCGGCGCTCTTCCATTACTACGTCGCGCTCCTTGTAGAATTCACGCGGAACGGTGTCGGCCAGGCGGCTCGACTCCATCCACGCCCAAAGCTCCAGGCGGTTCTCCGGCATCGACCAGAAGTACTGCGTGTCGTCCAGGCCGGTCTCCGCATTCAAATCGTGCGCGCCGTTGGCCTGAGCGACTTCAGTGAACTGGTTGGGGATGACATATTTCTCGGCATCAGCCTGGGCGGCGAGGAAGGCTTTTTTCAGTTCGGCGAGTTTTTGCTCGTCACGCCCCACCGGCTTGAGGTACTCGGCTTCGTAGGCGTCGTTGGCCGCCTCCACTTTTTCGAGGGCCACTTTCTCGGCAGCGTAATCCGTGGCGCCGATCTGGCTGGTTCCCTTGAAGGCCAGGTGCTCGAACATGTGCGCCAGGCCGCTTTCGCCGGAGGGGTCGTTCACGTCGCCCGCGTCGATGAACGTCGTATAGCTGAAGACCGGCGCCTCAGGGCGCCGGCAAAGGACCAGCGTGAGCCCGTTGGGCAGAACCTTGACGGTGATCCGCTGCTCAAAGCTTTTGAGATCCTGGGCTTGCGTGGCGCTCCACGCGGCTACGGCCAGCACCGCGCCCAAAAATGCCATCCAAAACCTGGTGGAAACCCTGCTGCGCATTCAACCTCCTTCTTCCAGGCAAACTTGTTGACACTAACCCGCTCTCTACCAACCTATTGCCCGCGGGCGGGTGCGTCAAACGGCCGGCCGGCTGGCTGGCTTCGGGAAAGGGCCCAGCAGAACCGGCAAAAGTTGCCGACGGTATAATCGAAGGCATGGCGGCGAACACGCAAACCGGGCTTGAGAAGGCTGGGGCCGCGCAGAGCGCAGATTCTATCGCGCCGGGTGCGGCAGGAAAACTGCGCGCCCTCGAGGAGCGGATCAGGCAGCTCCCAAGCCTGATGGTGGCGTACTCGGGAGGGGTGGATTCGGCGTTTCTGGCCGCCACGGCGCATCGCGTGCTGGGGGCGCGCATGTTGGCGGTGCTTGCGGATTCCCCCTCGCTGGCGCGGCGGGACATGGAGCAGGCCTGCGCTTTTGCCCACTCGCTGGACATGCCGCTGCAGGTGGTTGCCACGGATGAGCTGGAGCGGCCGGAGTATGCGCGCAACGACGCCAGCCGCTGCTTCCACTGCAAGGACGAGCTGTTTGCGGTGATGGAGAAACTGGGCGCCAAGCTGGGCTTTGCGCACATCGCCTACGGGATGAACGCCGACGACACGAGGGATTTTCGCCCCGGCCAGCGCGCCGCGGAGGAGCACGCCGTCCTGGCTCCGCTTGCCGAGGCCGGGCTGGCCAAAGTGGAGGTGCGCGCGCTGGCGAAAGCAGCCGGCTACCTGGTGTGGGACCGCCCGGCGGCGCCGTGCCTCTCGTCGCGCGTGGAGTACGGCCGCGCGGTGACGCGCGAAGTTCTGGAGCAAGTGGAGCGCGGCGAAGAGAGCCTGCGGCAGTTGGGCTTTCGCGAGCTGCGCGTGCGCCACCACGGCGAGCTGGCACGCGTAGAGATCGCCCGCGGCGAGCTGCCCCGCGCGCTGACCATAGAGATGCTGGACGCGATCACCGCGGCGCTGAAGCGGGCGGGGTTCAAGTACGTCACACTCGACTGCTCGGGATTCCGCTCCGGGTCGATGAACGAAGTTTTGGGGAATGCCGTTCTGCCCGCCGAATTGTTGATGCGGCGGGGCGCTTAGAGGAGCTTTTCTTCACCTGCCGGGCCTCCGGCGATTTAGGATCACAGAGCGATGCGAATCGGATATCTGGAGTGCTTTTCCGGGATCAGCGGCGACATGCTGCTGGGCGCGCTGGTGGATGCGGGCGTTCCCTTCAGCTTGCTCGCCGACACGGCTGCGGCCCTGGACGTGGGCGCGCGTCTGGAGATGCGCAAGGTGAGCCGCGGCGGACTGGCGGCGGTTAAGGTAGACGTACTCACACAAGAGAACAGGGAACAGGGATCAGGGGTCAGGGATCAGGGAACAGAAGAGGGGCATGGCCACACGCACGACGCGCACGAGCACCGCTCGCACGAGGCGGAGCAGGCGCGCCACAGCCACGAGCACACGCCGCATCGGGCGCTGTCCTCGATTCTCTCGGTCATTGCGGCCGCGCCGATCAGCGATGCGGTGAAGCGGCGCGCGGCCCGCGCCTTCCAATTGCTGGGTGAGGCGGAGGCCGCAATTCATTCCATTCCCATCGAAAAGGTGCACTTTCACGAAGTGGGCGCGGTGGACACGATTGTGGATATTGTGTGCGCGGCGGCAGGGTGCGAGGCGCTGGGTGTGGACCGCTGGATGGCCTCGCCCTTGAACGTGGGCAGCGGAACCGTGACGTGCCAGCATGGGACGCTACCTGTGCCCGCGCCGGCCACATTGGCGCTTCTCGGCGATGCGCCGGTTTACTCCGCGGGGCCTGCGATGGAGCGGGTGACGCCGACCGGCGCGGCCGTGCTGCGGATGCTGGATGCGAGCTACGGGCCGTTGCCGGCAATGCGCATTGCGGCGCACGGCTACGGAGCCGGAGGGCACGACACGCCGGGCGAGCCGAACCTGTTGCGGCTGATGGTAGGCGAGACGCAGGAGGAAGCGGCCGGCGCCGAGCCGGTTGCGGTGATCGAGACCGTGATTGACGATTCGACTCCGCAGTTGCTGGCTTACGTGAGCGAGCTGCTGCTGGAGGCAGGCGCGTGGGATGTCTACAGGGCGCCGGTGCAGATGAAGAAGGGGCGCACGGGCGTGCAGATGACCGTGCTCTCGAGCCCCGATCTGCTGCCCGCGCTGCGCGAGCTACTGCTGCGCGAAACCACGACCATCGGCCTGCGCTGGCGGCTCGAAAACAAAATGGCCCTGGCGCGGGAGTTTGCTGAGGTGGAGACCGCGTGGGGCAAAGTGCGGATGAAGATCGCGCGCTGGCCGTCCGGCGAGGTGGCGAACGCATCGCCGGAGTACGAGGTCTGCCGCAACATCGCCCGCCAGAGCGGGGCGCCGCTCAAGCAGGTGATGCAGGAGGCGATGCGGGCGTATGTGGAGCAGGAGCGCGCGCCGAGAGAGGAAGGGCGCTGATGGATGGCTCGCAGATTGAGACGCTGTTGAACGAAGTGCGCACGGGATCCGCCAGCGTGGCCGAAGCGCTGGAGCGGTTGCGCCACTTGCCCTTCGAGGATTTGGGTTTCGCCAAGGTGGATCATCACCGCGCACTGCGCACAGGCATGCCGGAGGTGATCTTTGCCGAAAGCAAGACGCCGGCGCAGGTAGCCGCGATCTTTGCGCACATGGCGAAAGCCGGCGGCAACGTGCTGGCCACGCGCGCTTCACGCGAGGTGTTTGAGGCGGTATACGCAACGGAATCCCGCGCGCAGTTCGACGAGACAGCGCGCGCGATCACGCTGAAGCAAACCGAGCCAGTCGCGGGCAAAGGAACGATCGGCGTAGTGTGCGCGGGAACCAGCGACTTGCCGGTAGCCGAAGAGGCCGCGGTGACGGCGCGGCTGATGGGCAACACGGTGGAGGTGGTTGCCGATGTGGGAGTGGCCGGCCTTCATCGGCTGCTGGCGCAGCGGGAGACGCTGCAAACGGCGCGCGTGCTGATTGTCTGCGCGGGCATGGAGGGCGCGCTGCCGACCGTAGTAGGAGGCTTGGTGAACGCTCCGGTCATCGCTGTTCCCACGAGCGTGGGCTATGGCGCTTCGCTGGGCGGAGTGGCCGCGCTGCTGGGCATGCTGAACACCTGCGCGCCCAATGTTTCCGTGGTCAATATTGATAACGGATTCGGCGCGGCGTGCATCGCGTCGCTAATCAATCATTTGTAGCTCGATATCGCATCTTGCGTGGTTTGCGCGGGCGCCGGTGGCGCCAGCCGAGCCCATCCCCCGAAACGTGATCCAGGTCACTGTTTGACTCTGCCTTGAGCCGAGATCATGGTTGGATGCACGGCTTGCGCCCGCGCGTGTGGAGGAGTCTTTGACCGGTTTCCGATGGCAGCGATTGCGCAGGACCTCGCAGATTCTCTTTCTGCTGCTCTTCCTGGGGCTGCTGGTGTTCACCTCGTTGCGCGCCATGCCCGGCGGCACCAGCGACATCCATCTGCGCGCGCCGGTTCGGCTGTTCTTCGAGTGGGACCCGCTGGTCGCCCTTGCCAACGCCATCGCCGGCCACGCGCTCTATCGCGGCCTCGTGTGGAGCCTGATCATCCTGCTGCCAACACTGTTTCTGGGGCGATTTTTCTGCGGCTGGATCTGCCCCATGGGCACGCTGCAGCACTGGATTGGCAGTTGGCAGTCGGAGGCCAAGCGCGGCAAGCAGAGGGTTGAATCGAACCGCTACAAGCGCTGGCAGACGATCAAATATGTGGTGCTGATAGCCGGACTGGCGGCCGCGGCGTTTGGGTCGATGGCGATCGGCTGGCTCGATCCCTTCAGCTTGCTGGTTCGCTCGCTGGGACTGGCCTTTCTTCCGGCGTTCAATTACGCGGTGCGCGCCGTGCTGACGCCGCTGGAGCGCAGCCCGGTGAGCGCAATCAAGAGCACAGCGGAAGGAATTCATACGGTCCTCGGGGCGCTGGTTTTGGAATTTCGCCAGGCGCACTTCGCGCAGGGGCTTGTGCTCGGCATCTTGTTTCTCGTGATTCTTTTCCTGAGCCTGCGCGTCACGCGGTTATGGTGCCGCTCGATCTGCCCGCTGGGGGCACTGCTGGGCGCGGTCTCGCGCTGGAGCGTACTGGGGCTGCACAAGGATCCGGAACGCTGCAACAATTGCAACCGCTGCCTGCTCCATTGCCAGGGCGGGGACGATCCCATCGGCAGCGCGCCGTGGCGCAAGTCGGAGTGCGTGATGTGCATGAACTGCGTGGGCAGTTGCCCCGATCATGCGCTCAGGTTCCGGTTCTTCCGCAAAGAGAAGGAAGTGGCATCGCCCGACCTGGGCCGGCGCAGGGCGATCGCGGGCCTGGCGGCCGGCGCGGTGGCGGTTCCGTTGATGCGCGCCAACACCGGGCTGGGCAAGAGCCGCAACGAACGGCTGCTGCGGCCTCCGGGAGCGCTCGATGAGCCCGATTTTCTGTCGCGCTGCATCCGCTGCGGCGAGTGCATGAAGGTTTGCCCCAATAATGCGCTGCAACCCACGCTCAGTGAGGCCGGTCTGGAAGGGCTATGGTCGCCTATGCTGGCGCCGCGCATCGGCTACTGCGAGCCAAGTTGCGTGCTGTGCTCGGAGGTGTGCCCGACGGGGGCGATCTGGCAGATTACGCCGAAAGAGAAGGGCTGGGTTGTGGGCGTGGGCGGCGCGCAGAACCAGCCGGTACGGCTAGGGACGGCGTTTTATGACCGCGGGCGCTGCCTGCCGTGGGCGATGGCCACGGATTGCATCGTCTGCGAGGAGTGGTGCCCGGTATCGCCCAAGGCGATCTACGTGGAGGAGGCGCAGGTGGTGGATTCGGCGGGCAACGTAAAGACGCTGAAGCAGCCGCGTGTGGATCCCAGCCGCTGCGTGGGCTGCGGCGCCTGCGAGTATGCCTGCCCGCTGCAGGAGCACCCCGCCGTTTATGTAACCAGCATCGGCGAAAGCCGCTCCCCCTCGAGCCAGATCTTGCTATCTCGAAAGTAAAGGAGACCGATTTGAGAACGTTTGGGCCAGCACGATGGAAGACAGCAATGGTAGCGTTCGCGATTGCGGTTGTAGCCGCGGGCGTGGGATGCAAAAAGAAGGTAGTCGATCCGTTTCCCGCATCGGGCGCGGTGGCGGGATGGGAGAAGACCAGCGACACGCGCGTCTTTGCGGCGAAGGATCTGTGGCAGTACATCGACGGCGACGCCGAGCAGTATCTCCAGGCCGGCGTGGTTTCCACGTCAACGTCGGACTACAAGTACCAGGGGCAGTTGGAGGCATTGGTCGACGTTTACACCATGGGGGATGTTGCGGGCGCGCGCAAGATTCTGGAGTCGGGAAAGACAAACGACGGTAAGAGTGTACAGGTGGGCGACGCGGGCATCGCGTACGCGCAGAGCGTGACCTTCCGCAAGGGCCCGTACCTGGTGCGCATCGTTGCGTATGAAGACACGCCGGGCGCACAGCAGGCGCTGATGGCGCTGGCGCATGGGGTAGAGGCGAAGCTTTAAGAGATGCGGCGAGGAACGGCCGCGGGAAATGAGCAGGGAAGCGATGAAGAGCCGCAGGGAGTTTTTGAAAGAGGCCGCCACGGGCGCGGTTTTGTTGGGTTCGTCGGCCGCTGCAGAAAAGTTGGCGCGGGCCGGAATGTTGGACACACACGCCGCTCAGAATACGGCGCGCAAGCCGAAGGTGGTGATCGCGCGCGATGCGGCTCTGCACGGCGCGGGCGCGCATCCCGACGAGCAGCGCGTGCTGAATCTGCTCGACAAGGCCATGGCCGCGTACACGGGGCGCGAGAAGCCGGTGGAGGCGTGGAAGAGCGTGGTTCCGGCAAGCGTTCTCGCCGGCAAAGTGATTGGCCTTAAGGTGAACGGACTGGGCGGGCGCGGCATCTCGACGCATGCGGCGCTGACCCTGGCCATTGCCGAGCGGCTGCAACAGGCCGGGGTGCGGGCGGGAAATATTCTGGTGTGGGAGCGGGACGCGCGCAGCCTCGAGGCTTGCGGCATGAGCGTCAACACCGATCCCAGCCGGGTGCGCTGCTATGGCAACGACGTGGGCGGCTACGAAGCCGAGCAGAGTTCGTGGGGGACTGTGAACGTTCGCCTGGCGAAGATTCTGACGCGAGAGTGCGCAATGGTGATCAATCTGCCCATTCTGAAAGATCACGACCAGGCAGGCCTGACATTCTCGATGAAGAATATGTACGGGGTGGTGGAGCGCCCGGACCAGCTGCACGCGAACCACTGCAATCCCAGCGTGGCGGATTTGAATGCGATCGCCACAGTGCGCGAGAAGGTGTGGTTCACCGTCGGCGACGCGATTTCATCGGTCTACGACGGCGGACCGGGCTTTCGTCCGGAGCGGCTGTGGTATCCCAACGCGCTGGTTGTTGGCGAGGACCGCGTGGCGGTGGACCACACGGCGTGGCAGTTGATGGAGCGCAAGCGCGCCGAAGCTGGAATGCCCACGCTCGAAGCGGCGGGGCGCGCGCCTCAGTACATCGCTACGGCCGCCGATGCCGCGCACCGGCTTGGCACCTGCGATCCGCAACGCATCCGGCTCGTGGAAGTGTGACGGGAGAATGACCATGGGCGGCGAACAGGACGGAATCACGAATCCGCAGGCAGATGCGGCGCAGACCGCGGCCGGCATGACGCGGCGCGAGGCGATGCTGCAGTTGCTGCGCGTGGGCGGCGTGGCCGCGAGCGCGGCGGGCGCGGCTTTCTGGCTCAGCGAGCGGAGCCGGCGGCCCATTCCGGAGCAGGCCGAGCAGGCGCGGCGCGACCATCGCGTGGCTGCCGTTGCGGAGTGGCCGCGGATGACCGTGGTCCAAAACGGCGAGCCGCGCGCATTGGTCCGGAAGGCGCTGGAAAATCTGGGCGGAATGAGCAGGTTCGTCGGCAAGCAGGACGTGGTGGTGCTGAAGCCGAACATTGCGTGGGATCGCACGCCGGAGCAGGCGGCGAACACCAATCCGGAACTCGTGGCGGAGGTGGTTCGGCAGTGCTGGCAGGCGGGGGCGAAGCGCGTGGTTGTGACCGACGTGAGCTGCAACGAGCCGCGGCGGTGCTTTCAGCGTTCGGGTATCATGGCAGCGGCGCGCGCCGAGGGCGCCGAAGTGATCCTGCCCGATCCAGACCACTTTCGCGAGGTGGACATGGGCGGGGTAGTGCTGAAAAACTGGCCCGTGTTTACGCCATTTCTCGAAGCGGACAAGATCATTAATTTACCCATCGCCAAGCATCACGTGTTGACCGGCGCCACGCTGGGGATGAAGAACTGGTACGGCATTCTGGGAGGAGAGCGCAACCGGCTGCACCAGCAGATTCACCAGAGTTTGGCCGATCTTGCGAACTTCATGCTGCCCACGCTCACGCTGCTGGACTGCTACCGCGTGCTGGTGCGCAACGGGCCCACGGGCGGAAATCTCGAAGACGTGGAAGTGAAGAAGACGCTGCTCGCCGGCACCGACCCTGTGGCGATCGATGCGTATGCCGCGAAGGCCTACTGGAATCTGGACCCCGAGCAGTTGCCGTATCTTGCGATGGCCGCCGAGCGAGGGTTGGGGACGGTGGACTATGCGTCGCTCGACGTGAAGGTGAGCCAGCTCGGGTAACACGGGAGATGGCTTTCGGCGTTGCCCAAATGCCTGCGGCCTCGCAGCAGAAATACGCATCGATGGCGCGATCCGCATCCTGCCTGCCAATGCCATAGATCCCTGGACTCGCAGAGCTTGCCCGGCGGCGGCCCGTCTTGTCACGGGAGCGATCGGCTGGCGCAAATGGAAACGGCGTTCGCTGCGGCGAACGCCGTTTTGTTTTGGGCGCGGGGCGCGGAGGCCAATCCGTACTAGCGGCGGGTTTCGGCCAGGGCCTGGTCGATGAGTTGGAAGAGCTTGCTGCGGTCGACGACTTCAACGAATGGCGCGGCGTGGGAGCCGTTGGTAACGATCCAGATGGTGGGGGTGTGCTCGATGCCGATGCGCTGGCCGAGGGCGTAGTCCGCTTTGACTTCCTGGGAGAGCCTACCCATGGGATCGACGGCGAAGGGCAGCGCGATGCCGTGAGCGGCGGCGAACTTCTGTGTGAAGTCCTGGAGTTGGCTAGGGGTCTCAATGGAGATCTGGTTGGCGAAGATGTAGTCGCGGTAGTCGTCGCCGAGGGTCTTGCTTTTGGTGTCGAAGTAGCGGGCGTAGACGGCGGCCTGGAAGCTCCAATTGTGCATGGGGAGCGGGAAGTCGTGACGGATCCAGGGGATGTTGTATTTGGCCGCGGCCTCCTTGAGGAGCGGGTTGGCGGCGGCGCAGTCGGGGCACTCCATGTCCTCGAACTCGACGATGGCGACGCGGGCGCCGGCGGGGGGCTTGAGGGCGGCAGGGTCGTGAACCTGGGTGGTGGGCGGCGCGCCGAACTGGGCGCGGGCGGCGGGGGCGTAAACGAGCAGGGCCGCGGGCAAAAGGGCAAGGGCAAAGGCGGAAACAATGCCGGCAGTGCGGCGACGATTGCGGTGCGTAAGGGCAACAATTGAGGACATAAAAGTTGGACGGCTCCCTAAACCTATTGTAACGGTAGAGATGCGGGATGCGGCTATGGCTCGCCGCCGCGCCGTCGGCGTGCGATCCATTGGCGCCATTTGTAGTCGGCGTAGAAAGAGCCGGCGACGAGGAGGACGGCGACGATGGCGAGAAGAATCTTCATAGAGCCAGTGAACAGTGATCAGTGGTCAGTGGTCAGTGGTCAGCGATCGAAGGCCAGAGATCGGAAAAACAGGAAGCAGTGGTCAGCGGCCGACGACGATCACTGTGAAGGAACCGGGGATGACGGCCGGACGGGGGCGCGGGTTCTCAGGCGTGGGTTCCGGACGCGGACCGAAATCGGCGGTGACGAGGTAGACGCGGTCGGTAGAGGGATCGTAGGCCATGGTGCGGGCGCCGCGCTGAGTGGTCAGGCTCTCGATAGTGGGGTAGCCGGGAGCAGAGGCGTCAACGACGGAGAGGATGCCGTCGCCGGAGGAGGCGAAAGTGAGCGAGTGGGCGGCGCTGAAGCCGGCGGCGTCGGGGCCGTCCCCGATGGAGGGGTTAGCGAGGAGTTTGCCCGTGGTGGAGTCGATGACGGACATCTTTCTGCCGTCGCAGACGGGGAAGAGACGATGGCCGGCGATGTCCAGGGCAAGGCCGGAGGGGGAATCGCAGCCGGCGGGCCAGGTGGCGGTGATGGCGCGGGTGCGGGCGTCGATGCGGACGATCTCGCTCTTGTCTTCGAGGTTGTCGAAGACATTGCCCTGGCCGTCGGCGACGGCGAACTCGGGCCTGCCGTCGAGCGGGATGGTGGCGATCACGCTGTTCGAGGTGGTGTTGATGACGGAAACGTCGTGGGAGCGGCCGTTGAAGGCCCAGACGGTTTTGGTGGCCGGCTCGAAGAGGATGCAGTCGGGGTTGGTTCCTGCGGGGACGGTGGAGACGATGGCGAGGGCCGAACGGTCGAAGACGACGACCGCGTTGCCGCCGCCGTCGGAGATGTAACCGAATTTGCCCGCGGTATCGAGAGCGATTCCGTGGACGCCGTGGAGGCCGGTGATGGCGCCGATGACTTTCCCGGCCGTGGTGTCCACGACGTCGACACGCGTGCCGTGAGCGATGTAGATGCGATGGGCGCCGGGATCGGCGTTGAGATAGTCCCATCCGCCTTCGCCGCCGATCTTCCAGTGGTCGATGACGTGGTAGGGCTGCGACGGCGCCGTAGATGAAGGAGCGGGAGCTGCAGGCTGCTGCGCGCCGAGCAGGGTTGGCGCGGTGACGACGGCGCAGAGGAGGGTGGCTGCGGCGAAAGAGAGAGCAAAGCGGCGAAGTGCGGATGTGTTTGGCACGGGATTCTCCGAGTTTAGGTTGAACGGGGCAAGGATAGCACGCAGGGGTGACAAAACAGTGACCAAGCGCGATTCGGCGGCGGTGGCCCGATTCGATGCTTTACTCTCAGATTTGCGGTTGATTCCAGCATCGGGGAGCCGAGATTGCGCATAGTTCTGTCGAACATTGGGACGTACGGGGACACGAATCCACTGATTGCGATTGCGCTGGAGATGAGGCGGCGGGGGCACACGCCGGTGATGGCGCTGCCCGAGGTGTACCGGTCGAGGATTGCGCCGCTGGGGCTGGAGTTTCACGCGCTGCGGCCGGACATCGACCCCGAGAACACTAAGCTCGTGGAGATGATCTACGACGTGAAGAAGGGGACGGAGACAGGGCTGCGGGAGTTCCTGTTTCCTGTGCTGCGCGAGACGTATAGCGACCTGCTGGACGCGGCAACGAAGCCGGCGCGCGCGGACCTGCTGCTGCTGGGCGAGCTGAACTACGCGGGGCCGATCGTGGCGGAGGTGACGGGGATCAAGTGGGCGAGCTACGTGCTGGCGCCATTCTCGTTTTTCTCGGCGTACGATCCGCCGGTGCTGCCGCCGTATCCACGGCTGGCCCGGGCGGACAAGGTGAAGGGGATGGGTCGCGCGATGAAGCGGCTGGCGCGGTTCGTAACGCGCAAGTGGCCGGAGCCGGTCTACGAGCTGAGGCGCGAACTGGGGCTCAAGAAGGGCAAGAACCCGATCTTCGACGCCAAGCACTCGCCGCACCTGGTGCTGGCGCTGTTTTCGCGCGTGCTGGGCGTGGAGCAGAAGGACTGGCCGGAAAACACGCTGATCGCGGGCTTCTGCTACTACGATGCGGAGTCGGGGAACGCGGAGCTGCCCGTGGAGCTGGAGAAGTTTCTAAGTGCAGGCGAGGCGCCAGTGGTGTTTACGCTGGGGTCGGCGGCGGTATTGGCGGCGGGAGATTTCTACGAGCAGTCGGCGCGGGCGGCGATGAAGCTGGGAGTGCGCGCGGTGCTGCTGGTTGGGACGGACCCGAGGAACCGGCCGCAACAGGAGCTGCCGGAAACGATTTGCGTGGCGGAGTACGCGCCGTACTCGAAGCTATTTCCGCATGTGCCGCTGGTGGTGCACCAGGGCGGCGTGGGGACGACGGCGCAGTGCCTGCGCGCGGGCCGGCCGATGCTGATTATGCCTTATTCGCACGACCAGCCGGATAACGCGCGGCGAATGCGGCGGCTGGGCGTGGCGCGGGTGATCCAAAAGGCGCACTACAAGCCGTGGCGCGTGGCGCGAAAGATTCGGGCGATGCTGGCTGAGCCGGAGTTCGAAGAGCGGGCGCGGAGCGTGGCCGAGGAGGTGGCGCGCGAGAACGGGGTAAAGACGGCGTGCGATGCGCTGGAAAAGCTGCACGCACAAACGGCGCAGAGATAGCTTGCCCTCACCGGATCGGCGGGAACGGAAGCTGCGGCGAGGGGTCGCGGGCTTGGAGCGCGCTGAGCCACAAACGAACCCCTTCTCGCACGGCGTCAACGGCAATGCCGCCAAATTCGACGGGATAGCGTTCAAGCCGGCCAGCCGCAGCGTTCAGCAGCTTCTCGGCGCCGGCGGCGTTCCCGCGGCCAAGGTGATGGAATGCCGCCGCAATCTGAATCAGAGCTTGAAGGAATGCCTTCTCCGGTTCGGCGGAGCCGCGCCACACGTCTTCCCAATGTTCGTGCGCAAGGAAAAACTCCTGCCTGCGATAGCACGCCAACCCTTCGGCGAGCGCGCCGCGCCGCCAATCAAGGGGCACGTTATTGCGGGGCGGGGAGGTTGGTGGAGACCTCGGACGCGGGTACGGCGGCAAGGGTTTCGGTTTCCGGGGGTAGAGGCGCGGGGAGCGGGCGCTCGAGAGCGAGCGCGAGAACTTCATCCATGGTGTCAACGAAGTGGAGCTTCATGGCGTTCTTAATGTTGTCGGGAAGCTCGGAGAGGTCCTTCTCGTTGGCGCGGGGCAGGATGGTCTCGAAGATTCCGGCGCGGAGAGCGGCGAGGAGTTTTTCTTTGAGGCCGCCGATGGCGAGGACTTTGCCGCGCAGGGTGATCTCGCCGGTCATGGCGACGTCGCGGCGGACGGGAATTTTGGCAAGCGCGCTGGCGAGAGCGGTGGCCATGGTGATGCCGGCCGACGGGCCGTCTTTGGGGATGGCGCCTTCGGGCACGTGCAGGTGCAGGTCCACGCTGCGGTAGAACTCGCGCGCGAGACCCAGGGCCTGGGCTTTGCTCCGGATGTAGGCGAGCGCGGCCTGCGCCGACTCCTGCATCACGTCACCGAGTTGGCCGGTCACGGTGAGCTTGCCTTTGCCGTCGAGGACCTGAACTTCGGTGGTGAGGATGCTGCCGCCGACTTCGGTCCAGGCGAGGCCTGTGACGAGGCCGACTTCGCTCTTTTCGTGCGCTTCGGAGTCGCGGAACTTGGGCACGCCGAGGAATTCGACGATGTTGGAGGCGGTGACTTCTTCCTTGTGCCTGGTTCCGGCCTTGACGACCTTGCGGGCGACCTTGCGGCAAACGTTGCCGATTTCGCGCTCGAGATTGCGGACGCCAGCTTCGCGCGTGTAGTAGCGGATGATTTCGAGGATAGCGTCGTCGTTGAAGACGAGGTTTTTCTCGCTCAGGCCGGTCTGCGTTCGCTGTTTTTTGACGAGATACTGGCGCGCGATCTCCAGCTTTTCCTGCTCGGTGTAGCCCTGCAGGCGAAGAATCTCCATGCGGTCCTGCAGCGCGGGCGGAATGGTGTGGAGCACGTTGGCCGTGGCGACGAAGAGAACCTGCGAGAGGTCGTAGTCGACGTCGAGATAGTGGTCCTGGAAGGTAATGTTCTGCTCGGGGTCGAGGACTTCGAGCAGGGCGGAGGCCGGATCGCCGCGAAAGTCGCTCGAGATTTTGTCGACTTCATCGAGCAGGAAGACAGGATTCTTGGTTCCGGCGCGCTTCATGTGCTGGATGATCTGGCCGGGCATGGCGCCGATGTAAGTGCGGCGATGGCCGCGAATCTCGGCCTCGTCGCGCACCCCGCCCAGCGAGAGGCGGACGAACTTGCGGCCGGTGGCCCGGGCGATGGACATGCCCAGCGAGGTCTTGCCCACGCCCGGAGGCCCGACGAAGCACAGGATGGAGCCTTTGGGGTTCTTGACCAACTGGCGGACGGCAAGAAACTCCAGAATGCGCTCCTTGATCTTCTCCAGCCCATAGTGGTCGGTGTTGAGCACCTTCTCCGCGAAGTCGATGGAGCGGGTCTCCTTGGAGCGCTTCTTCCAGGGCACGGCCAGCAGCCAGTCGATGTAGTTCCGGCTGACCGTGGACTCGGCCGACATGGGCGGCATGGCCTCCAGTTTCTTCAGCTCCTGGATGGCTTTATCGAGCACTTCCTTGGGCATGCCGGCGGCCTCTATCTTCTTGCGCAGCTCGTCGAACTCGCTCTTTTCGCCGCGGCCCAGCTCCTTTTGGATGGCCTTGATCTTCTCGTTGAGGTAGAACTCCTTTTGCGCGCGCTCCATCTGCCGCTTGACGCGTGACTGGATGTTGCGGTCGAGATCCAGCTTTTCAATCTCGATGTCCAGCACGTCGGCGATGCGCGCCAGCCGCGTGGCGGGGTCGAAGATGGCCAGCAGCTCCTGCTTCTCTTCGATGCCGAGTTGCAGGTTGGCGGCGATGATGTCGCTCATCTTGGCCGGCTCGTCCATGCGCGCGCTGGCGATGATGGTCTCGTAGTTGAGCGACTGCTGCAGCTTGACGTATTGCTCGAAGAGCCCGGTCACGCGCTGCATGAGCTGCCCCACGGCCGGAGTCATCTCGAAGTCGGTCCTGCCCGTGCGCACCGTGGCCACAAAGAAGCCGTCGCGGTCGTTCACCTCGGTGGATTTGGCGCGCTCCACGCCTTCCACCAGCACCTTGATATTGCCGTCGGGCATCTTGACGCTCTGCACAATATTGCAGATCGAGCCCACCTGGTAGATCTCCTTGGCCTTGGGCTCGTCAACCAAGGCATCGTGCTGGGTGGCGAGGAAGATCTTGCGGTCGCCGTTGAGCGCCTCTTCAAGGGCTCTCACGCTCGACTCGCGGCCCACCACGAAGGGCGTCATCATATAGGGAAAGATCACCATGTCCCGGATAGGCATCATGGGCAGCTTGCGCGCTTCGGTCTTTTCGCGGGACGAGGTCATGGATTCCCCATGGGTGTTGGATGCGCGGAACAAGCTTTTGTCACGGAGCTTGCTCGACTGCTCATGTTGCGATTGTACAGCGGAATGGTCTGCGGAAGGGACGCTGATCGGCGAGCTGTCTCGCTGCGGCAGGCGCGCCCCTTCGCCGGGCTCAGTTCACGCGCCGGGCCACTCGGCGCTTTATTTCACAAGACTTTCCGGCATACAATTGTTGCAGCCGGCCATCTCCAAAAGGGTGGCCGGCGCGGAAGGAAGGTTTGTCGATGATCCTGAGAGCTGAGGCTTTGTCGCCAGCGCAAAGATCGGTGATCGAACAAATCCTGGGGCGGCAGATACTGGAGGCTGAAGCGATTAGCCTGCGCGCGTTTGCGCCGCAGGCGTCTGCCGTGCCGGAGCGCCAGGCCGCCGCGGAGAAACTGCGCCGGTTTCTGGAGGAGACTGATCGTCCCCGACCAGGCATCTCCGATGAGGAACTCGAATCCGCGCTCCTTGAGGCCTTTCGCAGTGAGCGCCCGCATTACACGCCGGTCTCGTGAGGATCCTTCTCGATAGCAATATCCTTGTTCGGTCCTTTGCAAAATCGCGAGGGCTGGCGCACGAACTGCTGCTGGCAATCCTTGCCGGCGATCACACGTTGATTCTCTCCAACGAAATGCTCTTTGAAGTGGCGAGGGTTCTTCGCTATCCCCGCCTGGCGATGGTTCACCAACAGAACGAAGAAGCAATCTACAATTTCACGGGCTGGCTGCGGCAGGCGGCAGAGATGATTCCGATCAATCCTCTTGCCCTTGCTCCAGTTCGCGACCGGAACGACGTCTTCGTCCTGCAAACTGCATTGAGCGGAGAGGCAGATGTGCTCTGCACCTGCGATCGCGACTTCTTCGAGTCCCCTGCCGCGGTCTTCCTGGCAAGCCGCGGGATCGAGGTTCTGACAGATGCGCAGTTGAAGCGGAGGCTGGAGACCTAAGTTCCGAGGAAAACAAGCTCCCGGTTTGGAAACCTCGGTTCCCACCGCCCGTTCGCGACCTTCTACTCGTCGCGCAGCACTTCCAGCGGCCGCAGCCCGAGAATCCGGTAGCTGGCGATCCAGCCGGTCGCCGTGGCCAGCGCCGCCGTCCCCAGCAGCGCAACCAGCGTGGCCAGCCACTCGATGTGGAAGCCCACCTCGAGCTTGTGCAGCAGCACCCGCGTCAGCAGGTTGGCGAAGACCACGCCCACCGAGCCGGCCAGCAGGCCCAGCACGCTGAACTCCACGCTGAAGCTGCGCACAATCCGCATCCGCGTGGCGCCCAGCGTCTTCAGCACCACCGCCTCCTGCATCCGCCGGAAGCGCGTGCTGGCAATGCTCGAAGCCAGGATCGTCAGCCCCGCAAAGATGGAAAAACCGGCCAGGAAGCGCACCACAAACGTGATCTGATCCACCAGGCTCTCGATCCGCTCCAGCACGTCGGCCACATTGATGACCGAAACTGTGGGATAGGCCGCAAACAGCGCCCGCTCCATCGCCGCTACCTGCCTCGGATCGATGTGCGCGCCGCCGTACCAGGTGGCCGGCTGGTCCTTGAGAAGACCGGAAGGCAGCACGATTTCGATGCGCGCGCCCAGGTGCTGTCCATCGGCGCGATAGACCGCGGCGACCTTGAGCTTCCGAACCGTCCCGCCCACTTCCAGTTCGACCGCCGAACCCACGCCCAGGTGCAGCCGCTCGGCCGCGCCTGTGCCAACGGCCAACTCCGCCGCGCCGGCATCGGTCCACCATTTGCCCTGGGTTACCTTGTCGCCGGCCGGAGGCGCGTCGGCCCAGCTCAACTCGGCATGTTCCAGCATCCGGCGGGGATAATGCTGCCCTTTGAGTTGATCCAACGTCTTGCCATTCAGCGAAACGAACCGCCCCGGCACCACCGGCATCAGCTCCAGAGCCTGGCTCACCCCCGCCTGGCGCTGAAAGAACTCCTTGACCCCGGCAACCTCATCGGTCGTCACATCCACCAGAAAGATATTGGGCAGCTTGGGCGAGGCCGTCTCGCGCAGATCTCTCAGCAGCGCCGCCTGCATCAGGTAGACGGCCAGAATCAGCATGACGCCCGTGCCCAGCGCCGCCAGAACGGCCGCCGACTGGTTGCCCGGCCGGTAAAGGTTCGCCAGCCCGTGTCGAAGCGACGAAGGCAGCCGCAGCCGGACGCGATCAAGCAAGAAGCGCAACGTCCGCAGCGCAACCCACGCCAGGGCCAGCAGAACAACCAACGCAATGGCGACGTACAGCGCAAACCTCCAGCCAACCTCGAATGAGTCGGAGAGCGCCCAGGCGATTCCCCCCAGCGCCGCGACCACCGCAATCGAAAGCCCCAGTTGCAGCCGCCGCGCCCACCAGCGGGCAAACCGCGCGTTGACCGTGGCTAGCACTCTAGCAAGTGGTCTCCACGCAAACGGAGGAAGCACGCGCC